>NZ_JAFEUF010000593.1 GCF_016901035.1 Streptomyces durocortorensis
TGATAATGCCGTCGATATCGGCCATGCGCAGCCCGCTTGCCGCCACCGCGCGGTACGCGGCCTGGGCGATGATCTCCTGCTCCGTGCGGCCACCCGCATGACCGAGCCCTGCCAGCCCAGTGCCCAGAATCGCCACGCCACCACGATCGGTGGCCTTCAATGCCGCGCTCATTGTCGCTCCCCGGCCGGCGCGAACACCAGCAATGCGTCCTCGCCCGTGCGCAGCACCTGCGCCCTGACGCGGTGCCCGATCCTCACCGCGCCGGGATCCACGC
>NZ_JAFEUF010000066.1:0-1613 GCF_016901035.1 Streptomyces durocortorensis
CGGCCGGCCGGGGCGCCCGCCCCGATGTCCCGGGTGGAGGCCCGGCGCGCGGCGCGGGCGGCGAAGGACAGCCCGGCGGTCGTCGCCAGCCGGGCGGTCGGCGAGGTGTTCATCTCGCTGGGCGTCCTGATGCTGCTGTTCGTCACCTACCAGCTGTGGTGGACCAACATCCGGGCCGACCAGATCGCCGGCAAGGAGACCAACCGGATCCAGGACCAGTGGGCCAACGGCGACCGCAAGCCCGGGGTGTTCGCGCCCGGCGAGGGCTTCGCGATCATGCACATCCCCAAGCTGGACGTCGTCGCCCCGATCGCCGAGGGCATCGACAAGGAGAAGGTCCTCGACCGGGGGATGATCGGCCACTACGGCGAGGGCAAGCTCAAGACGGCGATGCCCTCCGACAAGCAGGGCAACTTCTCCGTGGCCGGTCACCGCAACACCCACGGCGAACCGTTCCGCTACATCAACAAGCTCAGCCCCGGCGACCCGATCGTGGTCGAGACCCGGGACGCGTACTACACGTACGAGATGGCCAACATCCTTCCGCAGACCTCCCCGTCCAACATCTCGGTGATCGAGCCGATCCCGGTCGGTTCCGGGTTCACGAAGCCGGGCAGGTACCTCACGCTCACGACCTGTACCCCGGAATTCACGAGTACCTACCGGCTGATCGTCTGGGGCAAGATGGTCGACGAACGGCCACGCAGCGACGGGAAGCCCGACGCGCTCGTCGGCTGAACATCCTCACGACAGGGACGGTGCGGTGGCAGCGAGGACCGAGCACGACGAGCGGACCGACACGTCCGCGTCCCCGCCCCCGGCCCGCCGGCGCGTCCACCATCCCGTGGCGACGGCCGCCAGCGTCTTCGGCGAACTGCTGATCACCGCAGGCCTGGTGCTCGCGCTGTTCGTCGTCTACTCCCTGTGGTGGACGAACGTGCTCGCCGACCGGGAGGCCGACAAGCAGGGCGACACGGTCCGCAGCAAGTGGGCGGACGGTCCGGGCGCCCTGGACACCAAGGACGGCATCGGCTTCCTGCACGTGCCCGCCATGGACGACGGCGAGGTGCTGGTCAAGAAGGGCACCGACCCCAAGACCCTCAACAACGGCATCGCGGGCTACTACACCGACCCCGTCGAGTCGGCCCTCCCCTGGGACGACGAGGGCAACTTCACGCTGGCCGCGCACCGCGACGGGCACGGCGCGAAGTTCCACAACATCCACAAGCTGAAGAACGGCGATCCGGTCGTCTTCGAGACCAAGGACACCTGGTACGTCTACAAGGTCTACAAGACGCTCCCCGAAACCTCGAAGTTCAACGTCGACGTCATTCAGCCGGTCCCGGAGGAGTCGGGCGTCAAGGAGCCCGGCCGCTACATCACGCTGACGACCTGCACCCCGGTCTACACCTCGAAGTACCGCTACATCGTCTGGGGCGAGCTGGAGCGTACGGAGAAGGTCGACAAGGACCGCACGAAACCGGCCGAGCTGCGCTGAGCGGCGCGTACGCGTTCGCCTGTACGGGAAGGGCCCCGGTCGAACAAAATGGTGTCCCCGGGCCCCCCCGCGGGGGGCGGGGGGGGCGGGCGGCGGGGGGGGTAGAAGCCACGAG
>NZ_JAFEUF010000066.1:1623-11628 GCF_016901035.1 Streptomyces durocortorensis
TCGGGGGCTCGGTGGTGCGTAGGGAGTAGGTGTACATGGACCGCACTAAACCGGCGGTGGTGGGCTGTGGGGGGGGTACGGGTTGGCGTTTAGGGGAGGGGCCCGGGTCCCCATCGGGGTTACGGGGGCCCTTCGCCGTGCCGGCTGGTGCGGCCGGCCGGTGGTTCAGTCGTCGCCCATGCCTCCGAAGAGGCCGCCGCCGGGCCCGCCGCCCCCGCCGGGCCCGCCGCCCTCGATGGTCACGAGGTTGACGGTGCTGCCCTTCTCCGCCTGGGTGTTCGGTGCGGGGTTGCTGGTGATCACCTTGGCGTCCGGCTTGTCGACCGAACCCGGGGTGAGCGCGACCACGAAGCCGAGCCCTTCGAGCTGGGCCTTCGCGTCCTGGTACGACTTGCCGCCGAGGTCACCGGGGATCTGAACCTGCTCCGGCTCGGCCGGCCCCTTGGAGACCTTGAGGACGATCTGCACGTCCTTGGCCTGCTTGCTCGGGCCTGCGGGGGTCTGCTCGACCACCTCTCCGGCCGGCTTGTCCGAGTCCACGTCGGCCCGCGAGACGTTGGTGAACCCGAGCTGGTTGAGCTGGGCGACGGCGGCGTCGTACTGACGGGTGCGCACGTCGGGCATCGGGTCGGTCGACTGCTTGGCCACGGTGATGGTGATCTCGGCCCCGTCCTCGGCCTGGTCGCCGCCCGGCGGGTCCTGCTTGATCACGGTGCCCTCGGTCTTCTCGGACTCCTTCGTGGTGACGTTGACCGTGAAGCCCTTGTCCTCCAGGACATCGCGGGCCCCGTCCTCGGACTTCTCCAGGACGTTGGGGACCTCGACCGTGGGCGCTCCGGTGGAGACGACGACCGTGACGGTGCCGTCCTTGTCCATCGTCGCGTCGGCCGACGGGTTCTGCGAGCAGATCGCGCCCTTCTCCTGCTCCTCGCACGGCTCCTCGGCGCCGACGTTCACGGTGACGCCGGATCTGTCCGCCAGCGTCTCCGCTTCCTTGAGCGTGGAGCCCACCAGGTTCGGCGCCTTGACCTGGTCGTCGCCCCCGTTGTCGGAGAAGATCACCCGGCCGATCAGGATCGCGCCGATGAGCACCAGGATGCCCGCGACGACCAGCAGGATCGTCGAGGTGTTGTTCTTCTTCTGCCGGCCCCGGCGGCCCTGGCGGTCGTCGTAGCCGTAGCCGCCGTCGTCCGGGTTGACCGGGGGCAGCATCGAGGTCTGCGCGTTGTTCGGGTCGGCCGGGCGCAGGGCGGCGGTGGGCTGGTCGGCGTTGTAGCCGTCGTAGCCCCCGTACCCCGCGGCGCCCATCGCCGCCGTCGCCGCGACCGGCTGGCCGTCGAGGCATGCCTCGATGTCGGCGCGCATCTCGTCGGCGGACTGGTAGCGGTAGTCCGGGTCCTTGGTGAGCGCCTTCAGCACGATCGCGTCCATCTCGGGCGTGATCTCGGGGTCGAAGTTGCTCGGCGGCTGCGGCTCCTCGCGGACGTGCTGGTAGGCCACCGCGACGGGCGAGTCCCCGACGAACGGGGGCCGCACGGCGAGCAGCTCGTACAGCAGACAGCCGGTGGAGTACAGGTCGGAGCGCGCGTCGACCTGCTCGCCCTTGGCCTGCTCCGGGGAGAGGTACTGGGCGGTGCCGATGACCGCGGCGGTCTGCGTCATCGTCATCCCGGAGTCGCCCATGGCGCGGGCGATGCCGAAGTCCATGACCTTGACCTGGCCGGTGCGCGTCAGCATGACGTTCGCGGGCTTGATGTCGCGGTGGACGATCTGGGCCCGGTGCGAGTATTCGAGGGCCTGGAGGATGCCGACGGTCATCTCCAGCGTGCGCTCGGGAAGCAGCCTGCGCCCGGAGTGCAGCAGTTCCCGCAGCGTGGAGCCGTCGACGTACTCCATCACGATGTACGGGATGGAGACCCCGTCGACGTAGTCCTCGCCGGTGTCGTACACGGCGACGATCGCGGGGTGGTTGAGCGAGGCGGCCGACTGGGCCTCACGGCGGAACCGGGCCTGGAACGACGGGTCGCGGGCCAGATCGGCCCGGAGCGTCTTCACCGCTACGGTGCGGCCGAGCCGGGTGTCGTGGGCGAGGTAGACCTCGGCCATGCCACCACGGCCGAGCACCGAGCCCAGCTCGTACCGGCCGCCGAGGCGACGCGGCTCTTCCATACTGTTCCAGCCCTCTCCGTCAGTCCCGACCGCACCCGTGTGTGGTCCGCGGCGGTGCGCTGTTCGCGCATACGCTACCGGGCACGGGTTACGTGATCAGCCCGCACCCGTCAGCCGATATCCGACCGGTATGCGATGTCCGGTATGGCGGGCGGCGGCCGTGACAGGTCTCACTTCTTGCTGTCGATGACCGCCTTCATCACGTCGCGCGCGATGGGGGCGGCCAGGCCGCCACCGGAGATGTCGTCCCGGTTGGCGTTGCCGTCCTCGACCA
The DNA here is from genome assembly GCF_016901035.1 of Streptomyces durocortorensis. Taxonomy (GTDB): domain Bacteria; phylum Actinomycetota; class Actinomycetes; order Streptomycetales; family Streptomycetaceae; genus Streptomyces; species Streptomyces durocortorensis. Next base: position 4,067 of record NZ_JAFEUF010000066.1, read on the forward strand.
CGACGGCGACGGCGACCGGGGAGCCGTTGTCGGTCTTCGCGTACGAGATGAACCAGGCGTACGGCTTCTCGCTGTTGTTCAGACCGTGCTGGGCGGTACCGGTCTTGCCGCCCACTGTGACGCCGGGGATCTGCGCGTTGGTTCCCGTGCCGTCCTTGACTACGGTCTCCATCATCTGCTGGACCTTCTGGGCGTTCTCACCGGAGAGCGCGCGGCTGAGTTCCTCGGGCTCCGCGGTGTAGACCGGGTCCAGGTTGGGCGCCTGGCGCTCGGCGACCATGTACGGCTGCATCAGCTTGCCGTCGTTGGCGATCGCGGAGGCCACCATGGCCATCTGGAGCGGGGTGGTCCGGTTGGACGCCTGCCCGATGCCGGCCATGGCGTTCTGCGGCTTGTTGTCCTCGGGGTAGATGCTCGCGTCGGCGCGGACGGGCGTGAAGACTTCCTTGTTGAAGCCGAACTTGTCCGTCTGCTCGATCATCTTCCGGTTGCCGAGGTCGTCGCTCATCTTCCCGAAGACGGTGTTGCACGACCAGCGCAGGGCCTCCCGCAGCGAGGCGTTCTCGCAGGGGATGTTGCCCTCGTTCTGGAGGTCCCTGTCGGTCTGCGGCAGCCTCCAGGGAAGCGGGGACTCCGTCTTGGCGTCGATGTCGTCGTAGAGCCCGTTCTCCAGGGCGGCGGCGGCGGTGACGACCTTGAAGGTGGAGCCCGGGGGGTAGGTCTCGCGCAATGCCCGGTTGAGCATCGGCTTGTCCTTGTCCTTCAGGAGCTTCTGCCGGTTGTCCGAGTCCTTCATGGAGTTTCCGGCGAAGACCGAGGGGTCGTAGGACGGGGTGCTCGCGAGGGCGAGGATGGCGCCGCTCTTGGGGTCGAGGGCGACCACCGCGCCCTTCTTGTCGCCGAGCCCCTTGAAGGCGGCCTTCTGGGCGTCGCCGTTCAGCGTGGTGACGATGTTGCCGCCGCGCTTCTTCTCGCCGGTGAACATCGACAGCGTCCGGTCGAAGAACAGCTGGTCGTCGTTGCCGGTGAGGATGCCGTCTTCCAGGTTCTCCAGCTGCGAGGAGTCGAAGGCCTGGGACGAATAGCCGGTGACCGGTGCCCACAGGGGGCCGTCCTTCCAGACCCGCTTGTACGTGAAGTCGCTGTCCTCGGTCTCGGCGGAGCCGGTGATGGCCTTGCCGTCGACGATGATGTCGCCGCGCTCGTGGGCGTACCGCTCGATCTCGACGCGGCGGTTGTACTTGTGGCTGTTCAGCTCGTCGGCACGGACGTACTGGAGCCAGTTGTCCCGGATCAGGAGAGCCATGACGAGGATTCCGCAGAAGATCGCGATCCGGCGCAGCGGCTTGTTCACGGTCGGACCACCTGGGTCATTTCGGCGTCGGTGGAGGGCGCGGGTGCCGGTGCCGGGCGGCGGGCGGTGTCGCTGATCCGGATGAGGATGCCGATCAGAGCCCAGTTGGCGATGACCGAGGATCCGCCGGCGGCGAGGAACGGCATCGTCATACCGGTGAGCGGGATGAGCCCCATGACACCGCCGGCGACGACGAACACCTGGATGGCGAACGCGCCGGAGAGTCCGATGGCCAGCAGCTTGCCGAACGGGTCGCGGGCGGCCAGGGCGGTGCGGACACCGCGCTCGACGATCAGCCCGTACAGCAGGAGGAACGCCATCACCCCGGCGAGCCCGAGTTCCTCGCCCACGGTGGCGAGGATGAAGTCGGAGTTCGCCGCGAAGAGGATGAGGTCGGAGTTGCCCTGGCCGAGGCCGGTCCCGAGCGTGCCGCCGGAGCCGAAGGCCATCAGCACCTGGGCCATCTGCTCACTTGCCTGGTGGGTGCCCCAGCCTGCGAAGGGGTCGAGCCACGCGGTGACACGGTCCTTGACGTGCGGCTCGAAGGAGGCCACGCCGACCGCGCCCACGGCCGACATGGTCAGGCCGAAGACGATCCAACTGGTGCGCTCGGTCGCCACGTAGAGCATGACGACGAACATGCCGAAGAAGAGCAGCGAGGTGCCGAGGTCGGTCTCGAAGACGAGGATCAGGATCGACATCGCCCAGACGACCAGGATCGGACCGAGATCCCGTCCGCGGGGCAGGTACATGCCCATGAAGCGCCGGCTGGCCAGGGCCAGGGCGTCGCGCTTCACCATCAGGTAGCCGGAGAAGAAGACCGCGATGACGATCTTCGCGAACTCACCGGGCTGGATCGAACCGATTCCCGGAATGGTGATCCAGATCTTCGCGCCGAACTGGGCGGGGAAGAACATCGGCAGGATCAGCAGAATCAGCGCCAACACCATGGAGATGTAGGTGTAGCGCTGGAGGATGCGGTGGTCCTTCAGCAGGACCAGCACGCCGATGAAGAACGCCACGCCCAGCGCCGAGAAGATCAGCTGCTTGGACGCCGCCGGCGCGAAGCTCTTGAGGGCCAGAAGCCGTTCGGACTGGTCCAGCCGCCAGATCAGCGCAAGGCCCAGCCCGTTGAGCAGGGTCGCCAGCGGCAGCAGCAGCGGATCGGCGTACTTGGCGAACCTCCGCACCGCGAGGTGGGCGACCCCACCGAGCAGCGCGAGCCCCGCCCCGTAGCCGAGCATGCCCGCGGGCAGTTCGCCGTTGAGGGCGAGGCCCACGTTGGCGTAGGCGAACACCGAGATGGCGACGGCGAAGACGACGAGCGCCAGCTCGGTGTTACGGCGGCTCGGTGCGTCGATCGCGCCGATGGTGGTCGTGTTGGTGACAACGCTCATGGTGCTGAAGGCCCCCTACGGCTTACTGCTTACCGCACTGCGGGACCAGCTTCTTCTCTTGCTCCGAGAGGCTGGGGCCGGGAGTGGGAGCGGTGGTCGGCTTGGTCCCCTTGGCGGAGGACGTGGCGGAAGTCCTGGTGGCGGGGGCCCCGGCGGTGCCGCCGGCCTCGCCCTCGCCCGTACGGGCCCGGTTCTCGGCGTCGGCCGCGCGGCGCTGCGCGTCCTTCTTGCAGGCGGAGGCCTGGGCGGCCAGCTCGTCGATCTTCTCGCGGGCGTCGGTGATGTTGCCCTCGGCGATGGTCGACTCGACCTGCTTGCGCTGGTACGGCGGCAGGTACTTGAGCTCGATCTCGGGGTGGTTCTTCTCGACCTTCGAGAGCGAGACCCAGGCGAGGTCCTGGCTGATGCCCTGGAACAGCGCCACGTTCTCGTCCTGCGCGCCGACGTAGTACTGCGTCTGCGTCCAACGGTAGCCGCCGTACAGACCGCCGCCGATCACGGCCAGCGCCAGCACGATGTAGACGGAACGCTTCAGCCATTTACGGCCGCCGCGCGGTTTGACGAAGTCGTCGTCCGTATACGAGTCGTAGGAGCCGTCCGGCATGCCCCCGTAGCCGGGGTCGCCGCTGCCGGGCGGGCCGAAGCCGCCGGCGGGCGGGGGTACGGGGCGGCCGAGGCCGGCCGCGCGGCCGGCGGGCGTCTGCATGGCGCCGCCGTCGCCCAGCTGGGCCTGGTTCTCCGCGACCGCGCCGACGACGACCGGGGTGTCGCTGAGCTGCCCGGCCAGGGTGTCGTTGTTGTCGACGTCCAGGACGTCGGCGACGATGCAGGTGATGTTGTCGGGGCCGCCGCCGCGCAGAGCGAGCTGGATCAGCTCCTGGATGGTCTCCTGCGGGCCCTGGTAGCTGGCGAGGGTCTCTTCCATCGTCTGGTGCGAGACCACACCGGAGAGGCCGTCGGAGCAGATCAGATAGCGGTCGCCGGCGCGGACCTCGCGGATGGAGAGGTCCGGCTCGACATGGTCGCCGCTGCCCAGTGCCCGCATCAGCAGGGAGCGCTGCGGGTGGGTGGTGGCCTCTTCCTCGGTGATCCGGCCCTCGTCCACCAGGCGCTGCACCCAGGTGTGGTCCTGGGTGATCTGCGTCAGGACGCCGTCGCGCAGCAGGTATGCGCGGGAGTCGCCGACGTGCACCAGGCCGAGGCGCTGACCGGTCCAGAGCAGGGCGGTGAGCGTGGTGCCCATGCCCTCCAGCTGGGGGTCCTCCTCGACCATGACGCGCAGCTGGTCGTTGGCCTGCTGCACGGCGGTGCCGAGCGAGGTCAGGAGGTCGGATCCCGGGACGTCGTCGTCGAGGGGGACGAGCGTGGAGATCACCTCGGAGCTGGCGACCTCACCGGCCGCCTGACCGCCCATGCCGTCGGCGATGGCGAGGAGCCGGGGACCGGCGTAGCCGGAGTCCTCGTTCCCCTCCCGGATCATGCCCTTGTGCGAACCGGCGGCGAAGCGCAGCGACAGACTCATGCGCACCTGCCCCGTCGGGTCCGCCTCGGGGTACAGCCTGTCTCGAGCCACACTGCCCACCCTCCGGTCGGGAACCGGGCAGCGTCCGTCGTCCAGGCCGCCGCGGCTCGCTCGCTCCGCTCGCTCATTGTCGTACTACTTCCGCAGCTCGATGACGGTCTTGCCGATACGGATCGGCGCGCCCAGCGGAACTGGTGTCGGGGTGGTGAGCCGGGTCCGTTCCAGATACGTGCCGTTGGTGGACCCGAGATCCTCGACGATCCACTGGCCGTCACGGTCCGGGTAGATCCTGGCATGCCTGCTGGACGCGTAGTCGTCGTCCAGCACGATCGTTGAATCGTGGGCCCGGCCCAGGGTGATGGTCTGGCCCTGGAGCGCGACCGTCGTGCCCGTGAGCGTGCCTTCGGACACGACCAGCTTTGTGGGTGCCCCACGGCGCTGCCGTCCGGGCTGCTGGCGCTGCTGGGGCGGCGCCGCTTGTTGTTGTTGGCGGCCCTGCTGCGGGCGCGCGTCGGCGGCAGTGCGGCGTGAGCCGCGCTGCGTGACGCGCGTTCCGAACAGGTCGCTGCGGATGACCTGTACGGCCACGATGACGAACAGCCACAGAACAGCCAGGAAACCTAGCCGCATGACCGTCAGGGTCAGCTCTGACATTGCCCCCGCTTCACCCTTCGGCTTGCCGGTAAACGATGGTGGTGCTGCCCACGACGATCCGCGAGCCGTCGCGGAGCGTAGCGCGGGTGGTGTGCTGCCCGTCTACCACGATGCCGTTGGTAGACCCGAGATCCTGGATCGTCGAGGGCGTTCCGGTCCGGATCTCACAGTGCCGGCGCGATACGCCGGGGTCGTCGATCCGCACGTCGGCGTCGGTGGATCGTCCCATCACCAACGTCGGGCGGGAAATCTGGTGGCGCGTGCCGTTGATCTCGATCCAGCGTCGCGTCCGGGCGTCCGGCAGGGGGCCGGGCGCGGCCGGCGGGCGCCGGTCGTTCGTGGAGGCCGGGGGCCGTCCGGCGCCCGGCGGCGGGGCCGCGGGCATCGGCGGAGCGGTGCTCGGGGGGTAGCCGTAGCCGCCGGGAGCCTGCGGGGCGGCGGGCCGCCCGGGCGCGGACCGGTCCGGCGACGCCTGGTCCTGCTGTGACGAACTCGACGCCAGCGTGCGGCTGCGGACCCGGTAGAGCCCGGTGTCGAGGTCGTCGGCCTTCTCCAGGTGGACCTTGATCGGCCCCATGAAGGTGTAGCGCTGCTGCTTGGCGTAGTCGCGCACCAGGCCGGAGAGCTCGTCGCCCAGCTGACCGGAGTACGGGCTGAGCCGCTCGTAGTCGGGGGTGGAGAGCTCGACGATGAAGTCGTTGGGGACGACGGTCCGCTCGCGGTTCCAGATCGTCGCGTTGTTGTCGCACTCGCGCTGGAGGGCGCCTGCGATCTCGACGGGCTGCACCTCGGACTTGAAGACCTTGGCGAAGGTGCCGTTGACCAGCCCCTCGAGGCGCTGCTCGAAACGCTTCATGACCCCCATGGGGCACCTCCTCCGTTGTCATCGTCCCTGTACTGCTTACTGATCGTATCCACGCGTCGGGAAATCGGCTGGTTCCCCTTGTCTGGCCTGTGGATGAGTGTCACCCCTCACACGGATCGTAGAGGTGGCCTCCTCACAGTGTCCCGCACTCGGGACGCACTCTGGAGGAGTGGGGGGCGATGGTTCGGGGTTCCCGCTTCCCCTCCCGGAGCCGGCGAAACAACGGATGTGAATCCACCCTGTCCAGCGTGCTAATCTTCCGTTTGTCGCCAGGCGCTCACCCCCCAAAGTGAGAGTCTGAAAACACCACTCATGCGCGAGTGGCGGAACGGCAGACGCGCTGGCTTCAGGTGCCAGTGTCCTTAGGGACGTGGGGGTTCAAATCCCCCCTCGCGCACAACGGCAGTCGCTTGCGGCTGTTGAAGTTGATTCGAGAGAGCCCCCGCTTCGGAGAGATCCGGAGCGGGGGTTCTTCGTCGTTGCGTGCTCCGGAGGGAGTCGCCCCGTGTTTTCGTCGGGCGGGCGGGGTACGGACAGCCGGGTAGGAGAGGGGCTGAGGGGAGGGCGGCAGCGGTCGTCCGCAGGCGGTGATCCACCGGGGTGCGGGCACGGTTTCCGGACAGACCGATGGCCGGTGCAACGGCGTACTTGCATACGCTGGCCGCAGAGGTTGGATCGACGGCGTCTCGGCGGTGAAGGGTTGAGCGCACAGAACGTCCCGGAGGCAGAAAATGGCGAAGCAGGCTCGCGCGGTCCAGACGTGGCGGTCGATCGTGGATGCCGCGGCGAGTGTCTTCGACGACTACGGCTACGAGCGTGCCGCCATCTCGGAGATTCTCCGCCGCGCCAAGGTCACCAAGGGGGCCTTGTACTTCCACTTCGCCTCCAAGGAGGCCATCGCGCAGGCGATCATGGACGAGCAGACCTCCACGGTCGAGTTCGAGCAGGAGGGATCGCCGCTCCAGTCCCTGGTGGACGGCGGCCAGCAGTTCGCTTTCGCCCTGCGCCACAACGCGATGGCCCGGGCCGGTACCAGGCTCTCCATCGAGGGCGTCTTCCTCGGCGGACCGCATCCGTGGGGCGAGTGGATCGACGCGACCGCCCGGATGCTGGAGCTGGGGCAGGAGCGCGGCGAGGTGTTCCCGCAGATCGACCCGATGGTGTCGGCCAAAATCATCGTCGCCTCGTTCACCGGTATCCAGCTGGTCTCGGAGGCCGACTCCGGGCGGGCCGACCTGCGCGAGCAGGTCGCGGAGATGTGGCGCCACATCCTGCCCTCGATCGCTCACCCCGGTGTCATCGCCCACATCAAGCCCGAGGGCCGGGTGGATCTGGCGGCCCAGGCGCGCGAGAAGGCGGAGCGGGAGGAGCAGGAGGCCCGGATCGCCGCCGAGGCCAAGGGGGCGGGGGCCGATCCCGCGAAGGACACCGGCTCCCGGGCGGGCGGGTCGGGCCTGCGGGGCGGTGGAACCGGTCGCGGTACGCGGACCGGGCCTGCGGGCGACGAGGGCGACGAGGAGCCTGCGGGCGCGGGCGCGGCGGCGGCCGGAGGGGCTGCCTGATCCGCGACCGGACGTGCCATGTTTCACGTGCCATGTTTTGCGTTCCATGTTTCACGTGAAACGTCCGATTGATCATGATGCGGCGGGGGGGGGGGGCGGGGCGGGGGGGGCGCGGGCCCCCCCCCCCCGGGGGGGGGGGGGGGGTTTTGGGGGGGGGGGGGGGGGGGTGGGGGGGGGGGGGCGGCCCCGGTTTCGGACCGGGGCCAGG
>NZ_JAFEUF010000066.1:11638-32622 GCF_016901035.1 Streptomyces durocortorensis
TTTTTTCCTTTTTCTCGTTCTAGATTTTTAGCATATGATTTGTGGTTGCGAGGCCCGGCGGGCCGCCCCCCCCCCCCCCCCCCCCCCCCCCCCCCCCCCCCCCCCCCCCGGCCGCCTTTTTCGGGGTCTGCTTTTTTTGGGGGTCTGAGGTTCTCTCAGGCGGCGAGGCGGGTGGCGAGGGCCTTCGCCTTCGTCCGGGCGTCGTCGAGCGCCTGGGCGCGGGAGGCCTCGGCGAGCGGGATCAGTTCGGCCATCGAGGGCTGGGAGTGGGCGAGGGTCAGCTCCGGAACGATGAAGTCCACCTCGGCGGAGAACATGCCCGCGAACACCTTCGCCAAGTAATTCTGGACAAATTCGAAGCTCTCGCGCGGGGTGCCCGGCGCGTACGAACCGCCGCGGCTGGCGACGACGGTCACCGGGGTTCCGGCGACGGGGGAGTCCGGTCCCGCGTTGTGCCCGACGATGATCACCTGGTCCAGCCAGGCCTTGAGGGTGGACGGGATCGTGAAGTTGTACATCGGTGCGCCGATCAGGACGGCGTCCGCCGCGGCCAGCTCGTCGGCCAGCTCGCGGCGCAGCGGATCGTCGGCGCCCGCGGCGGTGGCGCCGGCGTCCAGGTGGGGCAGCGGATCGGCGGCGAGGTCGCGGTGGACGACGGTGCCGTCCGGGTGCTGCTCGCGCCAGGCCTCGACGAACGCCGCGGTGACGTCGCGGGAGGCGGAGCCCTGGGGGAAGACGGCGGAGTCGAGGTGCAGAAGCGTGGCCATGGGGATCTCCACAGAGAGGGGAAGGGGGCGCGGGTGGGGCGACGGGACCTCACGGGCGTCCGGGGCTAGCTATTGCGTACGTAACTACTAATAGCATAGCTGCTTATTTTTAGTAAGCTGCCGACATCGGCGCAGTACGCTAGGGGTATGGCGGATCACGGCGAACAGGCCTGTCGACGGGTCGATGTGGGGATCAGTCGCGTCTTCGAGTTGTTCGGCAAGCGCTGGACCGGCCCGATCGTCTCGGTGCTGCTGCAGCGGCCGGTGCACTTCGCCGAGCTGCGCCGGGCGATTCCCGGGATCAGTGAGCGGATGCTCTCGGACCGGCTGACCGAGCTCGGCACGGCCGGCCTGGTGATCCGCGAGGTCGACGAGGGACCGCCGCTGCGCGTCGCGTACCGGCTCACCGAGGCCGGCGCCGCGATGGAGCCCGCGCTCAAGGAGCTGGGGCAGTGGGCGGACACCTATCTCGCGCCGGAGTCCGGCAGCGGCTGCTGACGCGGGCTGCCGAATCGGCGGTACCGTCGTGCTCGGCCGCTGCTGGGCAGGGCTGCTGGCCGGGCGGGACAGCCGGGCAGCCGGAGAGTGTGTACGAGGGTGGGGGAGGCGACGCTCCATGGGCATAACCGGGACGACGATGCCTGAACAGCGTGCCGAGGGGCCGGATCCGCGCATTCCTGCCGTGCCCGGGTTCGCCCGCCGTGGGGCCGTGAGTTCACCGAAGGCCGCGGGCAAGGCGCTCCGCGACCGGGTGCCGCGGTCCTCGCACGCCTCACTGGTCCTGCCGCCGGGGCGGCCGGACGCGGTGCGGGCCGTCGAGGAGTCGAACCGGGGCCGTGTGCCGGGTCTGACGCCGATACGGGTGGGCCGGATGGCCGCCACCCCGTTCGCGTTTCTGCGGGGTGCCGCCGGACTGATGGCCCACGACCTGACGGGCAGCCCGGTCACGGGAGTGGGCGCCCAGCTCTGCGGCGACGCGCACGCGGCCAACTTCGGCCTCTACGGCGATGCCCGGGGCAGCCTGGTCATCGATCTCAACGACTTCGACGAGACCGTCTTCGGGCCCTGGGAATGGGACCTCAAGCGGCTCGCCACCTCTCTGGTGCTCGCGGGCCGGGCCGCCGGGGCCGACGAGGACACCTGCCGCCGGGGCGCGTACGACGCCGTCGGCGCCTACCGCCGCACGATGCGGCTGCTGGCCAAGCTGCCCGCCCTCGACGCCTGGAACGCGATCGCGGACGAGGAGCTCGTCTCGCACACGGACGCGCGTGACCTGGTCGGCACCTTGGAGCGGGTCTCGGAGAAGGCCCGCAACAACACCAGCGCCCGCTTCGCCGCCCGCTCCACCGAGGAGTGCCCCGACGGTGGGCGGCGCTTCGTCGACGCCCGGCCGGTGCTGCGCCGGGTGCCGGACGCCGTGGCCGCGGTCGGGGCCGCGGGCCTCGGCGGCTATCTCTCCACCGTCTCCGAGGACCGGGTGCCGCTGCTGGCCCGGTACACGATCCACGACGTGGCGTTCCGGGTGGTCGGCACCGGCAGTGTGGGAACCCGGTCCTATGTGGTGCTGCTGCTCGACCACCGCGGGGAGCCGCTGATCCTCCAGGTGAAGGAGGCACGCCCTTCGGTGCTCGCCCCCTATCTGCCCTCGGTCGGTTTCGACGTGCCGGAGGTGGCGCACGAGGGCCGCCGGGTGGTGCTCGGGCAGAAGCGGATGCAGGTCGTCAGCGACATCCTGCTCGGCTGGGCGGACGTCGACGGCAGGCAGTTCCAGGTCCGGCAGTTCCGGAACCGCAAGGGGAGCGTGGATCCCGCCGCGCTCGCCGCCGACCAGGTCGACGACTACGGGCGGATGACCGGCGCGCTGCTCGCGCGGGCGCACGCCCACAGCGCCGACCCCCGCCTGCTGGCGGGTTACTGCGGCAAGAACGACGAGCTCGACGAGGCGGTGGCCGCGTTCGCGGTGACGTACGCCGACCGTACGGAAGCGGATCACGCCGAGCTGCTGCGGGGGATCAAGGCGGGCAGGCTGGCCGCCGAGTTCGGTGTGTGACCGGTCCGGGGTCCGGCGCGCGTGAAGCGGTGGGTCCGGTTCGGGCCCACCGCGTGTGCCGCGCCGCCGGGCTGTGGCCATACGCTGGACGGGTGACCCACGAAGCCGCCGGGGTGCCGACCACCCGGAACGATGAAGACCGGCAGGACGACGTCCCGCAGGACAGCGACGGTGTCCAAGCCGTTCAGCAGAACGAGGCCGGGCCGGACGCGCCCGGACCCGCCGGCCCCGAGGACGCCGAGCCGCGCCCCGAGGACCGGCTGGCCAGGGCGGTGCAGGTCGCCGAGCAGGCGTTGATCGAGTTCGAGATCGCGGTGGAGACCTTCCGGGTGGAGGTCGAGAACTTCTCCCGGCTGCACCACCAGAAGCTCGGCCCGATGTACGCCCGCCTCGACGAGCTGGACGCGCTGATCGCGGAGGCGCGGGCTGCCAGGACCGGGGATCCGGAGGACGAGCGCAAGGCGCGCGAGGCGCGGGCGATCGTCATGCCGATGCCCGGGGTCGACGAGCTGTTCCACGACTGGATGGACACCGACGGTCTCTCCCCCGAGGCCGCGGCCATGCTCACCGAGCAGCCGGTCCGGCCGCCGAAGCGGGTCAGGCCGAGCGAGGAGGCCCGCAGGCTCTACCGGGAGCTGGCCCGCAAGGCGCACCCGGACCTCGCCCAGGACGAGGTGGAGCGCCAGCGCCGGGACGAGTTCATCGCCCGGGTGAACGCCGCCTACGGGCGCGGCGACGTCGAGCTGCTCAAGGAACTCGTGGCGGAGTGGGCGGCCGGTCCGGTGCAGCCGCCGGCCCCGCTGAGCGAGAGCGAGGAGCTCTACGCCCGGCTGGAGTGGCTCAGCCGGCGCAAGGAGCTGCTGACGGTGCTCGCCAAGGAGCTGGAGGACGGCGCGATCGGCTCGATGCTGCGGATGGCCCCCGACGACCCGGACCAGCTGCTGGAGGACATCGCGGAGCAGCTGCTGGGCGAGGTGTCCCGGCGCGAGGCCGAGCTCGCGGAGATGACGCAGTAGGCGCAGTGGGTGCAGTGGGCAGGTGCGGCAGGCGGGGTGCAGTAGCGTTCCGGGTGACTCTTCCGGGAGTGGACGACTCTTCCGCGTATGTACGAGAGAAGGCATGACCCATGAATTACGCCCCGCTGCCCTCGGTGGACGCCGCGGCGGTGCCGTCGGACGGCTTCATCCTGGACGTCCGTGAGAACGACGAGTGGGCGGCCGGTCACGTCGAGGGTGCCCTGCACATCCCGATGAGCGACTTCGTGGGCCGGTTCGGCGAGCTGACCGAGTCCGCCGAGGACGGTCGGCGCGTGCACGTGATGTGCCGGGTCGGCGGCCGTTCGGCCCAGGTCACCCAGTACCTGGTCCAGCAGGGCATCGACGCGGTGAACATCGACGGCGGCATGCAGGCCTGGGACGGCGCCGGCCGCCCGATGGTCGCGGACAACGGGACGCCCGCCTTCGTCCTCTGAGCCGGTCCGCTGGGCAGGTTGGCTGAGTCGGTCCGCTGGGCCGGTCCGCCGGCCGGTCCTTCGGGCGCGGGCGGTGTCAGCCGAGCGGGTGGGCGGCCAGCAGGTCTCCCAGTGCCTCTTCGTGGGCCGCCGCCGGGCCGAGGGAGAGTTCGATCTGCTTCGCCCAGGCGTGGAAGCGGTGCAGCGGGTAGTCGGTGTCCGCGCCGAAGCCGCCGTGCAGGTGCTGGGCGGTCTGCACGACACGGCGGACGCCGTCGGAGGCCCAGATCTTCGCCACGGCGACATCGCCTGCCGCCGGGAGCGGGCCGCCGGCGTCGGTGGAGATCCGCCAGGCGGCCTGCCAGAGGGTGGCCTCCATCGCCCGTAGGTCGATGTACCGGTCGGCGGCCTGGACCGCCACCGCCTGGAACGTCGCCACCGGGAACCCGAACTGCTCGCGCTTGCCGGTGTATTCGGCGGTCATCGCGAGCACCCGCTCGCCCAGCCCGAGCGCCAGCGCGCACGTCCCCGTGGTGAGCAGGGACCGCAGCCAGTCCCAGCAACCGTCCGCGTCGATCAGCTCGCGCGCTTCCACGCGCACGGCGTCGAGCCGGACCTCGGCCAGGCGCTCACCGCTGGTGGAGACCTGGTCCGCCAGGGTGACCCCGTCGCGGGTACGGGGCACGAGGGCGAGTACCGGGCGGCCTCCGGTGGTGTGCGCGGGAACGGCGATCCAGTCGGCCACCTGAGCCCAGGGAACGGCGGACTGCACGCCGTCGAGCACCCACCCGGACTCCTCGGCCCCACCTTCTGAGCCTCCGGCCACACCGTCCGGCTCCGCGTCGCTCCCCCCGTACGGCCTTGCGGTGACGGCGAGTTCGGCCGGATCGTGACCGCTGCGTCCGTTGGCGCCGACGGTCAGGATCAGTTCGCCCCGGCCGGCCAGGGGCAGCAACTCCGCCGCCAGGGCGCTCCCGCCGTACCGCTGGACGGCCATCGCCACCGCACAGCTCTCCAGCAGCGGAACCCTGGCCAGCACCTTCGCCGACTCCCGCAGGACCAGACAGAGCGCGATCGGGTCGAGCCCCGCGCCGCCGTGGTCCGGTGACAGGGTGAGCCCGAGCAGATCCGTGCGCGCCAGCTCGTTCCATAGGTGCCGGTCGATGTCCTCCGCCACGGCGCCCGGGGTCAGGGCGGGACTGGGCACGCGGTCGGGTGTGACATCCGAGAAGACGGCCCTGGCCGCCTCGGCGGCCGCCTGTTTTTCCTCGGTGAAGGTGAAGTCCACTGTCCCAGCCTCCCGTTGCCCCTGCACGACCTGACGGGCCGTCAAGATAGAACAGGTTCTATGGGATGGGAAGAGAACGGGGCGGCGGGCCCGCCCGGGCCTCAGCGGTCGAAGTCCAGCTCCACCTCCGGGGTGAGCGGATGCGACTGGCAGGCCAGCACGAAGCCCGCCTCCGTCTCCTCCGGTTCCAGCGCGAAGTTGCGGTCCATCCGGACCTCGCCGGAGACGAGGAACGCCCGGCAGGTCCCGCAGACCCCGCCCTTGCAGGCGTACGGAGCGTCCGAGCGGCTCCGCAGCACCGTCTCCAGCAGCGATTCGGAGTCCTGCACGGGCCAGTTGCCCGATCGGCCGTGGAGCGTGGCCGTCAGCACGGAGTCGGACGGGGCGGCGACCTTGACCACCGTCACGTCGGCGGGGCCTTCGTCGACGTGGAAGATCTCCTGGTGGACCCGGGACCGGTCGACGCCGAGCGCCTTGAGGGCCTTCTCCGTGCCCCGTACGAGACCGAGCGGCCCACACAGGAACCAGCCGTCCACCTCCGAGACCGGAAGCACGGCGGGCAGCAGGCCGGTAAGCCGTTCGGCGTCCAGCCGCCCGGAGGGGAGCCCGGCCGACTGCTCCTCCCGGGAGAGCGCGGTGACCAGCTGGAAGCGGTCCGGATAGCGGTCCTTGAGGTCGGCCACCTCGTCGAGGAACATCGTCGAGGCCGCCGTGCGGTCACTGCGGATCAGGCAGAACCGGGCCGTCGGCTCCCGGTCGAGCAGGGTGGCCGCCATGGACAGCACCGGGGTGATGCCGCTGCCGCCGACCACCGCCGCGAACAGGCCCGGGCGCGGCTTCAGGACGAAGCGGCCCATCGGCGGCATCGCCTCCACCTGGTCCCCTACGGCCAGCTCCTTCAGGGCGTACGTGGAGAACGCCCCGCCCTCGACCATGCGGATGCCCACCCGCAGCACCGGTTCGCCGGGCTGCTCGGTGGCCGGTGCGCAGATCGAGTACGAACGGCGGATCTCCTGGCCGTCCACGGTGTAGCGCACGTTGAGATGCTGGCCGGGGGCGTGGCGGAAGGTCTCGCGCAGCTCGGCCGGCACGGCGAGGGTCACGGCCACCGCGTCGTCCGTGATGCGTTCGATCGCGCTGACCCGGAGCGGATGGAACATCTACAACTCCTTGAAGTGGTCGAACGGTTCACGGCAGGCGACGCAGCGGCGCAGGGCCTTGCACGCCGTGGAGGAGAACCGGCTGAGCAGCTCCGTGTCCGTGGAGCCGCAGTGCGGGCAGCGCACCGAGAGCGTCAGCGGCACGGGTCCGCCGTCCGTGCTGTGGGCGCGCGGCGGGGCGATGCCGAACTCGGTGAGCTTGCGGCGGCCTTCGGCGCTGATGTCGTCCGTCGACCAAGCCGGCGCCAGGACCGTGACCACGGAGACCTCCGGGACACCGTGGTCGTGCAGCACCCGCTCGATGTCGGCGGACATCGCCTCGATCGCCGGGCAGCCGGTGTAGGTCGGGGTGAGCCGCACGGTCACCCGGCCCGGGCCGTCCACCGTGACGTCCCGCACGACGCCCAGCTCGGCCAGAGTCAGCACCGGGAGCTCGGGGTCGGGCACGGAGCCGGCCAGGTCGCGCAGCTCCGCCTCCAGCCGGGTGTCGGTCACCATGACGCCCCCGGGTGACTGCGGTGCAGGTGCTGCATCTCCGCGATCATGCGGCCGAACGGCTCGGTGTGCAGGCCCTGCCGGCCCGCGCCCGCCGCCCAGCCCCCGGACTGCGGGCCCGCGGGGAGGGTGAGAGTGGCGCGCTCGACGACGTCGGTGACGATGGCGAGCCAACTGCTGCGCAGTTCCTCCCAGTCGACACCGGAGTCCGGGGAACCCAGCCCTTCGACCGGCTGGAACATCTCGCCGGTGAACCGCCACAGCGCGTCCAGGCCGCTCTGCATCCGGCCGTGGCTCTCCTCGGTGCCGTCGCCGAGCCGCAGGACCCACTGCTCGGCGTGGTCACGGTGGTAGGCCACCTCCTTCACCGCCTTGCCCGCCAGGCCGGCGAACTCGCCGTCCCCGGCGGCCAGTCGCTCGTACAGCAGGTGCTGGTACACCGAGAAGTAAAGCTGCCGGGCGATGGTGTGGGCGAAGTCCCCGTTCGGCTGCTCGACCAGCTGGAGGTTGCGGAAGGCGCGCTCCTCGCGGAGGTAGGCCAGCTCGTCCTCGTCGCCGACGAGCGAGAGCAGCACCCGCGCCTGCCCCAGCAGGTCCAGGGCGATGTTGGCGAGCGCCACCTCCTCCTCCAGGACGGGGGCGTGGCCAGCCCACTCCCCCAGCCGGTGCGAGAGCACCAGCGCGTCGTCGCCGAGGGCGAGTGCGGCGCTCACAGGTGCTTCACCCCGTCCGGGATCTCGTAGAACGTCGGGTGGCGGTAGGGCTTGTCGCCGGCCGGCTCGAAGAAGGAGTCCTTCTCGTCGGGGGAGGAGGCGGTGATCGCGGTGGACGGGACCACCCAGATCGAGACGCCCTCCGAGCGGCGGGTGTAGAGGTCGCGGGCGTTGCGCAGGGCCATCTCGGCGTCCGGCGCGTGCAGGCTGCCCGCATGGGTGTGGGACAGTCCGCGCCGCGAGCGCACGAACACCTCCCACAGAGGCCAGTCGGTCGAGCTGCTCATGCCGTCTCCTCCACATGCTGCGCGGACGCGCTGGTCTGTGCCGATGCCGATGCCGATGCCGATGCCGATGCCGATGCCGATGCTGAGGCCTGGGTTGATGCCGGTCCCGGTGCTGAGGCCTGAGCTGATGCCGGTCCCGGTGTCCGGGGCGATGTCTGTGCCGGGGCGTGCTTGGTGGCGTAAGCGGCCGCCGCGTCCCGGACCCAGGCGCCGTCCTCGTGGGCCCGGCGCCGCTGGCTGATCCGCTGTTCGTTGCAGGGGCCGTTGCCCTTGAGGACCTCCTGGAACTCCGTCCAGTCGATCGCGCCGAAGTCGTGGCTGCCCAGCTCCTCGTTCCACCGGATGTCGGGGTCCGGGAGCTCCAGGCCCAGCGCTTCGGCCTGGGGCACGCAGATGTCGACGAAGCGCCGACGCAGCTCGTCGTTGGAGTGCCGCTTGATCTTCCAGGCCATGGACTGCTCGGAATGCGACGAGGCGTCGTCGGGCGGGCCGAACATCATCAGGGAGGGCCACCACCAGCGGTTCACCGCGTCCTGGGCCATGGCGTGCTGGGCCTCAGTGCCACGGCTGAGGGCGAGCAGCAGCTCGTACCCCTGGCGCTGGTGGAAGGACTCCTCCTTGCAGATACGGACCATCGCGCGGGCGTAGGGGCCGTAGGAGCAGCGGCAGAGCGGCACCTGGTTGGTGATCGCGGCGCCGTCCACCAGCCAGCCGATCGCGCCGACGTCGGCCCAGGTCAGCGTGGGGTAGTTGAAGATCGACGAATAGCGCTGGCGGCCCGCGTGGAGCTTGTCGAGCAGCTCCTCGCGGCTCGTGCCCAGGGTCTCGGCGGCGCTGTACAGATACAGGCCGTGGCCCGCCTCGTCCTGCACCTTGGCCATGAGGATCGCCTTGCGGCGCAGCGAGGGCGCCCGGGTGATCCAGTTGGCCTCGGGCTGCATGCCGATGATCTCCGAGTGGGCGTGCTGGGCCATCTGGCGGACCAGCGTCGCCCGATAGGCGTCGGGCATCCAGTCGCGCGGCTCGATCCGCTCGTCCGCCGCCACGGCCGCGTCGAAGGCCGCGAGGTGGTCCGCGCCCGCCGCCTCCGGCCCGTCCACCGTGCCGAGCGTCTTCTGCGTCGTCTGGTCCGCAGTCACTGCCGCCATCCCGGGCTCCCTACCGACCGATCGTTCGGTTCCTTGACTTCAATGGTGAGTCGGAGGCCCGTAGGGTGTCAACCCTGTGGATAACTGAGTGGTGATCGACGGTGAGCGGGGCGGGATGGATTCGGACCACGACAGGGGCTCTGCGGGCGGGGGGAAGGACGCCTGGCCGCAGGCGTTGAACCGGCCGGCGGAAGGTCGGGACACCCCCGAAGCCATACCGCCGACGACCTCGATGCCGGTGGCGGATCCCCTGGTCACCGGCCGGGGCATGGCCGGCCTCTCCACTCCCTACCAGGTGGTCGCGGCCCTGGCGCTGTCCCTGATCGGACTGCTCGCCTGCACGCAGGTGGCCATGGTGTTCCTGCACGTCGCCCCGTCGAACACGCTGACCAAACAGCACGGGAAGTCGATCGACCGCTGGATCTACCCGGAGTTCGAGCAGAACTGGAAGCTCTTCGCGCCCAACCCGCTCCAGCAGAACGTCGCCGTCCATGTACGGGCCGATGTGGTGGGGGCCGACGGCCGGCACACCACGCGGTGGATGAACCTCACCCACGAGGACGCCAAAGGCATACGCGGCAACCTCTTCCCCAGCCATGTGCACCAGAACGAGCTCCGCCGGGGCTGGGACTTCTACGTCAATTCCCACGACAGCGAGAACCGCCCCAACGGCCTGCGCGGGGATCTCTCCGAGCGCTACGTGCGGCGTATCGCGATGCTGCGGCTGAGCGAGCGCGACTACGGCGGCACGATCGAACGCATCCAGCTCCGCTCCGCCACCAGCTCCATCGCCCCGCCCCCGTGGAGCACCGAGAAGATCAGCACCCGGCCCGTCTACCGCGTACTCCCCTGGTGGACCGTGAACCCCGACGATCTTCCCGAGCATGCGGCGGAACAGCGCCGGGACGCGGCGCGTGCGGAGGCGGACCAGTGACCATCCCCTCGCCCCAGAACCCGCAGAGCCCGCAGAGCCCGCAGAGCCCGCAGAACCCGCAGAGCCCCCAGAGCCCCCAGAACCCCGGGGCGCAGCCGACCGCCCCGCAGCCGACCGGGCTCCGCCCTCAAGGTTCCGGAGGCCCCGGCGGC
Source organism: Streptomyces durocortorensis (assembly GCF_016901035.1). Classification (GTDB taxonomy): domain Bacteria; phylum Actinomycetota; class Actinomycetes; order Streptomycetales; family Streptomycetaceae; genus Streptomyces; species Streptomyces durocortorensis. The sequence continues at coordinate 22,083 of NZ_JAFEUF010000066.1, forward strand.
CCCGGCGGCGGTCTGGCCCGTGCCCTTCAGCGCGTCACCGCCTCGGCCCTCGGCCCGTACCAGAGCGCCGTCGTCCGGATCGGTTTCGCCGCCACCTACCTCTTCTTCCTGCTGCGCGAGCTGCCGAACCGCCATGAGCTGTACGGTCCGGACAGCCCGTGGCACTGGGACCTGGCCCGCCAGCTCACGGACGGCAACGAGGCCTTCTCCGTCCTGATGTGGACCGACAGCACGGTCTGGTTCGAGGCGGTGTACATCCTCACGCTGCTGTCCGCTGCGGCGCTGATGGTCGGCTGGCGGACCCGGACCATGTCCGTCCTCTTCATGGTCGGCGTGCTCTCGGTGCAGAACCGCAGCATCTTCATGGGCGACGGCGGCGACAACGTCGTCCACCTCATGGCGATCTACCTCGTGCTGACGCGCTGCGCCCAGGTCTGGTCGCTGGACGCCCGGCGTGCGGCCCGCAACGCGCAGCGTGCCGCCCAGGGCCTGCCGCCGCTCCGGGACATCGTGGGCCCGGTGCTCTGGGTGGTCCTCGGCCCCGTTCTCGCGACGGCCACCCTGATGGGCGGGCTCGGCGGCACCTGGTGGCTGCGGACGCTGCTGTGGATCCTCTGGATCTCCGCCGCCGTCTGGTGGGCTGTGAACCGCTACGCGCCGCACAGCGAGCCCCGCACCCTGCTCGACGTGCTGGCCAACCTCGCGCACAACGCCACGCTCGCCGTGATCATGGCCGAGGTCTGCCTGATCTACGCGACCGCCGGCTGGTACAAGATCCAGGGCTCGCGCTGGCAGGACGGCACCGCGCTCTACTACCCGCTCAACCTCGACTACTTCACCCCGTGGCCTGCCCTGTCGGACATCCTGGGCGCCAGCGGGCTGATGGTGATGGTGCTGACGTACGGCACGGTCATCGTCCAGGTCGCCTTTCCCTTCACGCTGTTCAACCGGCGGGTCAAGAACGTCCTGCTGGTCGTGATGATCGCCGAGCACGCGGGGATCGCCCTGCTGCTGGGGCTGCCGTTCTTCTCCATGGCGATGATCGCGGCAGACGCCGTGTTCCTGCCGACCGCATTCCTCGTGTGGCTGGGCGTCCGGGTCACGAACGGCAGGGGGCGGCTCCTCTCCCGGCTGCCCGGCCGCATCCGTGGACCGGGGAGGCCGGGAACATCCGCGACGCCCGGCACCGCGTACGGACCCGCGGACCCACCGGAGGCCGCACCGGCGAAGGACGGCCACGGCGGTACGGAGGAGCCCCGGCACCAGGGCGGCGGCGGGGGCCATACGCTCGTCGGGTGAGCAGTGAGACCGGCAGAACCCAGCAGCCCCCGGAGGGGCCCGTCCCGGCGGAACCCGTTTCGACGGAGCCCCTCCAGTACGACGACGGCTACGGCCAGACGATCGGCGTCGGGCCGCACCCGCTGCCCTGGCCCGAGGGCGAGCGCTACGACCCCGAGCTGCTGGCCCAGGGCGACCGGCGCAACGTCGGCGACGCGTACCGCTACTGGACGCAGAAGGCGATCGTCGCCGATCTCGACCTGCGGCGGCACGACTTCCATGTGGCCGTGGAGAACTGGGGCCACGACTTCAACATCGGCTCGGTGGTGCGGACCGCCAACGCCTTCCTGGCCAAGGAGATCCACATCGTGGGCCGACGGCGCTGGAACCGGCGCGGCGCCATGGTCACCGACCGCTACCAGCATGTGCGCCACCACCCCGACACGGCAGACCTGACCGCCTGGGCGGCGGCCGAGGGGCTGCCGATCATCGGGATCGACAACCTCCCCGGCGCCGTACCGCTGGAGCGCACCGAGCTGCCGCGCCGCTGCGTCCTGCTGTTCGGGCAGGAGGGCCCGGGCCTGACCGAGGAGGCGCGCGAGCACGCCGCGATGGTGTGCTCGATCGCCCAATTCGGCTCGACCCGGTCCATCAACGCCGGTGCTGCCGCGGCCATCGCGATGCACGCGTGGGTGCAGCGCCACGCCGACGTCCCGGACCCGCGAGACGCTCGCTGACTACGCCTGGCGGCGCACCTCCACCACGCGGAAGCGGTTGGCGACGAAGGCCGCGTCGCACAGGGCCGCGTTGGCCGCCGGGTTGCCGCCCGAGCCGTGGAAGTCGGAGAACGCGGCGGTCTGGTTGACGTACACCCCGCCGGTCAGGTTCAGCGAGAGCTGGGCCGACTCGTCCAGGCAGACCTCCTCGATCGCGCGCTCCACCTCGGGGGAGGTGGTGTACCCGCCGACCGTCATGGCGCCCTTCTCGCGGATCGTACGGCGCAGGAGGTCCAGGGCGGCGGGCGTCGACTCGACGGCGACGGCGAAGGACACCGGCCCGAAGCACTCGGAGAGGTAGGCCGCGCCGTCGTCGGGCTTGGTGCCGTCGAGCTTCACGACGACCGGCGTACGCACGACCGCGTCGGGGAACTCGGCGTTGGCGACCGCACGCGAGGGCAGGGCCACATCGCCCAGCTCACCGGCCGCCTCCACCCGGGCCCTGACGTCCGGGTTGACCAGCGCGCCGAGCAGCGCGGACGCGCGGGCGTCGTCGCCGAGCAGTCCGGTGACCGAGGCCGCGATGTCGGCGACCACGTCGTCGTAGGACTTGGCGCCGTCGTCGGTGGCGATGCCGTCCCGGGGGATCAGCAGGTTCTGCGGGGTGGTGCACATCTGGCCGCTGTACAGCGAGAGCGAGAACGCCAGGTTGGCCAGCATGCCCCGGTAGTCGTCGGTGGAGTCGACGACGATCGTGTTGACGCCGGCCTTCTCCGTGTAGACCTGGGCCTGGCGCGCGTTCTCCTCCAGCCAGTCGCCGAAGGCGGTCGAGCCGGTGTAGTCGATGATCCGGATCTCGGGGCGGACCGCCAGGGTCTTGGCGATGCCCTCGCCGGGCCGCTCGGCGGCCAGCGCGACCAGGTTCGGGTCGAAGCCCGCCTCGCTCAGCACCTCGCGGGCGATCGACACCGTGAGCGCCAGCGGGAGCACGGCGCGCGGGTGCGGCTTGACCAGCACCGGATTGCCCGTGGCGAGGGAGGCGAAGAGGCCCGGGTAGCCGTTCCAGGTGGGGAACGTGTTGCAGCCGATGACCAGCGCGACGCCGCGGCCGGACGTGATGAACGACTTGTGCAGCTTCAGCGGATCGCGCTTGCCCTGCGGCTTGGACCAGTCGGCGGTCTCCGGGGTGCGGACCTGCTCCCGGTAGGCGTACGCCACGGCCTCCAGGCCGCGGTCCTGGGCGTGCGGGCCGCCCGCCTGGAACGCCATCATGAAGGCCTGGCCGCTCGTGTGCATCACCGCGTGGGCCAGCTCATGGGTGCGGGCGCTGATCCGCGACAGGATCTCCAGACAGACCAGGGCCCGGATCTCCGGCCCCGCCGCCCGCCAGGCGCCCGTGCCGGCCTTCATCGCCGGCAGCAGGACGTCCAGGTCGGCGTGCGGATACTCGATGCCGAGCTCCGGCCCGTACGGCGAGACCTCGCCGCCGGTCCAGCCGTCGGTGCCCGGCTGACCCAGGTCGAACCGGGCGCCCAGCAGTGCGTCGAAGGCGGCCTTGCCCTCGGCCGCGCCGAGGCTGCCCGGGGCGCCGCCCTCGCCGTACGCCTTCGGGTGCTCGGGGTGCGGCGACCAGTACGCGCGGGTACTGATCACGTCGAGGGCCTGGTCGAGCGTGGTCCTGTGGGTCTCGGACAGCTGCTGGGGGGTGAGCGCGGAGGCCATGGCGGACCAACTCCTCATCGAGCCGGGCGGGGACGTACGGACGGAGTTAGAGTAACCGAACGATCGGTCGGGACAAGGGGCCCCGGGAAACCTGTGGACAACTTCGATGGTCCCCGCCTGTGCGGGGCTGATCCCTCATGGGAGAGGATCGCGGACATGACCACGGCCAAGCGGGACACGTACACACCGGAGACCCTGCTCACCGTCGCCGTCCGTGTCTTCAACGAGCGCGGCTACGACGGCACGTCCATGGAGCATCTCTCCCGGGCGGCGGGCATCTCGAAATCCTCCATCTACCACCATGTGGCGGGCAAGGAGGAGCTGCTGCGCCGGGCCGTGAGCCGGGCGCTCGACGGGCTCTTCGCGATTCTCGACGAGCCGGGGGCGCAGCGCGGGCGGGCGGTCGAGCGCGTCGAGTACGTCACGCGCCGGACCGTCGACGTGCTGATGGCGGAGGTCCCCTACGTGACCCTGCTGCTGCGGGTGCGCGGCAACACCAAGACGGAGCGGTGGGCGCTGGAGCGGCGCCGCGAGTTCGACCAGCGGGTGTCGGAGCTGCTCCAGGCCGCGGTCGCCGAGGGCGATCTGCGGGCGGACGTGGACATACGGCTGGCGACCCGGCTGCTGTTCGGCATGGTGAACTCGCTGGTCGAGTGGTACCGGCCGCAGCCGGGCGGCTTCCCCGGGGAGGAGCAGCTCGCGGACACGGTCGTCCAGCTGGCTTTCGAGGGGATGCGGGCGAGCGGCACCCGCTGAGCCTGCCGGCCGTCCGGCTGCCGGGCCGTTCGCCTGCCGGGTGGTCCGCCTGCCGTCGTCGGCGCGGTCAGGCGAGTTCGGCGGGCCGGTCCGGGCGCGGTCCGAGGTCCGTCTCCTCGAACACCAGCAGCGTGCGCGTCGAGAGCACCTCGGGGATGGACTGGATCCGGGTCAGGACCAGCTCGCGCAGCGCCCGGTTGTCCGGCGTGTGCACCAGAAGCAGTACGTCGAAGTCGCCGCTGACCAGAGCGATGTGCGTGGCCCCGGGCAGCGCCTGGAGCTGCTCGCGCACGGTGCGCCAGGAGTTCTGCACGATCTTGAGCGTGATGTACGCGGACGCCCCCTGGCCGGCCCGTTCGTGGTCGACCCGGGCGCCGAAGCCGCGGATCACGCCGTCCTCGACGAGCCGGTTGATCCGGGCGTAGGCGTTGGCGCGCGAGACATGGACCCGTTCGGCCACGGACCGTATCGAGGCGCGGCCGTCCGTCTGGAGGATGCGCAGGATGTCGCGGTCGATGGCGTCCAGCGGCCGGGCGGGCGGAACCGGGGGCGGCTCCGAGGCCGGGCCCGCGGGGGCGGCCGACGGTACGGCCGCGGGCGCGGTCGGCGGCGTGACGGCGGGCGGGGCCTGGCCCGGCTCATCGCCCTTGTCGGCCATTTGTTCAGCTGCCATCGGCCCGCGCCTCCCTGTCGTGGACGACCTGTCCCTATCCCAGGCTGTGGAGAACCGTTTGTCCACAGGCTGGCGGCGCCTGTAGCCAAAATGCCCTTGCGACCGAACAATCGGTAGGTGAGGCACACCACACCCGTGCCTCGCCCGCCCCTCGATGTCTCGCCCCCGATCGACACCATCGACACCCATCGACACCGCCGATCGACACCCCTCGATCTCCCTCGATGCCAGGAGGTGCTTCTCATGACGGTCCAAGAGCTGCCCGGCGCGGCCTACCGGCCCACGCCGCCCCCGGCCTGGAAGCCGATCACCGACCCCGCCCCGCTGCTCCCGGACCCGGAGCCCTACCGGGTGCTCGGTACGGACGCGGTCGCCGACGTCGACCCCGAGCTGCTGCTCCGGCTCCACGCGGAGCTGGTGCGCGGGCGTCGCTACAACGCCCAGGCCACCGCGCTGACGAAGCAGGGCCGACTGGCGGTCTACCCGTCGAGCACCGGCCAGGAGGCGTGCGAGATCGCCGCCGCCCTGGTGCTGGAGGAGCGTGACTGGCTCTTCCCCAGCTACCGCGACACGCTCGCGGCCGTCGCGCGCGGCCTGGACCCGGTCGAGGCGCTGACCCTGCTGCGCGGCGACCGGCACACCGGTTACGACCCGCGCGAGCACCGCATCGCCCCGCTGTGCACCCCGCTCGCCACCCAGCTCCCGCACGCCGTGGGGCTGGCCCACGCCGCCCGGCTCAAGGGCGACGACGTGGTGGCGCTCGCCATGGTCGGCGACGGCGGCACCAGCGAGGGCGACTTCCACGAGGCGCTGAATTTCGCGGCCGTCTGGAAGGCCCCGGTCGTCTTCTTCGTCCAGAACAACGGCTTCGCGATCTCGGTGCCGCTGGCCAAGCAGACCGCCGCCCCCTCCCTCGCCCACAAGGCCGTCGGATACGGGATGCCGGGCCGCCTGGTCGACGGCAACGACGCGGCGGCGGTGCACCAGGTGCTGAGCGAGGCCGTCGCCCGCGCCCGGCGCGGCGAGGGCCCGACGCTGGTCGAGGCGGTCACCTATCGCATGGAGGCGCACACCAACGCCGACGACGCCACCCGCTACCGGGTCGACAGCGAGGTCGAGGCGTGGAAGGCGCACGACCCGGTGCGGCTTCTGGAGCGGGAGCTGACGGAGCGCGGGCTGCTGGACGACGCGGGCATCGAGCAGGCGAAGGAGGCCGCCGAGCGCATGGCCGCCACCCTGCGCGACCGGATGAACGCGGATCCGGAGCTGGCCCCGATGGACCTTTTCACCCATGTGTACGCCGAGCAGACGAGCCAGCTCCGGGAGCAGGCCGCCGCTCTGCGCGCCGAGCTGGACGCCGAGCAGGACCACGACGAGCACGGCCCGGAGGCAGGACGATGACCACGGCGGCAGTGACGGCCGAGGGCCGCCCCGTGAAGGCGAAACCGGCCACGATGGCGCAGGCCCTCGGGCGCGCGCTCCGCGACGCGATGGCCGAGGACCCCGCCGTCCATGTGCTCGGTGAGGACGTGGGCACGCTCGGCGGGGTCTTCCGGATCACCGACGGGCTGGCGAAGGAGTTCGGAGACGACCGCTGCACCGACACCCCGCTGGCCGAGGCCGGCATCCTCGGCGCGGCCGTCGGCATGGCGATGTACGGGCTGCGGCCCGTCGTGGAGATGCAGTTCGACGCGTTCGCCTATCCGGCGTTCGAGCAGCTGATGAGCCATGTCGCCAAGATGCGCAACCGTACCGGCGGGGCCATGCCGCTGCCGATCACCGTGCGGGTGCCGTACGGCGGTGGCATCGGCGGGGTCGAGCACCACAGCGACTCCTCCGAGGCGTACTACATGGCCACCCCCGGCCTGCACGTCGTCACCCCGGCCACGGTCGAGGACGCGTACGGGCTGCTGCGGGAGTCGATCGCCTCCGACGACCCGGTGGTCTTCCTGGAGCCGAAGCGGCTCTACTGGTCCAAGGCCGACTGGTCGCCCGAGGCCCCCGCCGCGGTCGAGCCGATCGGCAAGGCCGTGGTGCGCCGGCCCGGGCGCAGCGCCACCCTGATCACGTACGGACCCTCCCTGCCGGTCTGCATGGAGGCTGCCGAAGCGGCCCTCGCCGAGGGCTGGGACCTCGAAGTGGTGGACCTGCGGTCGCTGGTGCCGTTCGACGACGAGACGGTGGCCGCGTCGGTGCGGCGCACGGGGCGGGCGGTCGTCGTCCACGAGTCCCCCGGCTTCGGCGGGCCCGGCGGCGAGATCGCGGCCCGGATCACCGAGCGGTGCTTCCACCACCTGGAGGCCCCGGTGCTGCGGGTGGCCGGGTTCGACATCCCCTATCCGCCGCCCATGCTGGAGCGGCACCATCTGCCGGGAGTGGACCGGGTGCTCGACGCGGTGGCCCGGTTGCAGTGGGAGGCGGACAGCTGATGGCCAAGGTGCTCGAATTCAAGCTGCCGGACCTCGGTGAGGGACTGACCGAGGCGGAGATTGTCCGCTGGCTGGTGGAGGTCGGCGATGTCGTCGCCATCGACCAGCCCGTCGTCGAGGTCGAGACGGCCAAGGCCATGGTGGAGGTGCCCTGCCCCTACGGAGGCGTGGTGACCGCACGGTTCGGCGAGGAGGGCACGGAACTCCCCGTCGGCGCACCGCTGCTGACGGTCGCGGTCGGAGCACCGGAGGGGTCTTCCGGCTCCGGCGAGGATTCCGGCTCCGGCACGGAGTCCTCGGGCGGCTCGGGGAACGTGCTCGTGGGGTACGGGACCGGCGCGCCGGCCGCCCGCCGTCGGCGCATCCGTCCGGACCGGCTCGACCGGCCGGTGACCGAGGCACCGGTCTCCGCTGCGCCGGTGGTGGAGGCCCCGGTGCTCGAAGCCCCCGTGGTCAAGGTCCTGGTGGCCGACGCCGCGGTGTCCGAGGGGCCCGTGCCGGTGGTCTCTCCGCTGGTACGCCGGCTGGCCCGGCAGAACGACATCGATCTGCGGCGGCTGGCGGGCTCGGGCCCGGACGGGCTGATCCTGCGCGCCGATGTCGACCGTGCGATCCGGACGGCGGAGGAGACCGCGACGGCGACGGCACATGCGGCCCGGACGCAGGCTAAGACGCAGGCCCAGGCACCGGCGGCAGCCGTGGCCGGCGCCCCGAACGGCGTATCCGCCGCTCCGGCCGCCGAACGCATTCCGCTGCGCGGGGTGCGCGGAGCGGTCGCCGACAAGCTGTCGCGCAGCCGCACCGAGATCCCCGACGCCACCTGCTGGGTCGACGCCGACGCCACCGAGCTGATGACGGTCAGGGCCGCGATGAACGCCGCCACGGGCCCGTCCGCCGGGCCGAAGGTGTCGGTCCTGGCCCTGCTGGCGAGGATCTGCACGGCGGCGCTGGCCCGGTTCCCCGAGCTGAACTCCACCGTGGACACGGAGGCCCGGGAGATCGTCCGGCTGCCCGGCGTGCACCTCGGGTTCGCGGCCCAGACCGAGCGGGGCCTCGTCGTTCCGGTCGTCCGGGACGCGCACACCCGTAACGCCGAGTCGATCGGGGCCGAGATCGCCCGGCTCACCGAGCTGGCGCGGACCGGGAAGCTCAGCCCGGCCCAGCTGACCGGGGGCACGTTCACGCTGAACAACTACGGGGTGTTCGGGGTCGACGGTTCGACGCCGATCATCAACCACCCGGAAGCGGCGATGCTCGGCGTCGGCCGGATCATGCCCAAACCCTGGGTGCACCAGGGCGAGCTGGCCGTACGTCAGGTCGTGCAGCTGTCCCTCACCTTCGACCACCGGGTGTGCGACGGCGGGACGGCGGGCGGGTTCCTCCGGTACGTGGCGGACTGCGTGGAGCAGCCGGCGGTGCTGCTGCGCACCCTGTAGCCGCGCACCCGGCGGGTGGCCGGTCTTCCGGCCCCCCCGGCGGGCCGGGGCCGGGCCGGTTCCAATGGCCACCCCGGCGGGGGCGTCGCTCCGGGGTGCCGCCCATACTCGACGTATGACCGCCTACGACGTGATCGTCCTTGCCGGCGGGGCTGCGAAGCGGCTCGGCGGCGCCGACAAGCCAGGAGTCCGGGTGGGCGGCCGGGCGCTGCTCGACCGGGTCCTCGCAGCGTGCGACGGCGCGGCCCGCACCGTCGTGGTGGGCGGCCGTCGTGCGACCGCCAGGCCCGTCGTCTGGACCAGCGAAGTGCCGCAGGGCGGCGGCCCGTTGGCGGCGCTGGGCGCGGGGCTGCGGCTGACGACGGCGGAGCGCGTTCTCGTCCTCTCCGCCGACCTCCCGTTCCTCGCCCCGGGGACGGTCGACGCGCTCCTCGACGCGGCCGGACAGCCCGGTCGGGAAGGGGCCCTGTGCACCGACCCCGATGGGCGCGACCAGCCGCTCGTGGCCGCGTACCGCGCCGAGCCGCTCCGCCGGGAGCTGGCCCTGATCGCCACCGAGTACGGGAGCCTCGCCGGGCTGCCGCTCCGGCTTCTGACGGCGGATCTGGACCTCGCACGGGTCGACGCGGGCCCTGACGCCGCGTTCGACTGCGACACTTGGGACGACATCGCCGCCGCCCGCGCGCGGATCAGGGAGCATGGGGCCGTGCTGGACGAATGGATCACCTCGGTCAAGAACGAACTGGGCATCGAACTCGACGTCGACACCGCTGTCCTGCTCGACCTCGCCCGTGACGCCGCGCACGGAGTCGCCCGGCCCGCTGCTCCGCTCACGACCTTCCTGGTCGGGTACGCGGCGGCCAGGGCGAGCGCCGGCGCGGGGCCCGACGAGGCCGCCGCGGCGGTCGCGGAGGCCTCCCGCAAGGCCACCGCACTCGCTCTGCGCTGGGAAGCGGAAGCGGAGGCGGCGGAGAGCGCGGGCGGCGATGCGGCGGGCGGACCGACGGGCGGGGCGAAGCCCGACGCGGGCCGCGAGGGGACCGGGACACCATGACCGGCTCAGACGGGCCGCACGGTGAGCCCGGCAGCGGCTTCCGCCCCACCGGGCCCGGGCGCGACCTCGCACGCGAGGAGGAGGAACGGGCCGTCGAGCAGGCGCTCGCCCTGGTCGGCGGGTCGACCCTCCGCCCGAGCCGCACCCGGGACGCCCGGGACGGGGACCTGGGCGACGGCCGGAACAGCGCCGCGAAGGGAGACCTGAGCGACGGGCACAACACCGCCTCGAACAGGGACCTGAACGACGGCCGCAACAGCGCCCCGAAGGGAGACCGGAGCGGAGATCCGGGCGATGGCAGGAGCCGCGGCCTCAACGACGGTCGTCCCGCCACCGCCCAGGCGTCCGACAGCGAACAGCGGGGGCCCCTGCCCGATCGGGCCTCCCCGGGCGACCCCCACGACCGGCGGGTCTTTCACGGGGTCTCGGCCGTCGAGGTCGCCGGGGACCTGCCGGTGGGGGTCCGGGACATGATG
>NZ_JAFEUF010000594.1 GCF_016901035.1 Streptomyces durocortorensis
ATGTTCTTGCCCATCGCCTGGAACAGTGGCAGCGCGCGTTCGAAGGCCGCTTCGCTACCGCCGACCATGATCGACAGGGTGGCCGCCTTGGCGCCGACTTCACCACCGGATACCGGGGCGTCGAGGTATTCAGCGCCGGTGGCCTTGATCTTCTCGGCGAACTGCTTGGTGGCAGTGGGGGAGATCGAACTCATGTCGATCACCACCTTGCCGGCGCCGACGCCGGCGGCCACGCCATCGGCACGGAACAGCACGTCTTCGACCTGCGGGGTG
>NZ_JAFEUF010000067.1:0-1779 GCF_016901035.1 Streptomyces durocortorensis
GGGCCGGGCGCCGTCGGCGGGGGGGGGGGGGGGGGGGGGGGGGGGGGGGCCGCGCCGGGGGGGGGGCGGGGGGGGGGGGGGGGGGCGGGGGCCGCCCCCCCCCCCCGATCGTGCAGGTGAAGCAGTCAGCTCGGGCCGGTCGGCGTGCCGGCTCGACCGATCAGGAAGCGGGCCGGGCGAGCGCGGCCGCGAGACCGTTCTGCCAGAGCTGGTTGACCCGGGCCCGCTCGCCGGCGTCGGGCTGGGCGTTGGTGCAGGACGGGCCGGGGCCGCCGCCGGACATCAGCTGGCTGCACGGGCCGGAGTAGTTGTCGGGCAGGCCGAGCACGTGCCCGGTCTCGTGCGTGGTGACGCGGGTCGAGTTGTACTGCTGGTTCTGCCGGTAGTCCAGGAAGATGAAGCCCCGGCCGTGTCCGTTGGTCGAGGCGTACGACCCGCGCGGGTCGTTGCCCTCGCGATAGGTGAAGTCGGCTCTGGAGCCTTCCTGGAGCCGGACGTTGGAGACCGAGCTGTTCCAGATGCGGGTGCTGTTGGCTATCTGGGTGCGGAAGCTGGGGGCGGAGGCCGCGCTGTAGGTGACGGTGACGGCCTGGGCCCCCGGGTTGGCGGCCCGCTTCTCGGCGACCGACTTCATGACCGCGTCGAAGAACGCCCGGTTCGCGGCGGCGTTCTCGCCCGACCCGTTGTACGCGGCAATGCCGGCGGGGGTGGAGAGGGAAGGAGCGGGAGCGGCGGAGACCGCGGGAGCCGCACCCAGCGCGGCGACGAGGGCGAGGCCCGCAAGGGCGCGGACTGTGGCAGTCGAGACGTGTTTCATGGGGGATTTCTCCTACTGTCCGGTGAACCCGCGTCCTCGGGTTTGTCCGGTCAGCGGACGGGGCGCGGGGCGGTACGAGGAGAGTGTGAGGGTGCGGGCGGCTGCCGGGGATGATGCCAACTCGCGATTGCACCGCCCTATCGCCCGTCCCGACCGGACGGGTACCGCCGGGACCGTCCCCGCGACCCCCCGGGTCCTCTCGCGGTCCTGACGGTCCGACAGGCCGTCGCCGTCACCCGCGCCACCGATCCTCCGCCCCGGCGCCGGCCCGCGTGGGACCTCGGCCCCCTCGTGCAGCGCACCCGCCCACGGGTCGGTGTCTCGACTCCACGAACTCTGCGCCGGACGGTTGGCGGGGAAGCCGGTGAGCTCCGGCGGAGCCGCGGGTGATGCGTGGGGTGCCACGGCCGTACGGTGCCCGGCGGAGGCCGCAGTCCGCCCGTTCGGAAGTCCGCCCGTTCGGAACCAACCGCCAGAGGGGCGGCAAGACCATCGGGTTCAACGGCGGCTGCGGGCGTCGCGCGAATCGTCGGCACCGGTCTCGCCGGTCGCGCCGCGATTGCCTGAACGACGGAAGCGGCCTTGCGGCGAGGGCGCTCCTCGCAGCCGAGAACTTGCAGATTGGTAACCTATGAGTTACCAATGAGGAGTGGACCCGTTCATCGCACTGGCCGACCCCGTACGCCGTGACCTGCTGCGCGCACTCGTCTCCGGCCCGGCCCGGGTCGTCGACCTCGCAGCCCGGCACCCGATCAGTCGGCCCGCGGTGAGCAGACATCTGCACCTGCTCAACGAAGCCGGGCTGGTCACCGTCGAGGATCGGGGCCGGGGGGGGCCCCCCCCCCCCCCCCCCCCCGGGGGGGGGCCCCGGCCCCCCCCGTGCCGCCCGCGCCGCCGGGGGCCGCCCCCCCGTGACCCGCCCCGCCGGGGGGCCCCCCCCCCCGGGGGGGCGCCGCCCCCCT
>NZ_JAFEUF010000067.1:1788-17415 GCF_016901035.1 Streptomyces durocortorensis
TCTCTATCTCCCCCCCTGCCTCGGGGGGGGGGGGGGGGGGGGGGGGGGGGGGGGGGGGGGGCCCCCCCCCCCCGCGCCCCCCCGCCCGGGTCTCTCACCGGTCCGCGCCCTTCTCGACGAGCTCGGCGGGCGCCGCCCACCGATTCCCGAGAGCGCCTTCGACGCTCTCGACCTGGAGGTCCGCAGGACCGTCCACGACCGCCGGACCGGCACCGACGCCGCTCCCGGCACCGGAAGACCTCAGGAGGAATCCGCATGACCAGCACCCCCACCGGGCGTCGTGTGACCGTCGACGGCCAGGACAGCATCGCCTTCGACCGCACCTTCCGGGCAGGCATCGAGGACGTCTGGGCGGCGGTCACCGAATCGGATCGGCTGGCCCGATGGATCGGCGAATGGACCGGCGACCCGTCGACCGGCTCGGTCGACTTCCGGATGCTCTACGAGGGCGACGAGCACCAGGCCGAGCACTTCACCATCCACGAGTGCCGGGCCCCCCACCGCCTGACCCTCACTTCGCAGGTGCCCGGCCAGGAATTCGTCTGGCACATGAGCCTGACCCTCGTCGAGCACGAGGGAACCACGACGCTCACCTTCAGCCAGTCCGTCGGCGACGACCCGGCGATGGCGGGCGGAGTGGGCCCCGGCTGGGACTACTACCTGGACCGGCTCGTCCTCGCCGAGACCGGCGGTGACCCGGCATCCGTCGACTTCGCCGACTACCACCCGGTCCACACGCAGCACTACCTCGACATGTTCAGCTGAGCGCGCCGAACGCGAGGGCCGGACACGGGGCCGGCTGAAGCCGCCGGTCCCGCATCCGCTGGTCGCCTCCGGGTGGGGCAGCGCATCGGATGCCGTGCGGGCCCCGGGCCGGGGCGCACGCCCGGTACCGAAGCGCCGGGCAGGGACATCTCATCGCTCGCCCGAACGCGGGAAAGCACTGTCCCCGCCGACGAACCTCGGCGGGGACAGTGCTCAGGGCCGGTGGCGCAAGACCCCGGTCGGGGTGGTCGGGGCGAGAATCAGATGATGCTCACTCCGTAGACGCTGAGCGCCTCGGTGACGGGCTGGTAGAACGTGGTGCCGCCGGAGGAGCAGTTGCCGCTGCCGCCGGAAGTGAGGCCGAGTGCGGTGCTCCCGGAGAAGAGTGCGCCGCCGCTGTCGCCGGGCTCGGCGCAGACGTTGGTCTGGATCAGACCGGAGACGATGCCGTCGGCGCCGTAGTTGACGGTGGCGTTGAGACCGGTGACGGAGCCGCCGTGCAGGCCGGTGGTGCTGCCGCTGCGCTGGACGGACTGTCCGACCGTGGCGTCGGCCGCACCGTCGATCTCCTGGTAGCTGCCGTTGTAGAGGGAGACCCGGCCGTCGGCCGCGCCCGGGTCGGAGTGCTGGATGATGCCGTAGTCGTCGCCGGGGAAGCTCGATCCGGTGGTGGTGCCGATGGACCACGAGCTGCCGATGTTGGTGCAGTGGCCGGCGGTCAGGGCGAACTTGGTGCCCGCACCGTCCTGCACGTTGAATCCCAGGGAGCAGCGGGCTCCGCCGGTGGTGATGGCTTCGCCTCCCGCGATGAGCTTGGAGAACGTACCGGGGGTGCGCTTGACCACGAGCGCGTCGGCGTTGGTGCCCGCCTCGCTCTTCAGCTTGGCGATCTCGGCCTTGCTGACCGTGCTGTCGGCGGTGACGACGACCTTGCCCGACGCGCCGTCGACGTACCAGGCCGTGCCGCCGACGTCGGCGGTGCGGACAGAGGCGGCGGTCTGGTTGAGCTCGGTGGCGCTGAACGTCTTCGGGGCCGGCTGGGCGGATGCGGCGGTGGCGGGAACCGCGAGCGCCGCCGCGGCGGCGAGGCCGGTGGCCCCTGCGATGAATCGTGCTCGTCTCGTGAGGCTGTGGGGGCGAGAGAGTCGCACTGTGTTCCTCCAGATCGTGGGGGGAAACTCGAGGCGTTTGGGTGGACGCCCATGACTCGTCATCGGGGACACGATCAATCCGACGTGTCCCTGACAACGTTATTCATGCTGGAGAGACCGGTGGACCGACACAAGACCCCCGGAATGCGACTGGCCGAGAAGTAGTTCTTTCGGTGAGCTCCAGACCTCAACAAAGCGGTGTATTAGTGACATTGAGAGAGAAGGGGATGGCGGAAAATAGACTGCGGAGTGTTGCCGCCCTCCCTCCGCGTCTTCGGTCACAGCCCGAGGTGCGAGCCGATCTCGGTGCGGGACGAGACCCCCAGCTTCCGCAGGGCACGTGCCACGTGGTGCTCGACCGTCCGGTGGGAGAGGACCAGCTCGCGGGCGATCTCGCGGTTCGACAGGCCGAGCGAGGCGAGCCGGGCCACCGCTCGCTCCCGGGGCGAAAGGTGGTCGCCGTACCCCAGCGCGCCGGGCCTGCGGACGGTGATCTGGCCGTGCTCCCGCAGTTCGCGTTGGCATCGCAGCACATCCCATACGCCTTCGACGGCCTGGTAGGCCGCGATCGCCTCGTGCAGCACCGTGCGCCCGCCCGCCACGCCGGAGGCCAGCAGGTGGAGCCCCCACGCCTCCTTCACGTACGCGGCTTCGTACGGTCGCTCCAACCGCGTCCAGGCGTCCGCTGCGGCCGCGTACAGCGCATCGGACGAACCGCTTCCGGCCTGCGGGCCGTCCGTGATGGTGAGCAGGGCCCGGCAGGTCGACAGTGCGGCCCGGGCCGCCGGTGCGTCGCGGTCGGCGATGCCCGCGGCCAGCTCCGCGACGAGGCGATGCGCCTCGCCGGGACGGCCGTCGCGGATCAGGGCCTCGACGGCCGGCGGCGCGATGGCGGTCGCCCACATCCACGCACCCGTACGGCGGACGTGGTGCAGCGCCCCCTCCGCCGCCTGGACAGCCTGCGCGGGGCGGCCGGCGGCCAGATGGACCCGCGTCACGGCAGCCGCGGCCGCGGTCAGTACGACGCCGGTGTCCAGCGCGGTCGTACGGACGGCCCGCTCCAGGAGACGCCGCGCCACATCCGTCTGCCCCATGGTGTGCAGGCGTAGCAGTCCGCAGACCAGCAGGGCCTCCGCGTGGAAGTCGGGCACGTCCCGGTACTGCTCCTCGGCCCGCTCGGCCCGTCGCAGGAGTCCCTTCCACCGGCCGCCCGTGAAGGCGGCGACCACGTCCGTGGTCTCGACGAACGCTTCCAGGTACGGGGCATGGTTCGTCCGCACCGCCTCCCACGCCCGGGCCTGGAAGGCACGGGCGCGCTCCAGGTGCCCCAGGGAGGTCGCGGCGCCCGCCAGATTGGCGTACGCCCTCGCCGCCGCCTCACCGGTGATGGTGTCGGGCAGATCGGCCACCGCCTCCCACGCCGCCGGATCGCCCATCAGGGCCAGGGCGGTGGCGCGGTTGGCCAGCACGGCCGCACGCAGCTCCTCCTCCTCGATCTCGGGCAGCAGGCTCTCCGCCTCGGCCAGCCGCCGCCGGTGCTCGACGACCGGCCAGCCCTTGAGGGAGGGGATGGCCGTGATCGCCAGCGCCCGTGCGGCCTGCCCGGTCGAGACGGCCAGGAGGTCGGGGACGGCTCGCGCTATCTCCTCCAGCGCCTCAAGACCGGAACCCGACTGGTTGCGCAGCAACAGGCCCAGGAGCAGCCGGATCTCACCGCTCGGGCCCGGTCCGAGAGAGCGCTGGTCGAGCACCTGGCGCAGGGCGGCGGGCACCTGCGGGCCGGGGCGGGCGTTCAGCGCGACGCGGGCCAGTTTCAGCGCGATCCGGTCGCGGGCGACGGGCGAGGGGCCGACGCGCAGGGCGTCGAGGTAGTGGGCCGTGGCCGTACCCGCGTCGCCGTTTCCGGCCGCCCGGTCCGCCGCCGCCTCCAGGAAGCGGGCCGCCTCCGCGGGGCGGCCGGCACGCCGGTAGTGCCCGGCGATCACCGCCAGCGGGACGGGACTTGCGTGCCGGGCCAGGGCACGGGCCGCGCGCAGGTGCAGTACGGACCGTTCCGGTTCGGCCACCGCCTCGTACACGGCCCGGCGGGCCAGTTCGTACGGGAAGGCGTAGGTGCCGTCCGCCGCCCGGACGACGCCCTCCCGAAGCGCCGCGGCGAGCCCACGACGCGTCTCCGGATCGTCCGACCCCGCGACGGCCCCCAGCAGTTCGACGGGCGCGGGGTCGCCGAGCACCGCCGCAGCGGCGACCACCTGCCGTGCCGCCGAAGGAAGGCGACGCAGTCGCTCCACCACCGTACGGCGCACGGACGCGGGCAGGGGCGGCTCCGGCACGCCCGCCGGCCCGGTGCGGAACTCCGCGGAGTCGGGCCGCCCGCGCAGCACCTCCTCGATCACGTGGGGCAGCCCGCCCGTCCACCGGTGCAGCCGGTCGGCGAACTCTTCCGGCACCGCCCGCACGCCGAGCAGACCGGCGGCCAGCGCGCCGGTCTCGGCTGCCGACAGCGGTGCGAGGTGCCGCTCGACCACCGTGACGTGGGCCGGGGTGCGCAGTGGGAACGGGAGCCCGTCGCTTCCCTCGGCGTCGGTGTGCGGAACGGTGGCGCTGCGGGCGGTGAGCACGAGTCCCAGGCGCGGCGGCGGGTCGGAGGCGACCGTACGGAGGTAGGCGCAGGTGGCTTCGTCGGCCCACTGGAGATCCTCCACGACCAGCACGGCCTCCCCCAGGGACGCCGTCAACGCGCGCAGGGCCCGCAGGACGCGGTGGTGTTCGGCGCGCGGTTCTCCCAGGGGAGGCGGCGCGGGCGGGAGGCGATCGGCGAGGTCGGGCAACAGCCCGCGCAGGGCCCCGGTCACGGGCGGCAGGCCCTGGGGCGTCGGCGGCAGGACCTGGGTCACGGGCGGCACGCCCTGGGGCGACGGCGGCAGGACCTGGGTCACGGGCCACGGGGCCCCGGTCAACGCCTCGATGAGCGGTGCGAACGGGAAGGGCGCTTCCGACTCCTGACAGCGGGCGACCAGGGTGACGGCACCCGGTGACCTGGTCCGCTGGAGGAGTTCGTGGACGAGCCGGCTCTTCCCCACCCCCGCCTCCCCCGTGATCACCACGACGGCGGGTCTGCGGTCGAGCTCCGGGCACACGGCGTCCAGCAGCTGGGAGCGTCCGATCAGGGGGCCGGGGGCGGAGGGCGGCGGCTCGGCGTTCACGGCTTCCTTCCGCACCCCTGGGCGGGACCGGCACGACGGGGCGGGGTGGGCGAATTCGGCCGGCCGCCGGACGGCCTCATGATGGCCCTTCACGACCGTGGTGAGAAGAGGAGCGACGGGGGGGGGGCCCCGGGGGGGGCGCCCGCCCCCCCCCCCCCCCCGCGCGCCGGGGGGGGGGGCGGCGGGCCGCGGGGAGCGGGGGGGGGGGGGGGGGGGGGGGGGCGCCGGCCCCCCCCCCCCGCCCCCCCCCCCCGGCCGGGGTTGCCGGCCGGTTCAGAACTGGAGGGACCAGGCGTTGACGTAGCCGGTGTCGTTGACCCAGTTGTCGGTGACACGGAGCTTCCAGACCCCGTTGGCGGGACTGTTGGAGGCATTCACCGTGAACGTGCCCTGGACGTTGTCGGCGCTGTCGTTGGAGTTGAAGTTCTTCAGGACGGCCGCGCCCCCGCCCGGGGACAGCAGTTCGATCTTGAGGTCACCGCGGAAGGTGTGGCGGATGTCGAGGGTGACCGACAGGTCGGCGGGGGCATTGCCGTCGATGCCGGTCACGGTGATGGGGGACTCGACGGTGGCGTTGTCGCGGATCTGGACCTGGCCGGCGCTCTCGAACTTCCTTCCGGGCGGGTCGGTGGGGTCCTCGCCGCCGCCGGTGCCGGTGAAGAGCAGGCGGTTGGGGGAGCCGGCGCGGGCGTCGCTGATCTTGTCCGGGGTGGCGGCGGCGACCAGCTTGTCGCGGACCTGGGCCGGGGTGAGCGACGGCTCGGCGGCCAGCAGCAGTGCGGCGGCGCCGGCCGTGTGCGGGGATGCCATGGAGGTGCCGCTCATCGACTGGTTGGCGCTGTCGCCCGCGTTGGACGCGGAGATGATCCTGTCGCCGGGCGCGAAGATGTCGAGGCAGGTGCCGTAGTTGGAGGCCTGGCCGTTGCTCCAGCCGGTGGCGCGGGCGTCCGAGCTGTTCGTGGCGCCGACCGTGATGGCCGCCGGGGTGGACGAGGGCGAGTACTGGCAGGAGTCGGCGTTGTTGTTCCCGGCCGCGACGACCCAGGTGATGCCGGAGGCGATGGAGTTGTTGATCGCGTCGTTGATGGACTGGGTCTTGCCGCCGCCGACGCTCATGTTGACCACGGCGGGCTTCCTGGCGTTCTTGGTGACCCAGTCGATACCGCGGAGGACCGGATCCCACGTGGTGCCGGACGAGCCCTGGCAGTTCAGGACCCGGACGCTGACGATCTTGGCGGCCTTGGCCACTCCGTAGGAGCTGCCCGCGGCGGTTCCCGCGACGTGAGTGCCATGCCCATGACAGTCAGAGGCGTTGGAGTCGTTGTCGATGAAGTCGTAGCCGCTGGTGGCCCGGCCGCCGAAGTCGCCGTGGCTCATACGGACACCGGAGTCGACGACGTAGACGGTGACGTTGGAGGCGTCACTGGGGTAGGTGAAGCTCTTGTCCAGCGGAAGATCGCGCTGGTCGACGCGGTCCAGGCCGTAACTGGGCGGATTGGGCTGGGTGCCGGTGGCGTACGCCGCACCGTCGGCTTCCACCCGGGCCACCGAGGGGTCGGCGGCCAGTCGCTTCGCCTTCTCCTCGCTCATCTTCACCGAGAAGCCGCGCAGGGCGGTGGTGTAGGTGCTCCTGACCTCGCCCGCGTGGCGCGCGGACAGGTACTTCGCGACGGAGGGTATCTCCGTACGGGCGACGGAGTCCTTGAGGGTGACGATGTAGGACCCTTCGACCGCGTCGGGGCGGTCCGCGCCGACGATGCGGCCTTCGCCGCCGCCCGGCGGTACGGGTGCGGCCGTGGCCCCGGCGGTCGAGGCCGCGCCGACGAGCAGGGCGGCACTCGCGCCTACGGCGAGCAGTCTGCGCAGAGAGCGAACTGGACGTTCCACAGCTTCTCCTCATGATGCGTCACAGGCCCTGTCGGGCCTGGTGGGGGTGGACCGCCCGGCATGCGGCACCACGGAAAGAGGCATGGTGACCGGAGGCCGGGCCGGGCGGCCGCAGGGATGACCTGTGATGGGGCTCGCCGCGCGGGAGGCCGTCGCCCCTCCGCCCGGCATTGCCGATTCACGCCTGTCGGCGGGGCTGAGGCCGCGGCACATCCCGTACGCACGGGAAGTGCCGGGCCGGGTTCTTTCGCCCGCCGTTCGTCGTGTTCTGGTCACCCAGAGTTTGCGGCGCTCGGCGGGCGCCTATCAATACGTAGCCCTACCTAAAGGAACTGCGGCGCGACGAGTGCGGCGGGTCATGCCCCCAGGTCCTCCGTCACGGGCAGGCACTCGGCGAGCAGGTCGACCACGTCGCGCCAGGCTCGCCGCGCGTGCTGCGGGTGGTGGCCGACGCCGGGGACCACGGGGTGGTCGACCGGCGGGTGGTGGAAGGCGTGCAAAGCACCGCCGTAGACCGTGAGGCGCCAGTCGACGCCGGCGGCCTGCATCTCGGCGGTGAACGCGTCGCGTTGCGCGGGCGGCATGATCGGGTCCTCCGACCCGACCCCGGCCCATACCGGGCAGCGAATGCGCGCCGCCTCGCCCGGTCGGCCCGTGGTCACCGCGTTGACCGTCCCGATCGCGCGCAGGTCCACGCCGTCGCGCCCGAGTTCCAGCCCGACCGCTCCCCCGGTGCCGTAGCCCACGGCGGCGATCCGGTCGGGGTCGGTACGCGGTTCGGCGCGCAACACGTCGAGCGCCGCACGGCCGATGCCCCGCATCCGGTCCGGGTCGGCGAGCAGCGGCAGGCAACGGGCCAGCATCTCCTCGGGGTCACCCAGATACCGCCCGCCGTGCAGATCGAAGGCCAGCGCCACGTATCCCAGTTCGGCGAGGGCATCGGCCCTGCGGCGCTCGACGTCGCTGAGCCCCATGCCCTCCGGTCCGAGCAGCACCGCGGGTCGGCGCTCGACACCGGCCGGGAGCGCGAGGTGCCCGATCATCGTCAGACCGTCGGCCGGATACTCGACCGCACGCGTCGCCATCGTCGTCATGAGGCGGGACTTTAGTGATCGTCGAGCCCGGCCCGGCCGGTGTTCTGCCGCAGGCAGAGCGGCGCGGTATCCGAAACTGCGGCGAGGGCTTCCGTTTCAAACGACGGCACCCACCGACAACGACTGCGGTGCGGGGCGGAACGGCCCCGCTGTCAGACGGTCGGCCCGGAGCGAAGCCGCCGCGCGTCCCGCACGAGCGCGTACGCGGCGCCGAGAAAGATCGTGACTCCACCCACGAGCCAGAGAACCGAGGCCCCGGAGCGGTACTCGCGAACGGCGAGAGCGAGCAGCATCACGCTGGTGATGACGCCGAAGACCGAGATCAGGGCACTGATGCGATGAGTCACATGAACATCATCAACGACACCCCCGGCCCATGGAAGTGATCCGCCCGCCGGTTCCGCACCAGTTTCCGCCCCGGGCCCTTCCCGCCAGACCCCTGCCCGGGCGCGGCGGCTGCGTGGGGCGCTGCGGCGGCGGCGGTGTCTTCGGCGGATGGTCCGGGGTGTGGTTCCACACGGGTGCTCCCAGGAACGACGCGGGCACCCATCGTAAGGGAGCGATTACGCGCCGGGGTCGGGAGTCGCCCCGTGAAGCGGTCCATGGGCTCTGCGAGAGAATTCGACCACCACCCGGCTCCATGACGGGCGGGTTCCGCCGGGCAGCATCTCAGGAGGGCAAGCGTGACCGAGACCAGCGATACCCGATCCGCCGACAGCGCGGCGCACGAGGAGCCGCGGGGCCGGCTGCAGCGGCTGATGCGCTACATCCCTCTGGTCGCCCCCGTCCTGCTGTGGGCCGTACCCTGCTGGCTTCTCCTGCACACCGGGCAACGCTGGCCGCTCCCCGTCACGCTGATCGGCACCGCGCTGTTCGTCCTCGGTCTGATCGGTATGCCGCTCGCGATGGCCCGGGGCCACGGTCGGCGCCAGCAGGACCGGGCGGCGATCGTCGGTGACACGCTGCTCGGGAGCATATGGATCCTGTTCACCTGGTCCGTGCTGCTCGGCGTCCTGTTGCGGCTCGCCCTGACGGTGGCCGGTGTCGGGGACGGGCAGGAGCGGGCGCGCATCGTCACCTGGGCCGTCCTCGCTGTCACCGCCGTACTGCTCGCCTGGGGGTACGCGGAGGCCCGGCGCGTACCGCGCGTTCGCCGACTCGACGTGGAACTTCCGCGCTTGGGAGCCGAGTTGGACGGCACCCGGGTCGCGCTGATCACCGACACCCACTACGGTCCGCTCGACCGCGCCCGCTGGTCCGCGCGCGTCTGCGAGACGGTGAACTCCCTGGAGGCCGACCTGGTCTGCCACACCGGGGACATCGCCGACGGCACGGCCGAACGCCGTCGTGCCCAGGCCGCTCCGCTGGGTACGGTGCAGGCGACCCGGGCCCGTGTCTACGTCACCGGCAACCACGAGTACTACAGCGAGGCCCAGGGCTGGGTGGACCTGATGGACGAGCTGGGATGGGAGCCGCTGCGCAACCGCCATCTGCTGCTCGAACGTGGCGGTGACAGCCTCGTGGTCGCCGGTGTCGACGACGTCACCGCCGAGTCCTCCGGGCTGGCGGGCCACCGCGCCCACCTCGCCGGAGCCCTCGACGGCGCCGACCCCGCTCTCCCCGTCCTGCTCCTCGCCCACCAGCCCAAGTTCGTCGACCGCGCGGCGGCCCACGGCATCGATCTCCAGCTCTCCGGCCACACCCACGGCGGCCAGATCTGGCCGTTCCACTACCTGGTCCGCGTCGACCAGCCTGTCGTCGCGGGCCTCAGCCGCCACGGCGCGCGCACCCTGCTCTACACCAGCCGAGGCACCGGCTTCTGGGGCCCGCCCTTCCGCGTCTTCGCCCCCAGCGAGATCACCCTGCTCGTCCTCCGGTCCCCACAGGGGTCCGCTGCGGCCTGAAGCGGGCGGGGACCGGCCGTGGCGGGAACATCTGAATGATGGTTCACTTCTTTGATGGCCTACCGCAAGACCCCAGCCGAAATTCGACGGCTCGAAGCCGCCCGGGACCATCTCGTCGTCCGCGCCACCGAGGTCGTGGCGGAGGTCGGCTGGGCGCAGGCGTCCGTGACCGCCGTCGCGGACGCGGCCGGCATCGCCGCCGGCTCCGTCTACCAGCACTTCTCGTCCAAGTCCGCGCTGGCCGTGGAGGTCTTCCGACGCGCCGCACAGCGCGAGGTGGACGTGCT
Organism: Streptomyces durocortorensis; assembly: GCF_016901035.1. Lineage (GTDB taxonomy): Bacteria > Actinomycetota > Actinomycetes > Streptomycetales > Streptomycetaceae > Streptomyces > Streptomyces durocortorensis. The sequence goes on from NZ_JAFEUF010000067.1 coordinate 12,083, forward strand.
GGGCGAGGTGCTGGAGGGCGACGGCGACCCCGCCGACCGGTTGCGCCGGGGGGTGGAGGTGTTCGCCCGCCGCGCCCTGGAGAACCACGGCCTGGCGTACGCGCTGCTCGCGGCGCCCGCCGAGCCGGCGGTCGGCGCGGAACGCCTGGCCTTCCGGCGCCGCTACCGGGGGCTGTTCGCCGCGGTGATCGACGAAGGGGTCGCCGCGGACCTGCTGCCCGGACAGGACGCGGAGATCACCGCCGCGGCGCTCACCGGCGCCATCGGCGAGGTCCTCGTGTATCCGCTGAGCACCTCGGCCGCGCACGACGCGGACCGGCTCGTCGCCGGCCTCTCCGCCGTGGCCCTGCGCTGCGCGGGCGCGGCTCCCTGAGCCGCTCCGCGCGTCCCCCGTCCCCGCGCCGGGTGCGCCCCGACCCCCGCCGTCCCGCTTCCCGGAGGAGATCCGATGCCCACGCCCGTCGCACCACGCAGCGACCCGACCGCCGTGACGCACGCGGTGACCAACCAGGCGCCTCCGCTCACCGGTCACGACGCCGCCGAGGACGCGGTACTCCTCGAAGGGGTGCGCCGCGAGGGCGCCGAGTGGCATCTGGAGGAGCTGCACCGCTTCGGCCGGTACGTCGGCAGTGAGGAGGCGCAGCACTGGGCCGACCAGGCCAACCGGCACGAGCCGGAGCTGCGCACCCACGACCGCTACGGCCACCGGATCGACGAGGTCGAGTTCCACCCCGCCTACCACGCGCTGATGGACGCCTCGGTGCGGGCGGGCCTGGCGGGGGCCGCTTGGGCGGACGAGCGGCCGGGGGCCCATGTCGCCCGGGCCGGCGGCTTCATGCTGGCCACGATGCTGGAGCAGGGGCACCTGTGCCCGGTCTCGATGACGTACGCCGTCGTCCCGGCGCTGCGCCGCTCCCCCGGCCTCGCCAAGACGTACGAGCCGCTGCTGACCAGCCGGGTGTACGAGCCCGGGCTGAGCACCCCCGCCGCCAAGCGCGGGCTGCTCGCCGGGATGGGGATGACGGAGAAGCAGGGCGGCACCGATGTGCGCGCCAACACCACGGCCGCTGTGGAGCAGGCCGACGGCACCTGGCGGCTGCGCGGGCACAAGTGGTTCACCAGCGCGCCGATGAACGACCTCTTCCTGGTGCTCGCCCAGTCGCCCGGCGGCCTGTCGTGCTTCCTGGTGCCGCGCGTGCTGCCGGACGGGAGCCGGAACACCTTCCGTATCCAGCGGCTCAAGGACAAGCTCGGCAACCGGTCCAACGCGTCCAGCGAGCCGGAGTTCGACGACACCGTGGCCTGGCTCGTCGGGGACGAGGGCAAGGGCGTGCGCACGATCATCGACATGGTGACGATGACCCGGCTCGACTGTGTGCTCGGGTCCGCCGCCGGTATCCGGGCCGCGCTCGCGCAGGCGGCCCACCACGCGCGCCACCGCTCGGTGTTCGGCGCCCGGCTGATCGACCAGCCGCTGATGCGCAACGTCCTGGCGGATCTGTCCCTGGAGTCCGAGGCCGCAACCACCCTGGCCCTGCGCCTGGCGGGGGCCGCCGACCGCGCCCACCGGGGCGACGCCGGGGAGCGCGCGTTCCTGCGGCTGGCCACCGCCATCGCCAAGTTCTGGGTGTGCAAGCGGCAGCCTGTCGCGGTCGCCGAGGCTTTGGAGTGCCTGGGCGGCAACGGGTACGACGAGGCGTCCGGGATGCCGCGGCTGTACCGCGAGGCCCCGCTCAACGGCATCTGGGAGGGCTCCGGCAATGTCAACGCCCTGGACATGCTGAGGGCGTTGACGCGGGAGCCCGAGTCCCTGGAGGCCCTGAGCGCCGAGGTCGGGGCGGCCGCCGGGGCGGACGCGCGCCTGGACGCGGCCTGGCGGGAGCTGCGGGCCGAGCTGGCCCGGCCCGAGGACGCGCAGCTGCGGGCCCGCCGGGTCGTCGAACGGGCCGCGCTCGTCCTCCAGGGCTCGCTGCTGGTGCGCCACGCACCGGCGTCGGTGGCCGACGCGTTCTGCGCGTCCCGCCTCGCCGGGGACCAGGGGCTCGCGTTCGGCACCCTTCCGCCGGGCACGGACTTCGCGGGCCTGCTGGGGCGGCTGCCCGCCTGACCGGACCTGCTTACGTGTTGTCCTGCGGCCGGTGCGGGCCCTGCGCCCGCACCGGCCGATCGCGTGCGCGGAGGTAGGCGTCCAGCTCTGCGGCCCCGGCCAGCATCGCGCGCCCGCGCGCGGCCAGTCGGGCGTGCCAGTCGTCCAGGGCGGCGACGAGCGGCTCCGGACCGCCGGCCGCCCGCACCTGGGCGATGAGCGGTGCGATCTGCTCCAGGCGGTAGCCGCCGCGCCGGAGCTGGTGGGCCAGGGCGGCGTCCCGTACGTCGGCCGCGTCGTACACCCGGTATCCGGTCCGCGGGTCGCGGCGCGGGGTCACGAGCCCGGCGCGCTCCCACTTGCGCAGCGTGGCGGGCCTGATGCCCAGCCTTCCCGCCAACGGTCCGACGAACGTCGCGCCGGGGCCCGCCCCCTCGTCGGGTGCGGGCACGGCTCCGGGCCCCAGGTCGCGGAGGGCCCTTTCGACGGCGTCCAGCGTCCTGCGGTCCTCCAGGAGCTGGGCGTGGCTCCCGTCGATGAGACGGAGCGCCTCGGCCGGCTCGTCGCGGTTCACCGCCCGCATGATCGCCGTCGCGGTCGCGTGCCCATGGCCGGGGACCAGGGCGAGGAACGCCCCCAGGGCGTCCGCGTGCAGCGGTGTGTACGTGCGGTAGCCGTGGGCGGTGCGCCCGGCGGCGGGGAGGATCCCCGCCGCTTCGTAGTTCCTCACCGCCTGGGTCGACAGACCGTGCCGACGGGCCAGGTCGACGGGGCGCAGGCGACCTGCTGTTTGAGGGTTCTGCCGCATGTGAACGAGATTATCGCGCCGAAGTTTCCACCGAAGGTTCAACGATACGGTTGAAGCCATGGCAGACGACATCAAGGACTTCGCTCACGCCGTCGACGCGGCCTCCGTCATGCGGCTGTTCGCCTCCCCGCCCCGGATGCTGGCCCTGGGCGAGCCCACCCACGGGGTGGACGCCCCGCTCCGCCTGCGCAACGCCCTCTTCCGGCAGCTCGTCGAGCAGGAGGGGTACCGGACCGTCGCCGTCGAGAGCGACTGTGTGGCGGGGCTGCTGGTGGACGACTACGTGACATCGGGCGCGGGCACGCTGGACGACGTACTGGAGCGGGGGTTCAGCCACGGTCTCGGGGCATCGGCCGCCACTCGTGAACTGGTGTGCTGGATGCGCGCGTTCAACGCCGGCCGGCCCGCTTCCGACCAGGTCCGGTTCGCCGGCTTCGACGGGCCGCTGGAGATGGCCTGGGCCGCGAGCCCCCGAGAGGCTCTCACCGCGCTCCACCGCACCCTCACCGACCACGTCGCCCCGGGGCTGATTCCCTGCACCGCCGAGACGCTCGACCGCCTGCTCGGCCCCGACGGCCGGTGGACCGACCCTGCGGCGATGTGGGATCCGGCCGCGTCCTTCGGGCGGTCGGCCGAGGCCGGGGAGCTGCGGCTGCTCGCGGACGACCTGGGGGCGCTGCTCCACGCCTGGGCGCCGCACCTGATCGCGGCGACCTCACGGAACGCGTTCGACCGGGCCCGGCTGTGGGCGCGGGCCGCGTCGGGGCTGTTGCGGTACCACCACGGGATGGCCGACGCCTCGCCGAGCCGGCTGGCGCGGCTGACGGGCCTGCGGGACCAGATGATGGCCGACAACCTCCTCGCGCTCGCGGAGCGGGGACCGGTTCTGGTCCACGCGCACAACAGCCACCTCCAGCGCGACATCAGCTCGATGCGGATGGGCGGGCAGCGGCTGGAGTGGTGGAGCGCGGGCGCCATCGTGCACACCTGCCTGGACGAGGAGTACGGCTTCCTGGCCACCGCCTTCGGCACGATGCGGCACCAGGGGGTCGACGTCCCGCCGCCGGACACCCTCGAAGGCGCCCTGCACGCGCTCCCGGCCGAGACCTGCCTGGTGGGCACCTACGCGTCGGGCGCCGCCCTCACTGCCACCGGCCCCGTACGGCGCACGTCCCCGTACTTCGGCTACGCCCCGCTCGACCCGGCGCACCTGGCCCGCATCGACGGGATCGTGTTCATGAAAGACGTCCCCGAGGACTGAGACCGCACCTCACGGCCCCTGCGGGATCGGACCCGCGCATCCGGTCGGATGGCATGGCATCCGGTCAGGAATAGTCGGGGCGGGCCGTTGTTGATCACACCATGACTTCTGAGACGACCGGAACGGGCAGCACCTTCGGACGCGTGGGGATCTGGAGCAGCGCCCTCCACGCGTCGCGCGTGGACGAGGCGGGCGGGAAGGCGATCGCCGACGCGCTCGCCGAACTCGATGAACTGGGGTACGGCACCGTCTGGATCGGGGGCAGTCCGACGCCCGGCGACGCCGCCGCCGTTGTGGCCGCCACCCGCTCGATCACCGTGGCCACCGGCATCCTGAGCATCTGGAACCACACGGCGGAGGAGGTGGCGGCCGTGGTCTCGGCGATCGATCCGGACGCTCGCGGCCGCTTCGTCCTCGGACTGGGCGTCAGCCACGGCCCGATGGTGCCCCAGTACGCGAAGCCGTACAGCGCGATGGTGGACTACCTCGACGCGCTCGACGCCGCGGAGCCGTTCGTGGGCTCCGGCCATCGGGTCCTGGCGGCTCTCGGGCCGAAGATGCTGAAGCTCGCGGCCGACCGGTCGCTCGGGGCACACCCCTACCTCGTCACCACCGAGCACACCGCGGAGGCCCGTGCGGCGCTCGGACCCGACGCTCTGCTCGCCCCGGAGCTGACCGTCGTCCTGGACACGGACCTCGACCGGGCCCGCACCACCGCGCGGACCATGCTGGGGATGTATCTCCAACTGCCCAACTACACGGCCAATCTGCTGCGCCTCGGGTTCACGGAAGGCGACTTCGAGGGTGGCGGCAGCGTCCGTCTCCTCGACGCCCTCTTCGCGCTGGGCGACGCGGAGGTGGTGACGCGCCGGACGCGGGAGTACCTCGACGCGGGCGCGGACCATGTCGCGTTGCAGATCCTCACCGCCGACGCGGGCGGCGCCGGCCTGCCGCGCGCCGAATGGCGCGCGCTGGCCGAGGCGTTCGGCTCCGAACTCTGACAGCCCGCGCACACCGCCGTCCCACGATTCGGGCACCATTCGGACGGTGAACGAGCGAAATCGGGCGGGGGGGGGGGCGCGGCCCCCGCCGGGCGCGGCCGGCCCGCCCCGCCAGCCCCCCCCGCCCACGCGGGGGCCGCGCCCGGGGGGGGGGGGCTGGGGGGGGGGCGGGGGGGG
>NZ_JAFEUF010000067.1:17425-32340 GCF_016901035.1 Streptomyces durocortorensis
CGGGGGTGTTGGGCCCTCCCCTCCTCCCCCCCCCCCCCCCCCCGCCCCCGGGGGCCCGCCACCGTCGCGCCGGTACCCCGCCCTACGGGGGGGGCCGGCCCCCCCCCCCGGGGGGGGGCCCGGGGCCTGACCAGCACGATCACCCTCGGAAAGCGGGCACGAACGGGCCGAGTGGATTCGGTGAAGCGGCTGGTCGTGGCCCCTGCACTGCTTGTAGAAACGACACATGAGCCCGAACGGACTGACGGGCTCCGCCCGAAACGGGCGCAGCAGCGACCAGGGAAGTGCGCCGTGGACACCGAGGAACGCCGTCGGGGAATTCTGGACACGGCCCGGCGGGAGGGGTCCGTCGGGGTGAACGCCCTCGCGGACCTGTTCAAGGTGGCCAAGGAGACCGTCCGCCGCGATCTGCACGTACTGGAGGAGCACGGGCTCGTCCGCCGGACCCACGGCGGCGCCTATCCGGTGGAGTCGGCCGGCTTCGAGACCACGCTCGCCGTCCGCACCACCCGTAACGTTCCGCAGAAGTCGCGTATCGCGGCCGCGGCGGCCGATCTGCTCGGTGACGCCGAGACGGTCTTCGTCGACGAGGGCTTCACCCCGCAGCTCGTCGCCGAGGCGCTTCCCCAGGACCGGCCGCTGACCGTGGTCACCGCGTCCCTGGCCGTCGCCACCTCCCTGGCCTCGGTCGAGAAGACCTCGGTGCTGCTGCTGGGCGGCCGGGTCCGCGGCTCGACGATGGCGACCGTCGACCACTGGGCCTCCCGGATGCTCTCGGAATTCGTGATCGACCTGGCGTACGTCGGGGCCAACGGCATCTCGCGCGAGTACGGTCTCACCACCCCGGACCCCGCCGTCGCCGAGGTCAAGGCGCAGGCGCTGCGCAGCTCCCGGCGCAGGATCTTCGCCGGGATCCACAGCAAGTTCGGCGCGGTGAGCTTCTGCCGGTTCGCCGGGGTAGGTGACTTCGAAGCGATCATCACCGACGCCGGACTCCCCTCGGCCGAGGCCCAGCGCTACTCCCTGCTCGGCCCTCAGGTCATCCGCGTCTGACCGTCCCCAGCGCCCGCTCGCAGGGCGCCCGTACCACCGCTCGACTCCCCGACCCGCCGGGGCGTGGTTCGCCATGCCCTCGTCCACCCGATCACCGAGCCGCTACGACTGATCAGGAGCCCCCATGCCGCATCCAGGACGCCGCCGACCACGTATGCGGGGGCGGACGTGCGCCGTGACCGCCGCACTGGCCCTGCTCGCCACCGGCTGCGCCGGAGCGGGCGGGACCTCCTTCGGGGGCGGCGACGCGCTGAACGTACTGATGGTGAACAACCCGCAGATGGTCGAGCTGCAGAAGCTGACCGCGAAGCACTTCACGAAGGAGACCGGCATCGAGGTCCACTTCACGGTGCTGCCCGAGAACGACGTACGCGACAAGATCAGCCAGGACTTCTCCAATCAGGCCGGTCAGTACGACGTCGCCACCATCAGCAACTTCGAGCTTCCGTTCTTCGCGAAGAACGGCTGGCTGCACCCCCTCGACGACTATGCGAAGGCCGACACCGCCTTCGACCAGGAGGACATCCTGGAGCCGCTGCGGGAGTCGCTGACCGCCGAGGACGGCAAGCTCTACGCCCAGCCCTTCTACGGCGAGTCGTCCTTCCTGATGTACCGCAAGGACGTCTTCGAGAAGCAGGGCCTGACGATGCCCGAGAAGCCGACGTGGGAGCAGGTGGCGAAGCTCGCCGAGCAGACGGACGGCGCGGAGCGCGGGATGAAGGGCATCTGCCTGCGCGGACTCCCGGGCTGGGGCGAGGTCATCGCCCCGCTGACCACGGTCGTCAACACGATGGGCGGCACCTGGTTCACCGAGGACTGGGAACCGCGCCTGACCGCACCGGAGTTCAAGAAGGCGACCAAGTTCTACGTCGATCTGGTGCGCGAGCACGGGGAGCTGGGCGCCCCGCAGTCCGGGTACGCGGAGTGCCTGAACAACATGACGCAGGGCAAGACCGCCATGTGGTACGACGCCACGGCGGGCGCAGGGTCCCTGGAGGCAAAGGGCTCCCCGGTGAAGGGGAAGATCGGGTACGTCCCCGCCCCCGTCGAGCAGACCAAGAGCTCCGGCTGGCTCTACACCTGGGCCTGGGGGCTGCAGAAGGCGTCCAAGAAGTCCGACGACGCCTGGAAGTTCGTCTCCTGGGCCTCCAGCAAGGAGTACGAGGAGCTCGTCGGCGCCACCAGCGGCTGGTCCAACGTCCCGGCGGGCAAACGGGCTTCCACCTACGCCAACCCCGACTACCGCGCTGAAGCGGGGGCGTTCGCCGATGTCACCGAGCGGGCGATCTCCGAGGCCGACCCGAAGAACCCCGGCACCCAGCCCCGCCCGACGGCGGGCATCCAGTTCGTCGGCGTACCGGAGTTCACCGATCTGGGCACCCGGGTGGCGCAGGAGGTCAGCGCCGCCATCGCGGGCCGCCAGTCGGTGGACGCCGCGCTCGCCGCCTCCCAGAAGCTGGCCGAGAAGGTCGCGGAGGAGTACCGATGACCGTCACCGCAACGAGAGAGACCACGGCCTCCCCGCAGGCTCCGGCGAAGAAGCCGGGCGGCAGCGGCCGGCGGCGCGCCTGGGCGACCCGCGCGCCCCTGCTGCCGGCGCTGGTCTTCCTGATCGCCGTCACTCAACTGCCCTTCGTGGCCACCCTGGTGATCTCGCTCTTCGACTGGAACTCCCTCAAGCCGGAGAAGCGCCACTTCACCGGCCTGTCCAACTACGCGTCCGTCTTCACCGACGAGGCGTTGCGCGAATCGGTCGTGACGACCGTCGTCCTGACCGCGTCCGTCGTGATCGTCAGTGTCGTGCTGGGGCTGGTCTTCGCGCTGCTCCTGGACCGTACGTTCTTCGGCCGGGGGTTCGTGCGCACGCTGCTGATCACCCCGTTCCTGCTGGTGCCGGTCTCGGCCGCGCTGCTGTGGAAGCACGCGCTGTACAACCCGGAGTACGGGCTGTTCAACGGCGCACTCACCTGGTTCGGTGAGCTGTTCGGCATCGAGTCGATCGCACAGCCGGAGTGGACCTCCGAGATGCCGCTGATCGCCATCGAGGCGTCGCTCGTGTGGCAGTGGACGCCGTTCATGATGCTGATCCTGCTGGCCGGGCTGCAGAGCAGGCCGGCGGAGATCATGGAGGCCGCGCGGCTGGACGGGGCCGGGCCGTGGCAGATCTTCCGCTATCTGACCCTGCCGCATCTGCGCCGCTACCTCGAACTCGGCATCCTGCTCGGGTCGGTGTACATCGTGCAGAACTTCGACGCGGTGTTCACGATCACCTCCGGCGGCCTCGGCACCGCCAACCTCCCGTACACCGTCTACGAGACCTTCTACCGGGCCCACGAGTACGGGCTGGCGTCGGCGGCGGGGGTGGTCGTGGTGATCGGCACGATCATCATCGCCACCTTCGCGCTCCGGGTGGTCTCCTCCCTCTTCCGTGAGGAGGCGAGCCGCGCATGAGCGCCTCGACCGCGACTTCCCCGTCCGTCACCTCGTCCGCCACCGGGCCCGAGCGCAAGGCCCGTCGGCGCTCGGCGGCCCTGGGTGTGGTCGCCTGGGTCGTGGGCATCGGCTTCTGCCTTCCGGCCCTGTGGATGGTGCTGACGTCCTTCCACGCGGAGGCCGACGCGGCGACCAACCCGCCGTCGCTCGCCGCCGCACTGACCCTGGACGGCTACCGCACCTTCTTCGGCGGCGGGGGCGGCCCGACGCCGTGGCCGCCGCTGGTCAACTCGCTGGCGGCCTCGTTCTTCTCGACCGTGCTGGTGCTGCTGCTCGCGCTGCCCGCCGCGTACGCGCTCTCGATCCGGCGGGTGCGCAAGTGGACGGACGTGATGTTCTTCTTCCTGTCCACCAAGATGCTCCCGGTGGTCGCCGGGCTGCTGCCGGTGTACCTGTTCGCGAAGAACACGGGGCTGCTGGACAACATCTGGCTGCTGGTCCTGCTCTACACCTCGATGAACCTGCCGATCGCGGTGTGGATGATGCAGTCCTTCCTCGCGGACGTGCCCGTCTCCATCATCGAGGCGGCGCAGGTCGACGGGGCCCGGCTGCCGACGGTGCTGCGCCGGGTCGTCGCCCCGGTCGCCGGTCCCGGGATCGCCGCGACCGCCCTGATCTGCTTCATCTTCAGCTGGAACGAGCTGTTGTTCGCACGGGTGCTGACCGGCGTGGTCGCCGGGACCGCACCCGTCCATCTGACCACCTTCGTCACCAGCCAGGGTCTCTTCCTCGCCCAGCTGTGCGCGGCGTCCGTGGTCGTGTCCCTGCCGGTGCTCGTCGCCGGCTACGCCGCCCAGGACAAACTCGTCCAGGGCCTCTCGCTGGGAGCAGTCAAATGAGGGCAGCCATCGTCGAAGCCGTGGGCAAGGTCTCCGTGACCACCGTCCCGGACCCCACGCCCGGACCGCGGGACGTGGTCGTCAAGGTGGCGTCGTGCGGGCTGTGCGGCACCGATCTGCACATCCTCCAGGGCGAGTTCGCGCCGACCCTGCCGATCGTGCCGGGTCATGAGTTCGCCGGGGAGGTCGTGGGCCTCGGTGCGGACGTCACCGAGCTGTCCGTCGGCGACAAGGTGGCCGTGGACCCCTCGCTGCACTGTCACGAGTGCCGCTACTGCCGTTCCGGCCGGGGCAACCTCTGCGACAACTGGGCAGCGATCGGCGTGACCGTGCCCGGGGGCGCGGCCGAGTACGCGGTGGCGCCCGTCGCCAACTGCGTACGCCTGCCGGAGCACATCGACGTCCGGGACGCGGCGCTGATCGAGCCGCTGTCCTGCGCGGTGCGCGGCTATGACGTCCTGAACGGCAACCTCGGGGCCCAGGTGCTGATCTACGGGTCCGGGACCATGGGTCTGATGATGCTGGAGCTGGCCAAGCGCACCGGCGCGGCTTCGGTGGACATGCTGGACATCAACGCACAGCGGCTGGCGACCGCGACGACGCTCGGCTGCACCGGGGCCGCCGCCCGCGCCGAGGAGCTGGACCGTCCGGGCGGCTGGGACGTCGTCATCGACGCCACCGGCAACGCGGGGGCGATCCAGGACGGGCTGGGGAGGGTCGCCAAGGGCGGGACGTTCCTCCAGTTCGGGGTCTCCGACTACGCCACGACGGCGGTGATCGAGCCGTACAAGATCTACAACCAGGAGATCACCATCACGGGGTCGATGGCGGTCCTGCACAGTTACGAGCGGGCCGCCGCGCTCTTCGCGAGCGGGGTGCTGGACGCGTCGGTGTTCATCAGCGACCGGCTGCCGCTGGAGCAGTACCCGCAGGCGATCGAGCGGTTCCAGGCGGGGATCGGCCGCAAGATCGTGGTGGAGCCGTGACGGACACCGCGTCCTCGGATCCCGGGCCCGGCCGGGACCCCGGCTCGGTCCTGGTGCTCGGTGAGGCGCTGGTGGATCTGGTGCCGGCCGGGAAGGACGCCGCGGTCCGGGTGGCCCAGCCGGGCGGTGCGCCGGCGAACGTCGCGGTGGGTCTGGCCCGTCTCGGCGGGCGGCCGTCCTTCGTGGGCGGGCTCGGCGACGACGCCTTCGGCAGCCGCATCGAGGCGTGGCTGACCGGGGCGGGCGTCGATCTCTCGCTGAGCGCCCGCCCGCCGCTGCCCACCGCGCTCGCGGTGGCCGACCCGGGTGAGCACGGGAACACGTACCGCTTTCATCTCGGCGACACGGCGACCTTCGCGCTGCCCGACCGCACGGCGGAGGTGTCGCGTTTCGGCTCGGTGTACGTCGGCGGGCTCGCCGCGGTCGTCGAGCCGGCGGCGGAGGTCGTGGCCGCCACCGCCCGGGCTGCCGCGCGCAGCGGTGTGCTCGCGGTGGACCCCAATGTGCGCGAGGACCGCACCCTGGACCCCGTACGGAGCCTGGAGCGGCTGCGTGAGCTGTGCGGGCTCGCACGGGTCGTGAAGGCGAGCGACGAGGATCTGGTACGGCTGTGGCCGGACGAGGAGCCGGAGGCGAGCTGCCGGAGGCTCGCCGGGCAGGGGCGGCTGGTGGTGCTGACCCGGGGTGCCCGGGGCGCCACCGCGTACGTCCAGGACGCTCCGGCGGTCTCCGTCCCCGCCCTGGCGGTGCGGGTGGTGAACACCATCGGCGCGGGTGACGCGTTCATGGCGGGGATGCTGGCCTGGCTGGGGGCGGAGACCGGGTGGCGGACCGGGCTGTCCGGTGCGGAGGCACGGTCGATGCTGGAATACGCGGCCGCGACGGCCGCCTCGGTCTGCGCCAGGGCGGGAACGGAACCCACGGCCCCGCTTGGGGTGTGAACCGGGCGCACACCGGGCATCAGGAGGTGGACCCGAGTTCCGCACGGCCCTCCCCCGGCCCACGGAAACCGCCCCGGCCCCCCCCCCCCCCCCGGGGGGGGGGGGCGTGCCGTACGGCTTCGGCCCGCCACCGGTGGACCGACTCGGCGAGCTCGTCCATGTCCGCGCAGGGGTGGGTGGAGAACTCCACCTGCTGGCGGTGCAGCTCCGATTCGAAGGCCGACTCCCCGGCCGCGTCCTTCTCGGCGATCGCCAGCACCGCCGAGGACAGCGCCCGTGCCTCCCCGCTCGCCGAATCGACCAGCAGCAGTTCTTCCTCGACGCCCACCGTGCGGACCACAGTGCCCTCCCCTTTTCTACGGTCGACGGTGCTCAGGCGGAGAGGACGGAGTCGTCCTCGGGCCGGGCGCCGGGCAACCGGTGGCGGGCGGCGACCAGCGCGCTGTCCACGTCGCCCGTGCCGGTCGACACGCACAGCGTGTAGGCCACGTCGTCCATGCGCTGCCGGGCCTCCTTGTCGCCGCTCTCCGCGTGCAGCGCACGCAGGGCCTCGTACTGCTCGATCAGATTGCGCAGCACCGTGGGGTGGGCCATCAGCATGCGGGGCATCCTTCCGCCGGGTTCGTCGGGTGAGGTCGTCCACCCGAGTGGGGCATCGCCCCGGGTACCCACGCTCGGGCGCGCCACACTCCGCGGGCGACGTCTCCGCCGCTCCGTGCCGTACGACACGCCGTCGGCCGGTGGCCCGGGGCTCCCAATATGGCCGTACGCCATGGGCCCCGCATCTTCTCCCGGAGCGCGGGTACCCACCTGGACGCACCACTCGTCCCGGTCACACCGGGCGCACGGAAGGAAGCTCTCATGACCGACCGCAGGCCGGAAGGCGCCGCCTACACCGGTGCTTCCGGCAGCCCGCCTCCCATCCCGGCGGACCTGCCGGACCAGCAGAACCAGGAGGGCGAGGACGCTCTCGACATACCGGTCCCGGACCGGGTGGCCCGTCAGGACGACGAGCCCGAGCTGGACGAGGCCGGCGCCGGCCGGGACGCGCCGCGCAACGCGGGCGCGCACCCCGAGGAGCATCCTGCCCCGGACGAGTCGACGGGCTGACCGGCCGCCCCGTCCCCGGCATGTCATGGGTTCAGTGGTGTCCGCGCGCGCTGCTCGACGCACCCCCGAACAGTCGGGCCAGCGCCCGGAAGGGCAACGTGACCACAGTGGCGATGGCTCCTCCGATGGAGCGAAGCACGTCCGCGATGGCCTTCAGCATGGGTCTGCCCTCCGTTCTCGCTCCCGGAAGCTCCAGGGTCGGTCAACCCGGATCAGGCGGTGGTGATGTTCTCCGCCTGCGGGCCCTTCTGGCCCTGGGTGATGTCGAAGGTCACCGCCTGGCCTTCCTGGAGCTCACGGAAGCCGGAGGAGTTGATGTTGGAGTAGTGCGCGAAGACGTCGGGGCCGCCGCCGTCCTGCGCGATGAAGCCGAAGCCCTTTTCCGAGTTGAACCACTTGACGGTTCCGCTGGCCATGCCTGTACCTCTCAGCAGTAAACGGATCCGCACCGCGCGGACCCGGAGGTGATCGCCCTGGTTCTCAGGCACTGCACAGCAAAACGCCCGCGCCAGGCGCGGGCAGGTACTGCGAACCACGACATCTTCCGGCGACGCTACACGGCGGGATCACTCCTCACCAGAGAGCAACGCCATTTTGCCGTGGATGACCTTCGCGGTCACCGGCTCGTACCACACCGACTACGGTCCGTTCAGGGCCCGTCGGCGCCCCGGGCGACACCCCGTGCCCACAGGACCAGCGGCACCTGGAGGGGCAGCCGGGCGAGGGCCGCGACCCGCTGCGGCCGGGGCCGGTGACGCCAGTCGACGGCCATCTGCACATTGGCCGGAAACACACCGACGAAGAATCCGGCGGTCACCCGCGCGGCGGCCGGGCGCGTCCGGGGGTGGGCGAGGCCCGCGGCCAGGGCGAGTTCGACCACTCCGCTGGCGTACGTCCAGGTACGCGGCTTTCCGGGCAGGATCCGGGGCACGGTCGAGTCGAAGGCTTTCGGGACGGCGAAGTGGAGCACCCCCGCACCGCCCATCAGCCCGGCGAGCAGGACGGCGGAACGCGTCTGGCGGGACATGCTTCTCCTTCGGCGACGGGACTCGGCGAACCGGGACTTACTTGAGAGTAAGTCAGGGGTTCCCGACGCGTCCCGCACCCCCCGCTACTGGATGAACCTGGGCAGCCAGCGCGCCTGGTAGTCGGGGTGGCCCGCGTACTCCGCGGCGAGTTGCCGTACGGCGAACCCGAGGCCCACCGCACGGCCGGAGCGGAAGTCCTCGGCCGGGCGGTCGGTGTCCAGGTCGGCCACCTCGACGTACTCGCCGAGCATGACGCGGTTCGTCTCGATGCGCTCCAGGGTCCGCGCGGGGTCCTGGAGGGCGATGTGCTGGTCGAAGCCCCGGCCCCGCACCGTGAACGCCACCCCGCCCGTGCGGTCGTGGACCTCTCCCGGCACATCGGCCGGGCACCGCCATCGGTCCCCGCCGGCGGCCAGTGCGACGTGTTCCTCGTCGGCGAGCCGCGCCTGGACGAAAGCCACCATGTCTGCGTTGCCGCCCATGTGGATGCCGCTCCCTTGCGCTGATGGATCTCTGCACTCGATACGGGGAGCATTCTGGTGGACCGGGCGCGGCGCGATCCACCTCCGCATCCGGTTCACCCCACCGTGTCCCCCGCGTTCCCCGCGGCCCGGTCGGCGAGGAGCCGGTGCAGGGGTTCGGTCTTCCGGCGGCGGTACTCCTGCACCGCCCAGCCGTTGCCGTCCGGGTCGGTGAAGTACATGAAGGTCGCGCCGTCCTCGTCGGTGTACCGCTGCGGCGCGGAGACCTCGACGCCCCGGCCGACGAGTTCGGCGTGCGCGGCGTCGATGTCGGTGACGCAGAGCTGGAGCCCGTGGTACGTGCCCGGCTGCGGGGTTCCGGTCGGGTTGGGCAGACCGTCGGTGAGGGCGATCGAACAGCCGGATCCGGGCGGCGTCAGCTGGACGACGCGGGCGCCCGGCATCACCTCGGCGTCGATGTCGACGTGGAAGCCGAGCTTGTCCCGGTAGAAGTCGCGGGCCCGGTCGACGTCGGTCACGGGCAGCACGATCACTTCGAGGGTCCAGTCCATGGGTCAGCGGCCTTTCGTGGGTGGGTCGGTGTCCGGTTCGGGCCGTGGCCCGTCCCGGCCGGGCGGTGCCTCGTCCAGGCCCGGAGTCGGTTCGTCCGCTTCGTCGTCGCCCGCCGTCTCCCCGGCGAGCGGGGTCGCGCCGCCCTGGAGGCGGGCCAGGTCGGCGGGCCGGACCTGGATGACGAACAGGGCGACCAGGGCGGCCACCACGGCGAAGCATGCCGCGACGACGAAGGCGCTGGAGACGCCCGAGGTGAGGATCTCGTCGCCCCAGGGCGGTGGCAGCTGGCCGGTCCTCTGGGCCTCTTCGAGCTGGGCGCGTGTGGCGTCCTCGCGGAAGCCCGGCATCTGCTCGGTCGCCTCGTTGCGGCTGGCCGTGCCGAACGTCGTGACGAGGATGGACAGCCCCAGCGAGCCGCCGACCTGCTGGGTGGCGTTGAGGATGCCGGAGGCGGCGCCCGCCTCCCTCGGGGCGACGCCCGACACCGCCATCAGCGTCAGCGAGACGAACTGCATGCCCATGCCGAAGCCGAAGACCAGCATCGGGCCGAGGATCGAGCCGAGGTAGGAGCTGTGGACATCGGTCAGCGTCAGCCAGCCGAGCCCGGCGGCGGCCAGGAGCGCGCCCACCACCATGAAGGGTTTGGGGCCCCAGCGGGGCAGCAGTTGGGAGGTCATACCGGCGCTGACCGCGATGACGGCGCTCACCGGCAGGAAGGCGAGGCCGGCCCGCAGCGGGCTGAAGTCGAGCACGTCCTGCACGAACAGGGTCAGGAAGAAGAACATCCCGAAGAGCGCCGCGGAGAGGCTGAGCATCATCGCGTACGACCCGGCGCGATTGCGGTCGCGGAACATCCACAGCGGGGTGATGGGCTGCCGGGAGCGGCGCTCGATGGCGATGAACAACGCCAGGAGGACGACGGCGGCGGCGAACGAGCCGAGCGTGAGGGAGTCGGTCCACCCGTCCTCGGACGCGCGGATGAAGCCGTACACCAGCAGCACCATGCCCACCGTGGAACTCAGGGCGCCCGCGATGTCGAAGTGGCCGGCGTGGCGCTCGGACTCGGCGATGTAGCGGGGGGTGGCGAACGCGATGAGCAGGCCGATGGGGACGTTGACGAACAGCACCCAGCGCCAGTCGAGCCACTCCACCAGCATGCCGCCCGCCAGCAGCCCGATCGCGCTGCCGCCCGCCGAGACGCCGGCGAACACCCCGAACGCGCGGTTGCGTTCGGGGCCTTCGCGGAACGTGGTGGTGATCAGCGACAGGGCGGTCGGTGAGGCGATCGCGCCGCCGACGCCCTGGAGGGAGCGGGCGGCCAGCAACTGCCAGCCCTCCTGGGACAGTCCGCCGAGCAGCGAGGCGAAGACGAAGAGGAGCACACCGAAGATGAAGACCCTGCGCCGGCCGAGGATGTCGCCGAGGCGTCCGCCGAGCAGCAGCAGCCCGCCGAAGGTCAACGTGTAGGCGTTGACGACCCAGGAGAGGTTCTCGGTGGAGAACCCCAGGTCCTTCTGCATGTGCGGCAGCGCGATGTTGACGATGGTGACGTCGAGCACCACCATCAGCTGACACGAGGCGATGACCAGCAGCGCCAGTCCGCCGCGTTGCCGGTCGGGCGCTGCGGCCGTGGGGGTGGGTGTCGCGCGGGAGCCCGTCATGGTGGAGTTCGTCTCTCGTGCCGGGGGCAGTGCCCGGCGTGAGCGCGGGCGATCACCCGACCGACGTTATGCCCGAAATGAGGGAACCGCCATTCGAGCGAGCGGCTTGCCGTACATGCCGCGGCGGCCTCATTGGAGCGCACGGACCGCAGTGCGGAAGACGGCGGGCGCCCGGTGGGCCGCGGCCACGATCAACCGGCCCGAGGACGGGTGGCCGGCGGCGGCCAGCAGGGCGGCGGTGAGCAGGCGGTAGCGTCGGGTGTCCCGCGCCCAGCGGCGGGGGTAGTCCTCGGGCCGACCGGCGGTCAGGCAGTCGACCGCGGCCGTCGCGGTGGTGACCGCGAGGGCGATGCCCTCCCCGGTAAGGGCGTCCACGTACCCCGCGGCGTCCCCGACGAGCAGGACACGCCCGGCCCGCCGGTCCAGCGCGCGCTGCCGCAGCGGCCCGGCCCCGCGTACGGGGGTGGCTCCTGCGCAGTCCGCGAGCCGGGCCGCGAGGGCGGGGAAGGCGGCCAGGTGCCGGTCGTAGGGGCGGCGGTCGCGGCTCAGGACGGCCACGCCCACCAGTCGCTCGCCGACCGGGGTCACGTACGCCTCGCCGTGCCGGGACCAGTGCACCTCGACGTGGTCCGTCCAGGGGACGAGGGTGTAGTGGCGGCGCAGCCCGTAGCGTCCGGGGCCGGGGACGGGCCGGTCCAGGCCCAAGGTGCGGCGCAGCGGCGAGTGGAGGCCGTCGGCGGCGATGAGCCAGCGTGCGGTGAGTCCGGCGGCGGTGACGGTGTGCTCGTCCTGCCGGACCTCCCCCACCTTGGCCGGGACGAAACGTACGCCGAGGGCGGCGGCCCGCTCGTGCAGGGCGGCGTGCAGTTCGGTGCGGCGGACGCCCGCGCCGGGGCCGCCCCGGAAGGCCGCCTCCGCGCTGTGCCGTCCGTCGGTGTAGCGGATGCCGCGCAGCTCGTGGCCGGTCACCAGGACGCCGAGGTCGCGCAGGGCCGCGACGCCTCCGGGCATGATGCCCTCGCCGCACGCCTTGTCCACGGGGGCGGTGCGCGGCTCGACCACCACCGTTTCCAGGCCCGCGGAGGCGGCGCGGATCGCGGAGGCAAGACCGGCCGGTCCGCCGCCCGCGACCAGGACGTCGATCACGCCCGTGCGTCCATGGCGGGGAGGCGGGCCAGCGCCCCGTCCTCACACCGGATCCGTACGACCATGAGCGCGGCGTTGAGGACGGTGAACACCAGCGCGGTCACCCACGCTCCGTGGACCAGGGGCAGCGCGAGGCCCTCGGCGGCGACGGCGACGTAGTTGGGGTGGCTCAGCCACCGGTAGGGGCCGCCGGTGACGCGAGGCAGGCCGGGGACGACGATGACGCGGGTGTTCCAGCGGGGGCCGAGCGCACGGATGCACCACCAGCGCAGCGCTTGCGCGGCCACCACGACGGCGACCATCGCCCAGCCGAGGACCGGCGGGAAGGGGCGGTCCGCGAACCCGGCCTCCGCCAGGCAGCCGGCCAGGAGCGCGGTGTGCAGGGCGACCATCGCCGGATAGTGCCCGCGGCCCGATTCGACGCCGCCCCGGGTGAGGCTCCAGCGGGTGTTGCGGCGGGCCACGACGAGTTCGGCGAGGCGCTCGGCCGCGACGGCCAGCACCAGGAGGGTGTACCAGGTCATGAGCCGTTCCTTCCTACCAGCGCAGCAGCACCAGTTCGCAGCAGAATCCCGGGCCCATGGCCAGCAGCAGCCCGGGGGTGCCCGGCTCCGGGCGTCGTTGTTCGATGGTGTCCCGCAGGACGTGCAGGACCGAGGCCGAGGAGAGGTTGCCGACGTCGGCCAGCGAGCGCCAGGTGACGTCGAGCGCGCCGTCGCGCAGGTCGAGGACCTCGGTGACGGTCTCCAGGACCTTGGGGCCGCCCGGGTGGCAGACCCAGTGGGCGATGTCCTTCGGTTTGAGGCCGTGTTCGTCGAGGAACTCCCGTACGTCGTCGGCGAGGTACTGGCGCACGACGTCCGGCACGGCCGGATCCAGGACGACGCGGAACCCGGTGGAGCCGACGTCCCACCCCATGACGTGTTCGGTGTCCGGGTACATCCGGCTGCGGGTGGCCACGACCTCGGGCCCGGCGACGGCCCGGCGTCCGCCGAGGGCGACCACGGCGGCCGCTCCGTCGCCGAACAGCGCGGTCGCCACGAGATTGGCGGGCGAGGTGTCATGGCGCTGGAAGGTGAGGGAGCAGAGCTCGACCGACAGGAGCACGGCCACGTCGTCGGGGCGGCCGAGGAGGTAGTCGTGCAGCCGGGCCGTCCCGGCGGCTCCGGCGACGCAGCCGAGGCCGAAGACGGGCAGCCGTTTGACGTCGGACCGCATCCCGAGGCGGGTGACGAGCCGGGCGTCGATCGAGGGGGCGGCGATGCCGGTGACGGAGGTGAACATCAGCAGGTCGACGTCGGTGGGGCGCAGTCCCGCGGTCCGCAGCGCAGCGCGTACGGCCTGGGCGCCGAGGTCGACGGCGGACCGGATGAACACGTCGTTGGAGGCGCCGAAGCCGTCGAGGTCGCGGTAGTCGTCCAGGGGCAGCACGGTGTGCCTGCCGCGTACTCGGGCGTTCTCGTGGAGCCGGTCCAGGACCCGGCGGTCGGCGCCGGGCGGCAGGCAGGTGCGGGCCACCATGTCGGTGACCTCGCGCTGGGTGTGGCGGTGGGGCGGCAGAGCCCCGTGCACCGCGGCGATGCGGGTCATCCTGCCTCCTGCGTCGGTGGCGTCATCCCCCCATCCTGCCCACGAAGTGGGGTAGAAAGCCGCAAAAGACCCGCCCGGTCGCGGCATTGACGGGGCGCCAGGCCCCTACGATCGCCCGATGGACGCCACGGAGAGGGTGAGCCCGGCTGGTGTGGATCCGGCCGGTGTGGGTTCCGCAGGCGCGGGTCCGGCCGGTGCGGGGCGGCGGGGCCGGGTCGTGGGGCTCGCGTTCGCGTGCCACCCGGGGCCGGCGCTCGCGGTGACCGCCCTTGCCTGCGCCCTCGCCCTCGGCTCCGGTCTCGGCGGCCCCCGCTCCGCTCTGGTCACGGCGGCGGTGCTGACCGGCCAGCTCTCGGTGGGCTGGTGCAACGACGCGTACGACGCACGGCGTGACGCCCGGGCCGGCCGTCGGGGGAAGCCCGCGGCGGACGGCACGGTCAGAGCCGGTGCGGTGTGGGCGGCGGCCGGGATCGCGCTCGCCGTGTGCGTGCCGCTCTCGCTGGCCTGTGGAATCCTCGCCGGTACGGTGCACCTCGCCGCGGTCGCGGCCGCCTGGCTCTACAACCTGCGGCTCAAGGCGACCGCCCTGTCCTGGCTGCCGTACGTGGCCGGATTCGGCGCCCTGCCCGCCGCCGTCGCCCTCTCCCTGCCCGGCGGACCGTCGCCCCGGTGGTGGACGGTGGCGGCCGGGGCCCTGCTCGGGTTCGCGGCCCATCTGGCCGACACGCTCCCGGACATCGCGCTGGACCGGGCGGCCGGGATCCGGGGCCTCCCGCACCGGCTCGGCGACACGGGGACGCGGCTGCTGCTGCCGCTGCCGCTCCTCGGCGCGACGGCCGTGCTGGCGCTCGGGCCGCCCGGACCGGTGAACGCCGCCGGTGCCGCGGCGCTCGTCCTGGCCGCCACGGCGTCACTCGCGGGCCCGGCGCTCGGCCGCCGCTGGCGCAAGGCGGCGCTGGCCGGAGCGGTGGTCGTGGCGGCGGTGGATCTGGCGCTACTGCTGGTCCGGGGCGTTTCCGCCCCCTGAACAGGCC
>NZ_JAFEUF010000595.1 GCF_016901035.1 Streptomyces durocortorensis
CGCCCTGCACCGAGCGGGTCCGGCGCCTTGAGCGCGAGGGCATCATCATGGGCTATTCGGCGCGGCTGAATCCGCAGCATCTGAAGGCCGGTCTGCTGGTGTTCGTCGAGATCAGCTTGGCGTACAAGTCCGGCGACATTTTCGAGGAATTCCGCCGCGCGGTGCTCAAGCTACCCCATGTACTGGAGTGCCATCTGGTGTCCGGTGATTTCGATTACCTGGTCAAAGCGCGCATTTCGGAGATGGCCTCCTACCGCAAGCTGCTTGGCGA
>NZ_JAFEUF010000068.1:0-9518 GCF_016901035.1 Streptomyces durocortorensis
CAGCGAACTGCGGACGTTCTTCGCCGCCCCGTCCGACCTCGGCCCGGAGCAGCTCGCCCACGCCCGGACGGTCATCGGCGTCGGGAAGGGGGCCGAGCTCTCGGAGGAAGCCCAGGTCATCGCCCTGATGGCGGCCATGCAGGAGTCGAAGTTCGTCAACTACACCTCCGCGGTCGACCACGACTCGCTCGGTGTCTTCCAGCAGCGGCCCAGCATGGGCTGGGGCACGCCGGCGCAGATCACGCACGTCCCGACCGCGTCCAAGTCCTTCTACGGACTGCCCTCGCCCAGCGCCAACCCGGGACTGCTCCAGATCGACGGCTGGGAGTCGATGGAGCCGGGCGATGTGTGCCAGGCGGTCCAGCGGTCCGCCTACCCGGACCGGTACGCGCAGTGGGAGGACTTCGCCCGGGACCTGCTGGAGGAGGAGGGCCCGGACGCCGCCCCGATCCCGTAGGCACTGAGCAGCGGGGGGGGGCGCCCCGGGGCGGGACGGCCCCCTCGGCGGAGGGCCGCTGTCAGCAGCCGCCGCAGTTGTAGTAGGTCACGTCCCAGTGGTTGCCCTCGTCCGCGTAGATGTTGCCGGAGCCGGACTGGTACTGGCGGGCGCCGTCGCCCCGGGTGCCGATGTAGGTGAAGGTGCCGGTGACGTAGTTGTTCAGGCAGGTGCTCTTGGCGAAGTCGAGCTTGTAGCCGTTCCAGTGGGAGTACGTGCCGCCGGCGTGCCCGGTCTCCGTGCCGCCGGTGATACGGATCGCGCAGCCGGTGGCGCTCTTGAGGGTCTGCGCACCCTGGGCGCTCGGCAGGTTGAGCTGGTCGAAGGACGTGCAGGTGGGGTTGTTCCGGTTGGAGCAGCCGCCGGAGGACGACCAGGTGATCCCGGACGAGCTGAACCGGGAGGTCGCCTGCGCGTGGGTCAGTTTGGTCACGGCGTGCGCCTCGGTGGCGCCGCCGCCGAGGACGCCGATCCCGGGCGCGAAGAGTGCGCCGAGGACGAGGGCCAGGGCGGTGAGGGCGGAGCGGAGACGTGGACGGGTCACCATGGGGGGATTCCTCCTGCTCATGACAAAACAGTGGGTGTGCGGGCACGGGGGTCCGCGCACACCGGGGGCAGGGAGATAGTGCCCGAGTTCTACGCGCGTCGCCAGAGGGCCCGAGACCCACCGTCGCCACACCGGTCAGCGCGACACGCACCGAAAGGTTGAACTTTGAACAAGATGGAGCTACAGTCAATCTCGTTGAAGGTTAAACAACCTCCACGAACACGTCCCCCGAGGAGGAGCCATGGCTCTGTTCAACCGCAAGTCGACCGCCACCGCCACCGCCGCCGAGGCACCCGCGGTGGACCCGGCGCTGGCCGCGCTGACCGGCACGTACACCCTGGACCCGGCGCACAGCAGCATCGGCTTCACCGTGCGCCACGCCATGGTCACGAACGTGCGCGGCTCCTTCGGCGAGCACGAGGGCACCCTGGCGCTGGACGGCACGGACCCGGCGAACTCCTCCGCCTCCATCGACGTGAAGATCGCCAGCGTGGACACCGGCATCGCCGACCGCGACGGCCACCTGGTCAGCGGCGACTTCTTCGACGCCGAGAAGTTCCCGCTCATGACGTTCCGCTCGACCCAGGCCGAGCAGCTGGGCGGCGAGGCGTACCGGATCACCGGCGACCTCACCATCAAGGACGTCACGCGCCCGCTCTCCATCGACCTGGAGTTCAACGGCGCCGCCACCGACGTCTACGGCAACGAGCGCGTCGGTTTCGAGGGCAGCGCCGACATCCTGCGCTCCGACTGGGGCCTGACCTGGAACGCGGCGCTGGAGACCGGCGGCGTGATGGTCAGCGACAAGGTGAAGCTGACCTTCGACATCTCCGCGATCAAGGCCGCCCCCGCCGCCTGACCTCCTCCGCACGCACGCGCAGCGCCCCGCACCCGGATCTCCCGGGACGGGGCGCTGCGCGTGCGTACGGCTGCCGACTACTTCGCGACCTTCTCCGTGAAGAGCGGGACGACCTTCTCCAGCGCGTACGAGACGGACAGGACCGAGTCCGTGGCGAACGCCTGCGAGATGTCCTTGTCGTCGAAGACGATGGCGTTGCCCGCCTTCACCGACGGGACGGCCTTGTAGAGCGGGTCGTTGCTGATGTCCGTGGCCGGGATGCCGATCGGGGTCATGACCGTGAGGTCGGCGTCGAGCAGGTCCAGGTTCTCCTTGGAGACGGACACGGAGAAGCCCTCGCCGGCCTGGGCCTCGGCCTTCGGGTTGTTCTTGAAGCCGAGCCGCTCGACGAAGTCGATGCGCCCGGTGCCGCCGACGTAGACGCCGAAGCCCTCGGACGTACGCGAACCGACCGTGATGGTCTTGTCCTTGAACTCGGGGTGGGCCTTCGCGGCGGCCTCGAACTTCTTCTCCGTCTCCGCGATCAGCTCCTTGCCCTTCTCCGGTACGCCCATGGCGGCGGCGATCATCGTGGTCTGCTGCTCCCACGAGAGCTTGTACTGGTCGCCGCCCTTCGGCACGCCCACGGTCGGGGCGATCTTCTTCAGGGTGTCGTAGCGGGTCTGGTCGCCGCTGGACTTGGTGTCCAGGATCAGGTCCGGCTGGAGGGAGGCGATCTTCTCGAACTCCGGCTCCATCGTGCCGATGAGCTCGGGCTTCTTGTCGTACATACCCTTGGCCCACGGGCCGACGCCCTCACCGCCGAACGGCAGCCAGTCGCTGGCCCCGACCGGCTGGCCGCCGAGCGCAAGCACGGTCTCGGCGTCGCCCCAGCCGAGCGCGACGATGCGCTTGGGCTGCTTGTCGACGGTGACCTCGCCGAACTTGGTCGCCACCTTGGCGGGGAAGGCGCCTTCGGAGGCACCGCCGGAGGCGGAGGAGGACGCGGAGCTGTCGGAGTCGTCCGACGAGCCACAGGCCGAGAGGCCGACGAGCAGGGCGGCGACGGCACCGGCCACCAGGACGGGGGTGCGGCGGGCGCGCCGGGCGCGGGGAGCGGAAGCGTTCATACCCTTTAGGTTAGCCTCACCTAATGACAACGGTGCCATCGGGTTGACCCCCACCGTTCCCGTACGAGGCTCAGGCAGCCGGGTCCTTCACGTGGTGGCGGCCCAGCGGCACGACCATCGGGGTGGCCGACGCCGGGTCCTCGATCACCGAGCAGCGCATCCCGAAGACCTCGCCGACCAGCTCCGCCGTCACGATGTCGACCGGCCGGCCCTCCGCGACGATCCGCCCCGCCTTCATCGCGATCATGTGGTCGGCGTACCGGCAGGCCAGGTTCAGGTCGTGCAGCACGGCCACCATGGTGACGCCCTGCTCGTGGTTGAGGTCGGTGAGCAGGTCGAGGACATCGAGCTGGTGGCTGGCGTCGAGGAAGGTCGTCGGCTCGTCGAGCAGCAGGATGTCGGTGCGCTGGGCGAGCGCCATCGCGATCCACACCCGCTGGCGCTGGCCGCCGGACAGCTCGTCCACCGACCGGTCGGCGAGCTCCAGGACGTCGGTCGAGAGCAGCGCCTGCGCGACCGCCCGGTCGTCCTCCGCGCTCCAGCGGCGGAACCAGCCCTGGTGGGGGTAGCGGCCGCGCCCGACCAGGTCGGAGACGGTGATGCCCTCAGGTGCGGTGGGGCTCTGCGGGAGGATGCCGAGCACGGAGGCGACCTCCTTGGTCGGCATCTCCTGGATGGACCGGCCGTCCAGCAGCACCGCCCCGGCGGAGGGGGCCAGCAGCCGGGCCATGGCCCGCAGCAGGGTCGACTTCCCGCAGGCGTTGGGGCCGACGATGACGGTGATCCTCCCGGGTGGCACGGCCACGCTCAGACCGGGGACGATCTCGCGTTCGCCGTAGCCGAGCCGGACGTCCCGGGCTTCCAGAGTGTGTTCGGCCACGACAGGGCCACGCCTTTCGTCATCGTCTTTCTGAAGTGTCTGCTCAGCCATCTCAGCCCCCGCTGCCCACGCGGTTGGCGCGGGCCAGGAGCAGGAGCAGGTACGGGGCCCCGATGATGCTGGTGACCACGCCCACCGGCAGCTGTACGGAGGGCAGCGCGTGCTGCGCGGCGAAGTCGGCGACCAGGACGATCAGCGCCCCGGTCAGGGCCGCCTGCGGCAGGGCCGCGCCCCGGCCCGGGACCAGCCGGCGGGCGATCGGGGCGGCGACGAACGCCACGAACCCGACGGGCCCCGCGGCGGCGGTCGCCACCCCGGCGAGCGCGGTCGCGCAGAGCAGCAGCGCGAGCCGGCCGCTCTCGACCTTCGCGCCGAGCCCGGCGGCCGCGTCGTCCCCGAGCTGGAGCGGGCGCAGCGCGTGGGCGGCGAGAACGGTCAGCGGTACGAGGAGGCCGAGGGCGATGAGCATCGGCCACACTTGGCTCCAGGAGCGGCCGTTGAGGCTGCCCGCGAGCCAGCGGAACGCCTCCTGCGCGTCGGTGACCTCGGAGCGGGCCATCACGTACCAGACGATGCTGGAGAGCCCCATGCCTACGCCGATCCCGATGAGGACCAGGCGCTGTCCGGCGACGCCCTGCCGCCAGGCGAGCAGATAGATGACGGCTCCGGCGACCAGGGAGCCGGTGAGGGCGCTCGCGGAGAGGGCGAGTCCGCTGACCTGGAAGAGCAGGGCGGCGGTGACGGCGACCGCGCTGGCCCCGGCGCTGATGCCGATGAGGTCGGGGCTGGCGAGGGGGTTGCGCAGGACGGTCTGGAAGACGGCTCCGGAGAGCCCGAAGCCCACGCCGACGAGGACGGCCAGGAGGGCGCGGGGCAGCCGCAGCTCCAGCACGACGAACTGCGATCCGCCGTCGCCGCCGCCGAACAGGGTGGCGACGACCTTCCCGATCGGCATGACCATGTCGCCGAAGCTGAGCGAGACGCCGAACATGACGACGACGGCGGCCAGCAGCGCGGCCCCGACGAGGAAGGAGCGGCGCAGCCCCCGGCCGCGTACGGCGGAGACCTGGCGTACGGCGTCGGCGAGGCCCTCGTCGTCCGCGTGCGTCGTGTTCTTGGTGACGACGGATGCCCGGCTCACAGTTCCACCAGCTTCCTGCGCCGGACCAGCCAGATGAAGGGGATGCAGCCGATCGCGGCCGTGACCACGCCGACCTGCACCTCGCCGGGGCGGGCGATGACCCGGCCGACGATGTCGGCGACGAGCAGCATGACCGGGGCGAGCACCATGCTGTACGGGAGCACCCAGCGGTAGTCGGGCCCGGTGATGAGGCGGGCGGCGTGCGGTACGGCGAGCCCGACGAAGCCGATGGGCCCGGCGACGACGGTGGCCGCGCCGCAGAGGATCACCACGGCGAGGGCGGAGACCATGCGGATCGCCCCGACGCGCTGGCCGAGACCGCGGGCCAGGTCGTCGCCGAGGGAGAGGGCGTTGAGCTGCGGCCCGAGGGCCAGGGCGAGGACCGTGCCGACCAGGATGAACGGCGAGACCTGCCACAGCACCTCGGAGCTGCGGGCGGTCAGCGCGCCGAGCTGCCAGAACCGGAACTGGTCGTAGCTGCCGCGGTCCTGGAGCAGGATCGCGCTGGTGATCGAGGTGAGGACGGCGGCGGTCGCGGCCCCGGCCAGGGCGAGCTTCACCGGCGTCGCGCCTTCCCGCCCGAGGGAGCCGACCCCGTACACGAGGAGGGCGGCGAGCAGCGCACCGAGGAAGCCGAACCAGATGAACTGGGTGGCGACCGTGAACCCGAACAGGGTGATCGAGCAGACGACGGCCACGGACGCGCCGGCGTTGATGCCGAGGAGCTGGGGGTCGGCGAGGGGGTTACGGGCGACGCCCTGCATCACCGTGCCCGCGAGGCCGAGCGCCGCACCGGCCAGCAGCCCGGCGACGGTGCGCGGGATGCGGACCTCCTGGACGATGAGCTGGCCCTTGACGGAGACGTCCGGGTCGAGCACCCCGTCGACGACGTCACGGAAGGGCACATCTCCGGAGCCGATGGCGAGACTGGCGACGGCGGTGAGGAACAGCACGGCGAGGGCGGCGAGCAGTCCGAGGGCGAGCACGGGGCGGCTGCGCTTGCGCCGCGTCTCCTTGCCGTCGCCGGCCGGCTTCTCCTTCTCCAGGAGGGCCGCGCCGCTCACGACCCGGCCACCGGGGCAGCCGGAATGCGGTGGTGCACTGTTCGTCCCTCACCCTTGTTCGTCAGTCGCTCGTCGGCGCGGTCGCGCGAGGGACGCTCCGCCCGCCCGCGCTGTCGCGCGAGGGCCACCCGCGTCGGCCGGTCACCCCGGCCTGGGAACACAGAGGGGCCCAAAGTAAGGTCACCCTAACAGCGCCCGTTCGAGGGTGCGCTGCCGCACCCCACGAGCTCCGGAGCACTTCCTTGTCGTACGCCGCCGATCCCGCCGCCCCCGCCACCGGTCCGCTGGCCGGGGCCGTGCCTCTGGGCTCGGCGGACGAACTGCGCGAGCTGCTGGGCACCCCGCACCCGATCGTCATCGACAAGGTCCACGACCGGCTCACCGACGACGACCTGGCGCTGCTGGCCCGCTCGCCGTTCTGCACCCTGGCCACGTCCGACGCGGACGGCAACTGCGACTCGACCCCGCGCGGCGACACCCCCGGCTTCACCCATGTCCTGGACCGGGGCACGATCGCCCTGCCCGACCGCCCGGGCAACCGCCGCGCGGACAGCTTCCACAACATCCTGGCCAACCCGCGCGTGGGCCTGCTCTACCTGATACCGGGCGCGATGGACGTCCTGCGCGTCAACGGCCGGGCCCGCATCTTCACGGACGCCCCGTTCTTCGACGCGATGACGCTGAAGGGCCAGCGCCCGAAGCTCGCCCTGGTCGTCGAGATCGACGAGATCTTCCGCCACTGCCCGGCGTCGCTGAAGCGGTCGGGGGTGTGGGCGCCGGAGACGTGGGCGGGTGCTGAGGAGGAAGCGGCGGGGTGACCGGCGGCGCGGCCCGCTGGGCAGGAATCCCGTCCTCGGCCTCGGCCGGAAGCATGCATGCCGCCGCGCTCTAATCCGCGGTGACGGACAGAAAATAGTCGAACGCGTTGAGGTCGAGACCCAGCCCCGTCAAGGCGGCCAGCCCTCCGGCGTGCCTCGGCTCGACCGCGTAGACGTCGACGAACCGGTCATGAGGACAGCCGAAGATCTCCGCCAAGGCCCGGCTGTCGACGGCGGTCACGTCCGTCTCTCCCTCGGGGCGATCCTCGCCCTTGCGGTAGCGCTCGATGACGTACCTGACGATCATGCGATCTCTCATTCCGTTTCCGCGCCCCAAGGCACCCGAGCCCCCGGCCGGGCACCGGAGGGGGTCAGCCGGTCACCCGGAGGCGCGCAGCTTCCCCGTACGCGCCGGTGCGTCACCTCCCCGCACGCCCACCCAAATGCCGCGTCCCCTCGGCCGGGCCCTGTCGTTGTCGGGATGTGACAGCCGAAGTCTCGCAGAGAAGTGTGCCGACCCATGACTGAAGAAACCATCCTGCTCAGGGACTTCCTCGCCACGATGAACCGCCTCCAGGCGGAGTTCGAGCGGCGACTCGACGGCATCGAACGCGACGCCCCGCCGGGGGCGCCGCCGCACGGCGACTCGCCCGCGGTGGCGGACCCCTGGCAGCCCTGGAGCAGTCACGACCTGGGCCGCCCCCTCGGCCTGGAGGCCATCTGGTCCGACGCCCGCCGCTCGCCGGGCGGGCGAGCAGAGGGAGATGGAGCGCGGCCCCGAGCGGAGAAAGCATTCTTCACCGCTCTCCCCGAATGACCGCGCTCCCCCGCTCAGCACGCACCCCGGCTCACCGCACTCCCCGACCTGTCGCGCACCCGGCCTGTTGCGCCACCTGCTCGGCCGACCCCGAAGAATCGTTCCTGCCACCGAGGGAGCGTTCATCCCCCCGTCCCGTCAGGTCCGGTCAGGCGGCCTGCGGTTCGCGCCGCATGACCCACAACAGCGGCCCGCCACCCGGCAGTCGCGCCTCGCCGAGGGCCGCGAAGCCGAAGTGCTCGTAGAACGGCAGGTTGTCCGGCTTGGAGGACTCCAGGTAGACCGGCAGGCCCGCCGCGTCGGCCTTGGCCAGCCCGGAACGCAGCAGCGCCGCCCCGTGCCCCTGGCCCCGGGCGGCCGGGTCCGCGCCGACGACCGCCAGGTACCAGTGCGGCTCCTTGGGGCCCTGCTCGGCGGCGGCCGCGACCGCGTCCCGGAAGAGCGGTGCCCGGTCGCCGAGGATCACCTCCAGCTCCGCGACCGTCTCCGCGTCGGGAACGGACTTCTCCTGCCCCTCCGGCGCCACCCAGAACGCGGCTGCGGACGCGGTGCGCTCGCACACCCCGTGGCGGCCGTACTGCCGGGTGAAGATCGTGGTGAAGTACCGGACCAGGTCGGGCTCGCGCGAGGCCCCGCCGGGGAAGAACCACCCCATCATCGGGTCGTCGGCGAAGGCGCGGGCCAGGGTGCGGCTGATCTCCGGGGCGTCGTCGAGCGTGGCCGCCTGCGGAGTGTTCGTCATCGACATACGGGTCATTCTGCACGTTGATGATCTTGAACGGTGAGGAGGGTCCTCGGACGCCGGACATGGCCCCGGCCACCGGCCACCGGCCACCGGAGATAGCCTCGCGCGATGGACCGACGACTGGCCGCGTACGCGGTGTGCATCGAGAACGGCCGGGTGCTGCTCGCTCTCGCCGTGAGCCCGGACGGCGACCGCACCTGGACCCTCCCGGGCGGCGGGGTCGAGCACGCGGAGGACCCGTTCGACACGGTGATCAGGGAGGTCGCCGAGGAGACCGGTCTGGAGGCCGTGGTCGAGCGCCTGCTCGGCGTGGACTCGCGGGTGGTCCCGGCGGGCGAGCGCCGCCTGCCCGGCGCGCCCGAGCTGCAGAACGTCGGCGTCTTCTACGGTGTCCGCGTCACCGGCGGCCGGCTCCGTCCCGAGCCGAACGGCGACACCGCCGCGTCGGTGTGGACCCCCGTCGCCGAGGTCGCTCGCCTGCGCCGGTCCTCGCTGGTGGACATCGGGCTCGATCTCGCGCGGACGCTGCCGCCCTCCGGACATGTCGGCCCTGTCCCGGTCGGCGGCCTGGTTCAGCACTGAGGAGGGCCGGGCGGCGGTGGCGCGCGCCACGGGATCACCGCCCGGCCGGATCAGTGGCGGCTGGACCTCCAGGCCCAGATCGCCGCCACCACCACGCCCAGCAGGACCACGCCCGCCACGACCGCCAGCAGCACCGTCAGCCCGCAGCCTCCCGCGATACCGGCGTGCACCTTCGCCTTGAGCGCCTCGGCCTCGGCGTCCGGGTTCCGCTCGGACTCCTCGCCGCCGTACCAGTCGTATCGCTGCATCGTCGCCCCCTGGGATCGCGGCCAGCCTAGAACCGGCGACCGGCACGGCCTCCTCCGGCCCTCGGTACGCAGGCGACCGAACAGGTGGACGCCGCAGGCCCCCCCCCCCCCCCCCCCCCGCCGGGGGGGGGGGGGGGGGGCCCCCCGGGGGGGAACCCCCATGGTTGCAACACCCCCCCGCCCCGGGTTACCACCACCCCCCCCAACAGGGC
>NZ_JAFEUF010000068.1:9528-31726 GCF_016901035.1 Streptomyces durocortorensis
CCTCTGCCGCGGGGGCGGCCCCCCCCCCCCCCCCCCCTTTCACCGCCGGCCTTCTCCCCCCCGGCCCCCCCCCCCCCCCCCCCGCGCCCCGGCGGGCGGGGGGCCTGTCTCGTGGGCCCTCGGTGGCGCTACGCCTTGTGCTGCATCGACGAGCGGGCCGGGTTGCCCTGCTCGCCCGCCTTCGGGTCCTTCTCGCCGGCCTTCGCGCGGACGCCCTGCTCGATGCGCTTGCCGATGGTGGCGTCGATGTTCGACCAGTACTGGAACGCCCGCTGGAGGATCGGCTCGGTCACGCCGTTCAGGAGGTGGCCGACCACGTTGTCCACCAGCCGGTCCCGCGCCGCGTCGTCCAGGACCTCGCGGACCATCGTGCCCGCCTGGCCCCAGTCGTCGTCCTCGGCGTGATCGACGTAGGCCGCCCGGGTGATGTCCCCGTCGGCGTACCAGCTCGGCGGAGTGCCGTAGCGCGCCGTGTCCGCCTCCGGGCCGCCCTTGGAGTTCGGGGCGTAGACCGGGTCGGAGGTCTTCCGGTACGCCATCGCCCCGTCCTTGGAGTACGTGTTCACCGGGGCGACGGGAGCGTTGACGGGCAGCTGCTGGTAGTTGCCGCCGATGCGGTAGCGGTGCGCGTCCGCGTAGCTGAACAGCCGGCCCAGGAGCATCCGGTCCGGGCTCGGCCCGATACCGGGGACGAAGTTGTTCGGCTGGAACGCCGCCTGCTCGATCTCCGCGTGGTTGTCCGTGGGGTTGCGGTCCAGCGTCATCCGGCCGACCTCGATCAGCGGGTAGTCGGCGTGCGGCCACACCTTCGTCAGGTCGAACGGGTTGAACCGGTAGTCCTTCGCGTCCTCGTACGGCATGACCTGGACCTTCAGCGTCCAGCTCGGGAAGTCGCCGTCCCGGATGTGCTCGAACAGATCACGCGTGTGGTAATCCGTGTCCGCCGAGGCCATCTGGTCGGCCTCGTCCTGGGTGAACGTCTCGACGCCCTGGTCGGTCTTGAAGTGGTACTTCACCCAGAACCGCTCACCCTCGGCGTTGATCCACATGTACGTGTGCGAGGTGTAGCCGTTCATGTGACGCCAGGTGCGCGGGATGCCCCGGTCACCCATCAGCCAGGTGACCTGGTGGGCCGACTCCGGCGAGAGGGTCCAGAAGTCCCACTGCATGTCGTGGTCGCGGAGGTTGTTGTCCGCCCGGCGTTTCTGGGACCGGATGAAGTGCTGGAACTTCATCGGGTCCTTCACGAAGAACACGGGGGTGTTGTTGCCCACCATGTCGTAGTTGCCTTCGCTGGTGTAGAACTTCACCGCGAAGCCGCGCGGGTCACGCCAGGTGTCCGGGCTGCCCCGCTCGCCGGCGACGGTCGAGAACCTGATGACCAGGTCGGTCGTCGTACCGGGCTGGAAGAGCGCGGCCTTCGTGTACGCGGAGACGTCCGCGGTCACCTCGAACTTCCCGAACGCGCCGCTGCCCTTGGCGTGCGGCTGGCGTTCGGGGATGCGTTCGCGGTTGAACTGGGCCATCTGCTCGATCAGGTAGGAGTCCTGGAGCAGGATCGGCCCGCCCGGGCCGACGGTGAGCGAATGCTCGTCGCTCTCCACCGGGGCACCGGAGTCGGACGTGGTCGGCTTACGGGTCGTGTCCGTCATGTCCTCATGTCCTCTTGTCGGTCGTGCGCGGGCGTCGAAGCCTCGGCTCGGCTCTGCCCGACGGCTACCCTGTCGCGCCTCTGCCAATGTAGGCATATGCGGACGAATCGTCCCGTCGAGGCATCGTGGCCGCCCGGGTCAGCGGGACCTGTTCCCCGCGATCAGGCGGTAGAGGGCGAGGAGGATCACGGAACCGACGACTGCGGCGATCCACGTCGACAGGCTGAAGAACCCGTCGATCGAATCGACCCCGAAGATCACCTTGCCCAGCCAGCCGCCGAGCAGGCCGCCCGCGATACCGAGCAGCATCGTGATCAGGCAGCCCCCCGGGTCCTTGCCCGGCATCAGCGCCTTGGCGATGGCGCCCGCGAGCAGGCCGATAAGAATCCAGGCGATGATGCCCACGAAAGTCTCCCTCTGTGTCCTCTCCCGGCGTCCTCGTTGCCCCGGGCACCCTCCGCGTATCCCCCCAAACGGAACTCACACATCCGCCGGACGAAGTTCGTCACTCGCGCGACCCGTCGTCCACCCGCCGTCGTTACGCCGGACGGGGGCGGGCCGTGGAGCTGCCCGCCCGCGCACGGAACGACGTCACGCGGGGGCACCGAGCGGCGGGTGCTCCAGCACGCGGGGCTTGTACTCGACCAGCTGGGTGCGGCCGTCGAAGGTGCGGTGCCCGATCATGTCCAGGGCGACGTCCGGATAGCCGTCGTAGATGCGTTCCGCGCCCGTGGCCCCGGTGATCACCGGGAACATCACGACCCGGAAGCGGTCGACGAGCCCGGCCCGCAGCAGGGACCGGCACAGGCTGAGGCTGCCGATCGTGGTGAGAAGCCCCGAACCGTTCTCCTTCATCGCGCGGACCGCCTCGACGGCGTCGCCGCGGACGAGCGTGGAGTTGGCCCAGGTCAGCGGCTCCTCCAGTGAGGACGAGAACACCACCTTGGACGCTCGCGTGAGCTCGTCGACGGATTCCTCCTCCTCGGGCCTGAACTCGTCCTGGCCGTCCGGCACCTCGCCGGCCGCGAAGCCGGACATCAGGCGGTACGTCTTCGCTCCCATGAGGTAGGTGACCTCGGGCTGCTCACCGAGCCAGGCGAGGTACTCCGGGCCCTCCAGGCCCCAGAAGCCGGGCCAGCCCTCTCCTGACGCATAGCCGTCGAGGGAGGTGATGAAGTCGACGAGAAGCTCCGACATGGCGGTGTCCTTTCCTCGGATGCCATGAACCCCAGGTGTGATGAACCTCGGGCGTCATGAACCTTGGTGTCATGAACCTTGGTGTCATGAACCTTGGTGTCATGAACCTTGGTGTCATGAACCTTGGTGTCATGAACCTTGGTGTCATGAACTTGGACCGGCGGCGGGCCACAAACTCATCGGACCCGTTCGCTTCTCGACTCTCGACGGTGAAGAGCCGTTACGCCCGCCGGGCCGCCACCGCCAGCCGGGTGTCCTCGGTGATCAGGTCGCCGTTGACCGCGCCTCCCGCCATGAGGCCGGCCGCAGCCGCGCCGATCACCTGCTCGGTGAGGCGGGTGACGTTGCCCGCCGCCCAGACCCCGGGGACCTCCGTCGCGCCGGTCGGGTCGGTCGGGATGTAGGACCCGACGACCGTGCCACCCATCTCCTGCGCCACCGGCTTCAGCCCCAGCGACTCCAGGACCGCCGAGCGGGCGGTGAACCGGGCCTGGACCACCAGGGCCTCACGCGGAACGACCCGGCCTGACGCCAGCGTCACGCCGGTGAACCGGTCGTCCGCGACCTCCAGCCCCGTCACCTCGCCGTCCACGACCGCAATGCCCCGGGCCGCCAGCTGCTCGTACTCCTCCTCCGTGGGCTCCGGACCCGTGTGCAGGAAGAGGGTCACGTCGTCGCTCCACTGCCGCCACATCAGCGCCTGGTGCACGGCGAGTGGGCCGGTGGCGAGCACGCCGATCGGGCGGTCCGCCACCTCGTGGCCGTGGCAGTAGGGGCAGTGCAGCACCTCGCGCCCCCACCGCGCCGCCAGCCCCGGCACGGGCGGCAGCTCGTCGACGAGCCCGGTCGTCACCAGCAGCCGCCGCGCCTCCACGCTCCGGCCGTCCTCGGTCACGACCCGGAAGCCCTGCTCCCCCTCCCCGCCCTCGGAAAGCTGCTCGGCCGAGGCGACCCGGCCCTCGACGATCTCCGCCCCGTACCCGGCGGCCTCGCCCCGGCCGATCGCCAGCAGCTCGCCGGGCGGGGTGGGCTCGCGGCCCAGGTAGTTGTGCACGTGCGAGGCGGGAGCGTTACGGGGCTCGCCCGCGTCGATCACCAGAACCGAGCGCCGGGCCCGCCCCAGGGCCAGCGCCCCGCTCAGGCCGGCGGCCCCGCCGCCCACGATCACCACGTCGTACCGCTGGTGCTTCATGTCGCTCCTCCTTCGTCACGCGGCATCACCACCGCTCGACGACGAGAGTGCGCCCACGCAGGCCGAAACGACAAACATCCTTGCCGAAACAGCAAGTCATACGATGCTGAACTCGCACCACACGACCTTGCCGGGGTTCCGCTCGGCCACGCCCCACTTGTCGGCCAGCGCCGCGACGAGCAGCAGCCCGCGCCCGCCTTCGTCGTCGGCCTCCGGCGGCCCGTCCGCCGCGCGGACCACACCGCCCCCGCTGTCGTGCATCTCGACGCGGATGATGTTCTCCACCCGCTCCAGGTAGATGTGGACCTTGAAGCCACGCCCCGGAGGCACGCCGTGCCGGAGCGCGTTGGTCGCCAGCTCGGTCACACAGAGCAGCACATCGTCGGCCCGCTGCTCACACTCCCACTCGACCAGAGCCTTGCGGGCGAACTTGCGTACGACGGGGATCGACCTGCGCTCACGGCAGTAGAAGGCGGCGCGGAAGTAGGGGAGTTGGGTTGTCTCGTTCATGCTTCCACGCTCACACGGAGTTACTACGCTGAAGCAGAGCTGAGAGACGTACAAAAGGTTTTGTACGGGTTCTGACGGGTTGACAGCGGGGCCGGAACGGGGAGAAGCCAGGTCATGCAACCGGGAAAGCAGAGCGGCATCAGGCGAGTTACTTCGTGGCAGCTGGTCGGGGCTCAGTTACGCCACTTCCGCAAACTCGCCGGGCTGACACAGGCCGCCCTTGCCGAGCAGGCCGGGGTGGGCGAGGACACGATCGCCTCGATCGAGCAGGGGCGACGGGCGCTTCAGCTGGACCTGGCCATTCAGCTCGATGAACTGCTGGACACCAAGGGCGTCTTGCGGGTCGCGGTGGAGAAGATCCCGCGGAAGGAGCGCTATCAGGCGCTGGTCAAGGACTTCGTGCAGTACGAGCAGGGCGCGGTGAGCTTGTTCTCGTACGAATCCCAGCTCATCCCGGGGCTGCTGCAGACCGAGGCTTACGCACGGCTGGTCTTCTCCAGCCACTACCCTCCACTCGAAGAGGAGGAGATCGAGAAGCGGGTGACGACCCGCCTCGCTCGTCAGAAGATCCTGGAGCGCAAACCCCGTCCCATCCTCCACTTCATCCTGGAGGAGAGCATTCTGCACGCGGAGTTGGGGGACCCCGAGGTCATGCTCAAGCAGCTCCTCCAGCTGCGACGCTGCATGGACCTGCCGTTCGTCAGCATCCAGATCATGCCTCGGAAGACTCCGAAGCATGCGGGACTCGCGGGGCCGCTGGTCCTGCTGGAGACCCCCGATCACGATCAACTCGCCTATGTCGAGATGCATCTGCGAGCAGAGCTGTACGACGATCCGGCCGACGTCAGCGCTCTCATGCAGAAATATGGGATGCTGCGGACGCAGGCGCTGACCGCCGAGGAAAGCGCCCGGCTCCTGGACGCACTGCTCGCAGCCCTGCTTGGAGAGACATGAACCGCGCCGCCCTCCCCGTCTCCCGTCCTGCCACCCTCCACTGGTTCAAGTCGAGCTACAGCAGCGACCAGGGCGGCAACTGCGTCGAAATCGCCACCCACCCCGCCGCCGTCCACATCCGCGACTCCAAGGTGACCGACGGTCCCGTCCTCACCGTCGAGCCCGCCACCTGGAGCGCCTTCGTCCACGGCAGCGGCACCACCCTCTGAGCAGTCCGACAGTGAACCGCCCCGGCCGCCGCCGCAGCCGGGGCTGTTCACTGTCCGCCCGCTACCTCAGTCTCAGTAGCGCACCCACAACTCGTACACGCCCGGCTTCCCGGCGAACGGGTTGCAGATGAAGACCCGGCTCCAGAGGGCGTTGTCAGCGCCCGCGTTCCCCACCGCCTGGCACTCCGCCAGGCTCGCGTGATGGCTGCGGAGCCAGAAGCCGGGGCCCGTGGCGGAGGCGGTCGAGGCGGTGCCGAGGAGCATCGCTCCGGCGGTCGCCACGGTCACCGCGAACGCGGCAATACGTCTGCGCATGTCGGTAACTCCGTTTTCAGTCAACACACATGACTGTGCGTCAGTGAATGAATGAGTCGATCCGAACAGCGCGCGCCGCCACGAGAAAGTTAGCGAGCCGCGAACGCCCGCACAATAGGTCTGGACCAATAGGTCACCGCATATGCCCCATGGCCGTAAACCTCTGCCGTGCCGCATATTTCGCTCGGCACGTCAGCTTTCGGCCGACCGCTCCACCGGGATCCAGAGCTCCGCCTCCGCCCGCTTCCCGTCCTCCGTCAGCCGCACCCGCAGAATCTCCGGGCCGGGCCTCGACGCGTACGGGTTCGACGGGAACCACTGCGTGAACACATCCCGCCAGAGATGCTGGAGGGCCTGCGGGAACTCGCCCTCGCTCTCGAAGACCGCCCACGTGCCTGCCGGTACGTCCAGGGAGTCCAGGTCCTCCGGAGGCTCCGTGTCGCCGGTCACCACCCCGTGCCAGTAGTCGAGTTCGGTGCCCTCCGCGCGGCTCGGATCGAGCTGGTCACTCACGCCGACGATGCCCGCCGGCTCCTGGTCCGAGAGGGCCGCGATGCGGTCCAGATCCTCCCTGCCGATGCCCCGGATGAACTCTGCGATGGCCGGATTCGGTCCCTCGTGGATGAGCGGGACACGGGCCTTCTTCCCGACCACCCGGAACGCGCTCTTCTCCACCAAGCTGTAGCGCATGGCGCTACTCCCTTCGACGACGAGTCGGAAGGTCAGGCGTTGCTGGGACCGCAGGACCGCGCCCGTCCGGCGGGCCTCCCCGGGGCCGAGGCCGTGGACGGCCCGGAACGCCCGGGCGAAGCCCTCCCCCGTGTCGTAGCCGTACCGCATCGCCACGTCCAGCAGCGAACGGTCACGGTCACCGAGCACCTCCGCCCCCGCGACCGTCATGCGGCGGCGACGGATGTACTCCGACAGCGGGAGCCCCGCCAGCGCGGAGAACATCCGGCGGAAGTGGTACTCCGACGTCATCGCGATCCGGGCGAGGTCCGCCGCCTCGATGCGCTCACCGAGGTGGGCCTCGATGTGCTCCATCGCGTCGTTCAGCCGTTCCAGCAACTCCTGATTCCCTTCCCTTGCCCGTTCACCGTAGGGAGAGGCCATCCTCCCGGACCCGACCGTCCGTGCCCGTATCGGTCGGGTCGCCGGGCTTCGCCAGCAGCTCCACCAGGGACGAGAAGCTGTCCCCGGCGCGGCCCGCCTCCATGCCCCGCCGGAACAGGTCGACGACCGCCGCCGGGAGAGTGGAGTCGACGCCCGCTTCCGTGTGGGTGTGCAGAACGTGCTCGGCGCTCGCCACCCCCATGGCCAGGCGGTCGACATCCCCGTCGTGCACTCCGGCGTCGATGCGTTCGGCGTAGAAGGCGAAGGTCTCCGGGAGCGAGGTCGCCGTTTCGACGGCGCTCGGCAGGATGTCGGCCGCCGTCAGACCGTTCGCGCGGGCGAGGACGATCGCCTGCCAGAAGCTCAGCATCGAGGTCCAGAACATGACCATGCCGAGCTGATAGGAGAGCGCGGCGAGCCCCGGGTCCTCGCCCTGGTGGTCGACCCGGCCCGTCAGCGCTTCGAGCACCGGCCGGTGCCGGTCGAACGCCTCGCGCGGCCCACTGCAGAGCGTGGCCGAGTCGGGCTGCCCGATCCCCGTGGGCGACGAGTTGACCCCGCCGGTGAGCTGTACGGCACCGTGCTCGGCCGCCCAGCGTGCCCCGGCGCGGGCTTCCTCGGGCGTGGCGGAGGTGAGGTTGAGCAGGACCTTGTCGTGCAGGGCCTGCGCGGCCGGCTCCAGTACGGCGCGGACCGCCACGTAGTCCGTGAGGCTCAGGATGACCACTTCGTTCGCCGCGACCGCGTCGGCGGGGCCGGGCGCGAGGACCGCACCCCGGGCCACCAGGTCGTCCGCGCGGGAAGCGGTGCGGTTCCAGACCGTGACCCCGTAGCCACGGTCGAGCAGGGCTCCGGCCATCGCCCGGCCCATGGGCCCCAGTCCTATGACGGTCACGGAACCCGGGTGCTGCGTCGCTGTGCTGTTCATTGCCGCCTCCAGCGGGTCGGTCGGGGCAGGCGGAAGCCGTTCCGCCCGCCCGCCCCTGACTAAAACGAACGCTCTATTTAGCGCGTGTCGAGAACGTAGCACAGCTCTAGAACGAACGCTCTACCCAATTCCGCTACAGTGACGGCATGCAGACCAGCACCCGGGACCGGATCGTCGTGGCGACCGCGCGCCTCCTCCAGCGGCAGGGGTACGTCGGCACCGGCATCAAGCAGATCGCTACGGAGTCGCAGGCCACGCTCGGCTCGATCTACCACTTCTTCCCGGGCGGCAAGGAGGCCGTTGCCGTCGCCGCGATCCGGCACGGCGAGCAGGAGTTCGCAGCGCTGCTGAAGGAAGCCCTGGACAGCGAGCCGGACCCGGCGGACGCCGTGGTCTCCTGCACCCGTCAACTGGCGGCCGGGCTCAAGGAGTCGGGCTGGGTGGACGGCTGTCCGGTGACGGCGGCGGCCCTGGAGACCCTCGGGGCCGACTCGGAGCTGCAGAAGGCGTGCGCCGACGCGCTGAACGGCTGGGAGCGGCTCGTCCGTGACAAGCTGCTGGGCTGCGGATTCCCGGCGGGCGACGCCCGGGAGCTGGCGACCACCGTCATCAGCGCCATCGAGGGCGCCGAGGTGACCGCCCAGGTCAACCGGAGCGAGGAGCCCCTTCTGGCGGCGGGCCGCCAATTGGCCCGTCTCGTCCGGTCGTACGGGATCGATCCCCCTCGCCGCTGACCGCGCCCGGCCCGGGAACGCCGACAGGGGCGGCCTTGCGGCCGCCCCTGTCCTTGTCCCAGCCGGTTCAGCTGAGCTTGGCGTCTTCCACGGTGCTGGTGACCGTGCCTGCGGTGGAGGTGGTCGCCCCTGCCGCACCGTCCACCAGCTTGCCGAGGTCGCCGACGTCGTCCAGCGCGCCCAGCGAGACGGCCGGTTCGGCGGCGTGTGCGGTGTCCCCGCCGCCCGGGTGCGGGGCGATGGCGGCGATGACCGCTCCGGTGGCGAGGGTGACGGCGGCGAGTACGCTTCGCTTCTTCATGCCGGGTTCAACGGCCGGAACCCCGCAAAGGGCACGCCCCGATTCCCTGGCGGCTCCCGCCCCCGCCTCCGGCCCACTCCGGACGACCCACCTCGCCGTCGACGGCCGCCGGGACGCTGCCTAGTCTGTGCGCATGCTCGCCTACGCCCCCGCGGCGCTCCTCTTCCTCGTCTTCTGCGTGAGCGTGCTGCTCGAACGCCGTAAGTTCAGCAACGCCGTCGTCCTGGGGCTCGCCGTGCTCTGCGCGCTGGGTGCCCTGCTGTACCGGTTGGTCAGTTCCAAGTCGCCCTCGGTGCCCTACGTCGTCGGGGCGCTGGTGGCCCTGGGGGCGGTGGCCCTGCTCGTGCTGGTGTGCTTCCTCTTCCTCAACGGCGTACGCATGCTGCGCAAGGAGGGCCGGAGCCCGGCC
Source organism: Streptomyces durocortorensis (assembly GCF_016901035.1). Lineage (GTDB taxonomy): Bacteria > Actinomycetota > Actinomycetes > Streptomycetales > Streptomycetaceae > Streptomyces > Streptomyces durocortorensis. Next base: position 19,043 of record NZ_JAFEUF010000068.1, read on the forward strand.
CATCTGCTGTCGCTGCTGGCCGCGTTCGCCGTCCTCGGCGTGGTCGCCCTGCTCGTCGTGGCCGCCGTGCTGCGGACTCCGGTGCTGATCGGGGTGGCCTGGGCGGCCGGCGGGCTGGCGTTGTACTTCTCGTTCCTGTTCCTCTGCTTCGTCTGCTACGCGTTCCTGTACGGGCGGCTCCAGGTGCGACGTAAGGCCGACTTCGTGGTGGTGCTGGGTTCGGGGCTGATCGGCGGTACCACCGTGCCGCCGCTGCTCGCGAGCCGGCTGAAGCGGGGACGCGAGGTGCATGAGCGGCTGTCCCGGCGCGGTGGGTCGCCCGTGCTGATCACCTCGGGCGGGCAGGGGCCCGACGAGAAGCTGCCGGAGTCCCACGCCATGGCCGACCACCTGGTGGCCGAGGGGTTCCCCGCCGAACTCATCGAGCGGGAGGACCGTTCGCGGAACACCGAGGAGAACCTGCGCTTCAGCAAGGAGATCATGGAGGCGGCCAAGCCCGGCTACCGGTGCGTGGTCGTCACGAACAACTACCACGCCTTCCGGGCCGCCCTCATCGCCCGGCGGGTCCGCATCCGGGGGCAGGTGGTGGGCTCCCCCACGGCCGCGTACTTCTGGCCCAACGCGATGCTTCGCGAGTTCGCCGCGATCCTCGTGGACTACCGGCAGAGCAACGCGGCGATGTGCGTGATCATCGTCCTCGGCGGGGTGGCCGCTTGGTGGGCGGCCTAAGAGCTGTCACGCAACTGAGCGTTTTCAGCTTCGCCACTCCAGGGTGACGCCGTGGCCCTCACTGGAGTCCTGGAGGCTTCCCCCGCCGGGCACAGCGGGTCGTCTGTGAAAAGTCGCGGGCGGTCACCTCGCTGAGGGGCCGACCATGGGCCTCGGGGCGGAGGACGGTCGTGAGGAGGGATGGGACTCGTGCTCGAAGTACCGTCCCTGCAAGGTTCTCCGGTCGGTACTTCCCCACCTCCGCAGTGGCGTGGCCGGACGGAGACATCCCTGCAGAGAGGGCAGAGGGCAGAGGGCAATGAGTGTGGCTGAGAGTTGGTCCTGCGTGATGAGTCTTCTTCGGCAGCACGCGCCAGCCGATCATGCGGATCTGCCAGGGCCCGCTACGGAGCAGATGCTCGCGGTCGCCGAAGAACGGATGGGCATCTCCCTGCCTGGGGACCTGCGGACGTGGCTGTTGCAGAACAATCTGGATCTACCTGAGGAAGATGTCGACGACGAAGTGGCATGGTGCGGCTTCGACGGGTTCCCGGACGAGGGAAGCTTCTTTCTGGGTGTCCGGGCGATGGAGAAGCTCTACGCGAGTCACCCCTTGTCCGGTGGGGGCGAATGGCGCGAGGAGTGGATCCCGTTCCAGTCCGACCGGGACGGCTGGATGGGACAGTTCATCGACGCGAGGGACGGACGTATCGGCAGATGGTTCGTGGGTGCGCCCACGGTCACCGGCGAGTACGAATCGATGGCCCGGTACTTCGACTCCGTCGCGGAGACGCTGACGAAGATCGCCGATGGAAGCTACCCGGTCTGTGGGGTCACCGAAGGTCGACTCGTCTGGTCCTGAGACGGTTCCCGACCGCATGGCTGCGATCACCAGTCCGTCCTCGCCCCGAAGCGCCAATGAGACTCTTCAGCGTTGACGTTCCAGGGTGAGGATGGCTGCGGCGATGTAGGCGCGGCCGGCGAGGATCGGAACACCTCGGCGTTCGCGGCCGCATGTCCCCTCAGCCGCCTACGATGCGGACATGTCATCGCCTGAGATCGCGCCGGACAGCCGTCGCGGGGGAACGAGGTCGACCGGCTTGGCGCCGGCACGAGCGGATCGGATCATCAGAGCACTGTCGTGGTGGTGGGCGTCTGCGCCCCTCCTCCTGTTCGCCCCGGCAATCGCGCATGCGATGGGGTTGCCGGACGTGCGACGAGAAACCAACTGGGTGTTCGGCCCGATGGCTCTGGTCACTGCCGTGCTCGCACCAGCAGCGGGATTCATGGTGGCTCAGGCTGGAGACCGGCGAGGGGCACGCGGGCGATTCCTGATCATGGCTGCGGTGTCCACTGTGCCGATTCTCTTCTTCTTGTTCTTCGGAGTGCTGCTCGCCGAGTGCCCGGACGAATACCACTGCTGAGTGCCGCCTCGTCACCGCTGATCACATGCCGCTGGTCACAGGCAAGGTGATCTTGAGGTGTCCGGCGTCTGATCACCGCACTGCGACGCGAGGGCGCCGATCCGGTCCGTAGGGGCCGACCGTGGAGCCTGCCGCTGGGCCACCGGGTCGTCACCGGCGCCACCACACCAAGATCATCCCCGTGGCTCTATCATCCGATCCATAGAGATGACCACCATCGAGGGGCCGACAGAGATGACCGCAGCACGCATGGCAGCCGCCGTGCTGGCCACGTGGGCCACGCTGATCGTGCTTCTGCTTGCGCCGTCGCCCCTGCCGGAGCGATGGCGCTACTACATCTACTCTCCAGCGAGCGTGGGCCTGTGGCTGCTGGCCATGCTCGTTGCCCCTGTCGTCGTCTGCGTCGTGAAATGGCCATGGATCAAGTCGGGCGGCAGGTGACCCTCCATTTTCGTTCGGGCCCGCGGAGCACCCCGTAACGCCTGGTCGTCAATGACGGGACGGCCCTCAGGACGAGTATCGGGTCGTGATCGATCCGGGGGACTTTCGCGGCCGCGCCTGATCCGGTAGAGCGTGGTGTGTAAAGCGAGTGCAACCGACGGACTGCGATGGAGAGTTCGGCGGCCGTGCCTCGATGATCCGGTTCAAGGAGCTCACCAAGAACACTTCTTGATCACGAACCGATATGCCCCCCCTGCATGGAAGTGCCGTTGCGCCCGGACGTGCGGCCGAGAATGTTTGACTCGAACTGGTCGGAAATCCCGCATCCTTCACCCTTACGATCTGTTGATCCGATCGGCTCTCGCACGCGGGAGCCATCACGGGGGGACGCCGGGAATGGCGCTTTATCTGACATCGGTCATGGCGAGAACCGCGGTCACTTTCGCGCTGGTCGCATCGGCAGGCGCCACAGCCGGCAACGCGCGGGCCGCCGAGGCCGAACCGCCCGGCCCGAGGGAGTGCGTGCTGCCTCAGGGCGACTTGACGATCACGGATCTACCGTCCGGATCGGACGCACTCGACTGCGAGGCGGTCGGAAGGGTGGTCACCCACGACGGAGCCGGCGTCACCGTCCCCGAACCGGGGATCGCCGTGAGCGTGCACGCGACGCGGACGCACGGAAGCGGACACGGCTTCACCCTTCAGGTCGCCGCGGACGGGGCGGTCACGTACCAGCTGGCGGGCGATGCCGTCGACATGGAGACGACGGGCTCGGATCAGCCCGACAGCGTCGGCAACCCGGCCCTGGAGGGGGCGGACCTCACGCACGAGGGCGACGGCGTGGGTGCTGACGCGCCGGACACACCCGCCTCCGGTGAGCCGGAGGCGGCGGATGTGGATACGGCCGCGGCGCCGGGCGCCTGCAGCGACAAGACCTACAAGACCCTGGACCTCAAGGAATACGGCACCTACAACTGGTACGTCGGAGACGGGGGAATGCCAGGTGGGCTCAGTCGCTCACAGGCGTCCACAGCCTTTCGCGATGCGGTCGCCAACATCGTCGGGTCGTCAAACAATTGCGGCCTCTCCGACACAGTCTCCGCGAAAGCGGCCTTCAAGGGCTACACGAACTACGAGGCGGACGTCGACTCCGGCGGGAATTGCCGCAGCAGGGACGGCCTCAGCACCTGGGACGCGGGGAACCTCGGTGCCACCGAGATAGCGGTCGCGTGCACATGGAGTCATGTGTACGCAGGCAAGAAGAACGACCTGCGGGAAGCCGACGTCCGGTACAACACGTCGGACTTCGATTTCACGGACTACCCGACGAGCAGCTGCTACCGGAAGCACGACGTCCGCGGGATAGGAACGCACGAGGCGGGGCACGTCTTCGGGCTCGACGACCTGTACGGAAACGACGACAACCTCACCATGTACGGAACTCCTCCGTTCTGCACGACCAAGGCGAGGACTCTCGGCCTCGGTGACGTCCGCGGCCTGCGCAGCATCTACTAGACGAGTCCGACCGCACTCGACGTGAAGACCGACGACGACCAGGAGGCGGAACGATGTTCGCCAAGCACTGCCTACGCACGCTCATGGTCGCGCTTCTCGTATGCGGCGGCACTGCTTGCGGATCGGACGGCGGGACGAGTACGCAGAAGTCGTCGGCCTGTGCCCGGTTCTTCACCTTCGAGGGCAGGGAGTACCGGGACGTCGGGGACTTCCCCGTCGAAGCCGGCAGCCGCGTCGGTACCGCCGTTCAGCCCGCATGCGATCAGCACGGAGCGGACGGGGAGAAGAGAGGGCCGGACAAGGCGGCCTATGAGGTGAAGGGTGTCTCGGCGGACGTGGCGATCGCGGTGGGCGACGATCCGGACGACGTGGAGATCTTCGTGTCCTACAACGGGACGGAGCTTCCCCCGGAGGTGCAGGAGTTGGAGGACGCCTCGCGGTAGACGGAAACGCGGCGCACTCCCCCGGACCCCGGGCCCCGGCTGAGGGGATCCACCGGAACCCGGGGCGCTGGAAGCTGGATCCCGGGGGTCGGAAGCGGTCAGAACCCGCCGCCGTCGAAGCCGCCGCCCCCGAAACCTCCGCCGTCTCCGAAGCCGCCCCCGCCGAAGCCGGAGGAGTCGAAGTCGGAGCCGGAGAAGTCGCCACCGCCCCAGTCGCCGCCCGCGCCGCCGTCGCCGAAGTCACCGCCGCCGTATTCGGAGGCGTACGCCGGGGTGGCGAGCATCGAGCCGAGCATGGTGCCGACCAGGAGGCCGGGGAGCAGGCCGCCCGCGAAGTAGCCGCCGGCCCAGGGGCCGTACGCCGGGCCCGCTTCCCAGTACGGACGGCGGGTGCCGTCGCCGACGTCGACCGTACGGCTCATGGGGTCCTCGCCCTGGCTGAGGCGGACCTCGTCCGCGCCGCAGACCGGAACCTCGCGGGCCGCGCCGCCGGACGGGGTCCAGAGCACGTCGGCGACCGAGGGGCCGTGGCGCGGGTCGAAGAAGCACGGCGGGCGGCGGGCCGGGATCGCCTCGCCGGTGCGGCGGGCCTCCAGGACCGCGAGGGAGTAGCGGCCGTCCTCCAGGGACTGGGTGACCCCGCGCACGTCCGACGGGTGCGTGGCCCGGTCCATCTTCGTCTTGGCGCTCTCGTAGGAGTCCAGGGCCCGTTCGTAGTCGGCGCGCATGGTGTCGTCCGCGCCCTTCTCGGCGGGGTGGAAGTCCAGGCGTTCCAGGGTTTCGCCGTACGCGGTGATGTCCTCGTCGACGACGACCCGGAGCTTGTCGAGGGCGACGCGCTCCTCTTCCTCCTTGCGGCGCTTGTTGCGGCGGGAGATGGCGTACGCCCCCGCGCCGCCCGCCGCCACGAGCGCGCCGAGCGTGATCAGACCGCCGACCGGGGCCCCGGACTCGTCGGCCGCTCCTCCGCCGCCGGACCAGGAGGCGGGGGCGGTGCCCCGGGCCTGTTCGACGGCACGGTCGACGAAGGCGTTGAGCTGGGCATCGGCGTTGCCGGCGGTGGTGGGGTTCTCCACGGCGGCGGTGAGGTTCTCGACCGCCCGGGTGGGCATGACCTGCGGATCCGCGCCCGCGTCGAAGCCGTCGCCGAGGCGTATCGCGTAGACGCCGGTGATGCCGGTGTCGCTGCGCAGGGTCTGGAGGAGGTCTTCCTCGGGGAAGGCGGGGGTGTCGGGGAGGACGGCGACGAAGACCGGCTTGTCGGCGTCCGTGATCTTGTTCTCCAGGGCCTTCTCGTCAGCGACGGAGAGCTGATCGCGAGCGCCCGGGTCCACATAGACCGGGTCGTCGCGCAGGGCCTGAGCAGCGTCCTGGGGGGTCGCGGCGGGCGCGGCCGACGCGGGGGAGGTCAGGGCGAGAGCCGCCGCTGCGAGGATGAGCAGCAGGCCCGCCAGCAGCGCGGGGAAAAGCCTTTTCCTCATACTTAACGCTACTCCAGACGGGCGACGAACGCCGTCGCCCGTCTGGAGGGCCGCTTACTAAGCGGCTCGGTACGCCGTGCGGAGCTTGGCCACGGCTCCGGTCAGGTCACCCTTCAGCAGCAGGTGGTCCGCCTCCGCGAAGGGCTTCGCGACCGCCTGTCCGAACTTCCCGTCGATCTTCTGCTGGACCAGCAGCCGGGCCTGGTCCACGATCGCCTTGCCCGCCGGGGTCTTCCCCAGCTTCGCCTTCTCGGCGATCTGGGCGGCGAGAGCCAGAGCGGACAAGGTCAGCTCGCCGCCGGCCGGGGGCTTCTTCAGGGTGGTGAGGCCCCAGCCGTACGGGAACTGCGGGTCGTACGTCCCGTCCCCGACGTTGATCGGGAGCTGCGCCTCCGACTTCGGCCAGGTCACCGGCAGCTGTCCGGTGAAGGCGCGCTTGCCGTACAGCACGTCGGCCACGCCGTCGCCCTCGGAGCCCGGCAGCCAGGAGGCCACCAGGGCGTCCATGTCCCCGAGCTGGTCGCCGATGAGCTGGGGGCGGCCCGAGACGATGAGTACCGCGCACTTCATCGCCGCGCAGACCTTGTCGACCGCCGCCTTGTCGGCCGCCGTCAGCTCCAGGTCGTGGCCGTTGCCGACGTCCCCGATGCCCTCGGCGTACGGGGTCTCGCCCACGATCACCACACCGACGTCGTGGCCGTCCGTGGCGGCGGATGCGTCGCGCGAGTACGTCACGGACTCCGGGTTCTTCGCCGCCTTCTTCATGCCGTCCAGGATCGTCGTGCCCGGGGTGGTCTTCCCGGACGAGCCCTGCCAGCTGATCGTCCAGCCGCCGGCCTGGTTGCCGATGTCGTCGGCGTTGGACCCGGCGACGTACACCTTCTGGTTCGGCTTGAGCGGCAGGACGGCCCCGTCGTTCTTCAGGAGCACCTGCGACTTCGCGGCCGCCTCACGGGCCACCGCGCGGTGTTCGGCCGAGCCGACCTTGTCGAGGTGGGTGGTGTCCGCGTACGGCTTCTCGAACAGGCCGAGGCGGAACTTCTGGGTGAGGATGCGGGCGACCGCGTCGTCGATCCGGGCCTCGCTGATGCGGCCCGCGGTGACCTCGTCCTTCAGGGTCTTGGTGAAGTCCTGGTACGCGGTCGGCACCATGATCATGTCGAGTCCGGCGTTGACCGACGTACGGACGTCGCTCGGGTAGTCGCCGGGGATCTGGTCGATGGCCTGCCAGTCGCTGATGACGAAGCCCTCGAAGCCCATCCGGTCCTTGAGGACGCCGTTGATCATCTCGGCGTTCGCGTGCATCTTCACCGGGCCCTGGTCGTCGCCCAGGATGTCGAGGGAGGAGTACGAGGGCATGATCGTGCCGACGCCCCGCTTCACCGACTCCTCGAACGGCGACAGGTGCACCGCCTCCAGCTCCTCGCGGGTGACCTTGGTGATGCCCTGGTCGGTCGTGTAGGAGCCGGTGGTGGAGGAGCCGAATTCGGTGCCGCCGTCGCCGACGAAGTGCTTGGCGCTGCCGAGCACCTTGTCGTTGCGGTGCAGGTCCTTGCCGGACGGGCTGCCCTGCATGCCCTGGATGACCGTCTCCATGGCCTCGACGAGGGCCGGGTCCTCGCCGAACGCCTCGTAGCTGCGGCCCCAGCGCTCGTCACGGGTGACGCAGACGCACGGCGCGAAGTCCCACGGGACACCGGTGGAACGGACTTCCTTCGCGGTGATCGCCCCGGTCTTCTCCGCGCTCTTCGGGTCGCGGCCCGCACCGATGCCGATGTTGTGCGGCATGATCGTCGCGCCGACGACGTTGTTGTGGCCGTGCACCGCGTCCACGCCGTAGATCAGCGGGATCTGGAAGCGGGTTGCCTGGGCGCGCAGCTGGTAGGCGTCGACCATCTTGGCCCAGGCGGCCGCCGTGTTCGGGGTGGGAACCGAGCCGCCGCCGGAGAGCAGCGAGCCGAGGTCGTAGGCGGCGATGTCACCGGGGGCGCGGAGCGCGTTGCGCTCGGCCTGGGTCATCTGGCCGGCCTTCTCGGCGAGCGAGAGGCGTCCCAGCAGGTCCGCCACCCGCTGCTTCACGGGCAACTTGGCGTTCTGGTACGGGAGTCCGTGGGCGTCGATGACGACCTGCGGGTTCTCCCGGGGGGCCTTCGCGCCGGTGACGGTCAGTTCCAGCGGGATCGTCTTCGCCTCGGCGGGCTTCGACGCCTTCGCCGTGCGGACGGTGACCTTGTGGGTGGTGCCGGAGGCCGTGCCCGCCGGGAAGGTATGGCTGCCGGCGACCGGGGTGTAGTCCTTGCCGGCCTCCGCCGTGCCGCCCTTGGTGGCGTACGCGATGGTCACCGGCTCCTCGGTGGGGACGGAGCCGGTGGTGGCGACGGAGAGCGTCAGCTCCGCGCTCGCGCCGTTCCTCACCGGGCGTACGGCCGTGTCGGTGACGACGCTCGCGGTGAGCGCCGGCTCCGCCTTGCCGTACAACTCGACGGCGTCCAGGGCGAATTCGCCGGGCGCGCCGCCGGGGAGGGTGAGGGCGTAGCCCCACATCTCGTTCAGGCCGAGGATCTGGTCGATGCCGCCGACGGGCTGGTAGTCGGCCCGGTAGACGAAGTCCGCGAAGGGGATCTCGACGAGGTGCCAGCCCTCCCAGTCGTCGGTGAAGGAGGTGGTCCACAGCTCGGACGCGCCGCCGTTCGCGCCGCCGTCCTTGATCTCGAAGTTGACGCGCTTGCCCGAACCGGGCGGCAGGGGGGCGGTGTTCTGGCCGTACCACCAGAAGCGGATGCCCTTGTGGGCGGTCCAGTTCTGCGGCGGGGTGTCCACGGCGAACTCGTGACTGAACCCGCCGTACGCGCTGATGTCGTAGGAGCCTTCGAGGACCTGCTCGCCCTCGGGGGCGTCGGCGCGTCTCGCCAGCTTCAGCTGCGGGTGGTCGTCCGCGTCGCCGCCCCAGGTGAAGATGGCGTCGGCGGGCGGGTTGTTGCCGAGCGGCACCTCGCCCTCGAAGCGGTCGATGAGGACGGGGGCGGGTTCGTCGGCGGCTGCGGCGGGGCCGGTGGCCGACCCGGCGAGCAGGGTGGCCAGGACGGCCGCGGCGGCGAAGGCGGCGGTCGCGGGTCTGGTTCTGCCCTTGCGGGGGCGGGTGTACGGAATGCGGAGCATCTTTGGGAGCGCTCTCTTTCTGGGTCGGGGGTCGGGGTGCCGAACGTCTTTACGGATCAGGGGTGTCGGTGCGCTACGCGGTGTCGGCGTCGCGGGTGAGGCGGATCGTGTCGCGGTACCACTTGGCGCTGTCCTTGAGCGTGCGGGCCTGGGTGTCGTAGTCGACGCGGACGATGCCGAACCGCTTGGCGTAGCCGTAGGCCCACTCGAAGTTGTCCATCAGCGACCAGGCGAAGTAGCCCCGGACGTCCGCCCCTTGGGCGCGGGCGGCGACCACGGCGTCGATGTGGTCGGCGAGGTAGGCCGTGCGGTCGGCGTCGGGGACGGAGCCGTCGGCGGCGACCGTGTCGTCGAAGGCCGCGCCGTTCTCCGTGATGACGGTCGGCAGCCCGTAGTCGCGCTCCAACCGAACCAGCAGGTCGGTGAGTTCGGTGGGGGTGATCTCCCAGTCCATCGCGGTGCGCGGCAGGTCGCGGTCCACCGCCCGGACGACCGGGAGGCCCTCTGCGTCGAGCGGTGAGCCGTCCTCGGTGACGCCGGAGAACTGCATGCCCCGGTAGAAGTTGACGCCGAGCACGTCGAGCGGGGTGGCGATGGCGGCCAGGTCGCCTTCCCTGACGGGGAGTTCGATGTGCTGGGCGGACAGGTCCGCGACGACGTCCTCGGGGTAGCGGCCGTGGACGAGCGGGTCGAGGTAGAGCCGGGTGCCCATGCCGTCGGCGCGGCGGCAGGCCTCGCGGTCGGCCGCGCTGTCGGTCTCGGGCGTTGCGGTGCCGAGGTTGAGAGTGATGCCCAGCTCCAGCGGGTTCGCCCCGGCCGCGTCCCGCAGCGCGCCGGCGGCGAGGCCATGGCCCAGGAGCAGGTGGTGGACGGCGGCCATGGCGTCGCCGAGGTCGCGGCGGCCGGGGGCGTGCAGCCCGTAGGCGTAACCGAGCATCGCCGAGCACCAGGGCTCGTTCAGCGTGGTCCAGTGCTCGACCCGGTCGCCGAGGGCCTCGTAGGCGAGAGAGGCGTACTCCGCGAAGCGCAGGGCGGTGTCGCGCGCGGGCCAGCCGCCCGCGTCCTCCAGCTCCTGCGGCAGGTCCCAGTGGTACAGGGTGATCCAGGGGGTGACACCGCGCGCCCGGAGCTCGTCGATCAGTCGCTTGTAGAAGTCCAGCCCCTTCTGGTTGGCCGGGCCCCGGCCGCCCGGCTGGATGCGGGGCCAGGCGAGCGAGAAGCGGTACGTGTCGACGCCGAGGCCCGCGATCAGCTCCACGTCCTCGGGCATCCGGTGGTAGTGGTCGCAGGCCACGTCGCCGTGCTCGCCGCCCTCCACCGCCCCGGGCACCCGGCAGAAGGTGTCCCAGATGGACGGAGTGCGGCCGTCCTCGGTGGCCGCACCCTCGATCTGGTAGGAGGAGGTGGCGACGCCCCAGCGGAAGTCGGCGGGGAGTCCGCGTACCGGGGCCGGAGAGAGGAGTCGCTGAGGAGGGGTGGCGAGGTTCATCGGTCTCCGTACGTAGGGAGGGGAGGGGCCCGGTCAGGTGTGCAGATGGCAGGCGACCGCGCGGCCGGGTCCGTCGGTGGGCGGGGCCAGTACCGGGACCTGCCCGGTGCACGGCGCGAACGCCTTGCCGCAGCGCGGATGGAATGCGCAGCCGGTGGGCATCGCGGAGAGGTGCGGCGGGGAGCCGGGGATGCCGGTCAGTTCGCGGCGCGGTCCGTGGAGCGCGGGGAAGGAGTGCAGGAGCCCGTCGCTGTAGGGGTGGCGGGGGTCGCGGTAGATCTCCGCCGCGCCCGCCTGCTCCACGATGCGGCCCCCGTACATGATCGCGATCCGGTCCGAGAATTCGATCAGGAGGGAGATGTCGTGGGTGATGAACACGACCGAGAAGTTCAGCTGTTCCCTCAACTGGACGAGCCGCCGCAGGATCTGCCGCTGCATGACGACGTCGAGCGCGGTGGTCGGCTCGTCCATGATGACGATCTCGGGTTCCAGGGCGAGCGCCATGGCGATCATCACGCGCTGCCGCATCCCGCCGGAGAGCTGATGCGGATAGGCGGCGAGCCGGTCGGCGGAGATCCCGACGAGGTCCAGCAACTCCTTCGCCCGGTCCGTGCGTTGGCGCTTCTTCAGCTCGGGGCGGTGGGCGGCGAGGACGTCGGTGAGCTGGCTGTGGACGGTGTGCACCGGGTTGAGGGAGTTCATCGCCCCCTGGAAGACGAGGGAGAGCTCCTGCCAGCGGAAGGCGCGCAACCGGTCCGGGGCGAGGGAGAGGATGTCGACGCGGTCGCCGCCGGGGCGGTGGTAGTGGACCTCTCCCCCGGTGATGACGCCGGGCGGGGAGAGCAGCCGGGTCACGGCGTAGGCGAGCGTCGATTTACCGGAGCCCGACTCCCCCGCCAGGCCCAGGACTTCACCCCGGTGGAGGGTGAGGTCGATGTCGCGCAGGGCGTGGACGGCGGCCGCGTCGGTGCCGTAGTCGACGTTGAGTCCGCTGATGGTCAGGACCGGCTCGGCGCTCATGGGCGCGGCTCCTTGCTGCTGTGCTCGCTGCTGTGTTCACGGGGGCCGTCGCCGGTGGACTTCCGGGCGACCGGGGTGAAGCCGACGCGCATCTTCACCTTCCGGGAGGAGCCGGTGGCGGTGCGCAGGCGGGGGTTGACGAACTCGTCGATGCCGAAGTTGATGAGGGCGAGCGCGGTGCCCAGCAGGGCGATGCACAGGCCGGCCGGGACGAACCACCACCAGGCTCCCTGGGCGAGGGCCTGGTTGGACTGGGCCCAGAAGAGCACGGTGCCCCAGTTCCAGTGGGAGATGTCGGCGACGCCGATGAAGGCGAGGGTGATCTCGGTGAGGACGGCGAAGATGACCGTGCCGACGAAGCCGGAGGCGATGACGGCGGTGAGGTTCGGCAGGATCTCGAAGAGGATGATGCGCGGGGTCGACTCGCCGGTGGCGCGGGCGGCCTCCACGTAGTCGCGGCGGCGCAGGGACAGGGTCTGGGCGCGCAGGATCCTCGATCCCCAGGCCCAGGAGGTCAGGGCGATGGCGACGGCGATGACGATGTCACCGGTGTCGGGGACGAAGCTGGCGACGATGATGATCAGCGGGAGTCCGGGCAGCACCAGGAAGATGTTGGAGATCGCGGAGAGGATCTCGTCGACCGCTCCGCCGAGGAATCCGGCGCTGACGCCGATCAGGACGGACAGGGCGGTGGCGATGGCGGCGGCGAGCAGTCCGACGACGAGGACGCCCCGGGTGCCGACGAGGATCTGCGAGAAGACGTCCTGCCCGGTGTGTGTGGTGCCGAACCAGTGGTCGCCGGAGGGCGGTTGGAGCAGCTGGTCGCTCATGGCGTCGGGGTCGTAGGGGGCGAGCCAGGGTCCGGCGACGGCCAGCAGGGCGAAGAACGCCAGGATGATCAGGCCGGTGCGGGTCTTCCCGCCGCGCAGGAACCGGAGCCGGGCCCGTCGGGTGGGGGCCGTGGGCGGGGGGTAGCGGGCCGCCGCGGGGCCGGAGGGGGGCCG
>NZ_JAFEUF010000006.1:0-6828 GCF_016901035.1 Streptomyces durocortorensis
GGTCGCCCCCAGGACGAGGCCGAGTTCCTCGCCCAGGGACCGGGCCCGCGCCATCATGCGGTGCGTGACCTCGGTGTCCTCCATGGGCGGGCACAGGTCGAGCTGCTCCACCACCACGGAGGTGCCGGCCACGGCGGGCCGGGCGGCGGCCTCCTCGATGGCGGCCCGCGCCCGTGTCATCCCGGCTGTGGTGGCCGAGCGGATCTCGACGCGCAGCTCCGCCTCGGGGCAGACGATGTTGGTACGCGTACCGGCCCGAACCACGCCCACGTTGACGGTGACGTCCTCCCACAGGCCATTGAGCGCCTGGAGGGCGACGACGAGGTGGGCGGCGGTGAGGGCGGCGTTCGCGCCGCGCTCGGGTTCGATGCCGGAGTGGGCGGCGCGGCCCGTGACCGTGAGGAGGAAGTCGGCGACTCCCTTGCGGGCGATGACCAGGTCACCGTTCTCCCGTGCACACTCCAGGGCGAGCGCGAAGTGCGCTCCCCGTGCGGTTCGTTCGGTGACGGGGCGGCTGGCTGGGGAGCCGATCTCCTCGTCGGGGGTGGCGAGGAAGACGATCTCGGCGTACTCCTCGACGTCTGCCTCGGCGAGGATGTCCAGGGCGGTGAGCCCGGCGAGCAGGCCGCCCTTGTCGTCGCTGACACCGGGGCCGTGCGCGAGTCGGCCCTGGAGGGAGAAGGGGCGGGTGGCGGCGGTGCCGTCCGCGAAGACGGTGTCCATGTGGGCGGCGAGCATGATGCGCCGCCCGCCGTCACGGGCGGCGAGCCGACCGGTCCTGCGGCCGATCAGGACGTCCCCGGTGCGCTCCCCGCTCGCTTTGCCGGGAGCGACCCGTTCGACGGCGAAGCCGAGGGCGGACAGCCGGGCGGCTGTCCAGTCGGCGACCAGGTTCACCCCTGCGGGGCTGTAGGAGCCGGAGTCGATCGCCACGAGTCCGGCCAGGTCGGAGAGAAAGCGGTCGAGGCGGGCCCGTGCGAGGGGCAGCAGATCCTGGGCACGGGGACGCTGTCTGGTCGGCGCGGTCACAGGACCTTGGACAGGAAGGCGCGGGTGCGCTCCTGCTCCGGGTCGACGAGCACGTGCCGGGGGTCGCCGGCTTCGACCACCACGCCGTCGTCCATGAAGACTGCCGTGTCGCCGACCTCGCGGGCGAACCCGATCTCGTGGGTGACGACGACCATGGTCATGCCGTCGGCGGCCAGCTGCCGCATGACGTCCAGGACATCGCCGACGAGCTCGGGGTCGAGCGCCGAGGTGGGCTCGTCGAACAGCATCAGCTTCGGTTTCATGGCCAGAGCGCGGGCGATGGCGACGCGCTGCTGCTGTCCGCCGGAGAGCTGTGCCGGGTAGTGGCCGGCCCGGTCCGCCAGCCCGACCTTCTCCAGCAACTGCCGTGCCTCCGCACGGGCGTCGGGGGTGCTCGTGCCGCTGACGCGGACGGGCGCCTCCATGACGTTCTGCTCCGCGGTCAGGTGGGGGAAGAGGTTGAACCGCTGGAAGACCATGCCGATGTCACGGCGGTGCGCGGCTATCTCCTTCTCCCGCAGTTCGTGGAGCCTGGCCCCGCGCCGCCGGTAGCCGACGAGTTCTCCCTCGACGGCGAGAGTGCCGCCGTCGATCTTCTCCAGATGGTTGATGCACCGCAGGAAAGTGGACTTGCCCGAGCCCGATGGGCCGAGCAGGCAGCACACCTGCCCGCGTTCGACGGTGAGGTCGATGCCCTTGAGGACCTCGAGCTTCCCGAAGTGCTTGCGCACGCCGTTGGCGTGCACCATGGGCGTGGTCAACGGCCCTCTTCCTTTCCGGTCTTCGGCGCGGACGCGCTGGTGAACCCGGTGAACATCCGTCGCAACGGGGAGGTGTGGCCCCCGTGTGCGGTGCCCCGGCCGTAGCGGCGCTCCAGCCAGGCCTGCGGGAAGCTCAGGAGGCTCACCAGTGCCAGGTACCAGAGCGAGGCGACCACGAGCATGGGGATGACCTGGTAGTTCTGCGCGTACACCTCCTGGATGTTCGACATCAGGTCGTGCGCGGCGATGACGGAGACCAGCGCGGTCATCTTCAGCATGTTGATCGTCTCGTTGCCCATCGGGGGGATGATCACCCGCATGGCTTGGGGGAGAACGATCCTGCGCATCGTCAGGGCGGGCCGCATGCCGAGTGAGTGCGCTGCCTCGGCCTGCCCGCTGTCGACGGACTGGATCCCGGCCCGGACGATCTCCGAGGCGTACGCCGCCTCGTTGAGCCCCAGCGCCAGCAGAGCTGCGACGGCCGGGGTCAGCAGGGAGTTCGTGTCGGCCTGGAAGAAGGTGATGTCGGTGAAGGGGATACCGATGAGCACGTTCTTGTACAGGGCCCCCGCGTACCCCCAGAAGATGATCTGGACGAGGAGCGGGGTCCCGCGGAAGGCCCAGACGAACAGTGAGGAGAGGCCGTAGAGGACGGGGTTGGACGACAGGCGCATGACCGCGATGACGGTGCCCAGGGTGAGCCCGAGGGCCATCGCCGCGACGGTCAGCCACAGGGTGGTGGCCAGCCCGTCGAAGATCAGGTCGGCGAAGAGGTAGTCGCCGATGATGTCCCAGCGGAGATTGGCGTTGGTGGCCAGCGAACCGACCAGTCCCGCCAGGGCGAGTACCGCGGCGAGGGCGGCGACCCAGCGGCCGTAGTGGCGTACGGGGACGACGGTCAGGTCCTGTCCGGCCGGGGCGGTCCGGTAATCGAGTGTGGTGGTCATCTCAGTCGACCGCTGCGTTCCGGGTGGCTTCCTTGACCGCGATCGAGGCGACACCGTACTTCTCGAAGATCTTGGTGGCTGTGCCGTCGTCTATCAGGGACTGCAGCGCCTTCTGGATCGCGTCCGTCAACTCGGGCAGCTTCTTGGAGACGGCGATGCCGTTGGGGGAGGCGTTGTAGCCGCCGGTGGCGGCCGGGTCGTCGACGACCTCGAAGGCCTGGCCTCCGTCCGCGGTCTTGGCCGTCCAGCCGGCCGCCGGCTTGGTCAGCACCTGGGCGACAACCTTGTTGGCGCGCAGGGCGAGCTGGGCGTCGGAGTCCTTGGGGAAGGTCTGGATGGCGATCTCGCTGCCACCCGCCTTCCCGCACTTCTTCTGGTGACCCTTGAGGAGGTCCAGCTGGTTGGTGGCGGCCTGCACGGCGACCTTCTTGCCGCACAGATCGTCAAGCGTGGTGATCTTCTCGGGGTTGCCCTTGACGACCATGATCCCGGAGCCGGAGACGGAGTAGTCGACGAAGTCGACGACTGCCTGCCGCTCCTTGTTGTCCGTCATCGCGGACATGGCCACGTCGAACTTCCCTGCCTGTATGGCGGGCACGATGCCGTCGAACTTCTGCGGGGTGAAGGCGAAGGTCACGCCGAGCCGGGCGCCGATCGCCTGACCGAGGTCGTAGTCCAAGCCGGTGAGCTCCTTCTCCCCCTCCGTCACGAATATCTCGAAGGGCGCGTAGGGCACGTCCGTGGCAACCCGCACGGTGCCGGACTTCTTGACCGCGTCGGGCAGTGCTTCGTGCAGCTTCGCGTCCTTTTTCACGGTCACCCCCGCGACCTCCAGCGACGCCGGAGCCTTGGCTGCGGCGACACCGTCGCCGCCCTCTCCGCAGCCCGCGAGCGCCAGCAGGACGGTGGTGGTCAACGCGGCGGCGGTCACAGCACGACCGGAGACGTGGGCGTACTTCATATCGTTCCCTCCTGGGGGATGTCCGGCCGGCGGTGGCTTCCTCGCTCGGCCCGCCCCAGAAATTACACATCGCGGCTTCATCTGTACAGATGTAACGAGCGTTACTTGCCTGTGATGTGCCGCCGCGCTCCTGTGAAACATGTCTTAGGGATGCTGTGCGGGCTGTTCGGCACCTGTATTCGTCCGAGGTGGCCCGGTCTGCGCGATCCTCGCTGCGTTACATCTGGCGCGCGATGCTCGGAATCTGTACGTTCCATCACCACCGACTCAGCGTCGGCCTCACTCCTCCGTCCCCAGGAGAACTCCGTGTTCCATATCCCCCTACGGCTGGTGACCTGCCTGACCGCCTCCCTGGCGCTGCTGGCCCCCACCCTCGTCGCGGCCGAATCCGCCCACGCGGCTGCCAAGCGCATCCGACTGGGCAGCTCCGCCGATGTCAGCCGCGGCAGCTGGTCCGGCCCCGCGTACACGATGAACGGCTCAGGCGCGGTCGTCCCGGCGACCATGACCCGAGCCATCGACGCGATCCGCGGCGGTACGGGCACCCTCGACGTCGTGGTCATCGCCGCCTCCGCCCCCGGCTCCGGCAGCACGACCCCCGAGTGCGACACCGTCATGGGCCTCGCCGGCGTCAACTCCTGCACCACCTGGACGCTGACCACGCGCAACGACGGCAACAACAGCGCGGCCAACAGCGACATCCGCAACGCCGAGTTCGTCTACTTCGCCGGCGGTGACCAGTGCGACTACGCCGACTGGAAAGGCACCGCGCTCCAGAACTCCGTGAAGTCCGTCGTCGCCAAGGGAGGCGGCTCCGGCGGCGGCAGCGCGGGCCACCACATCAACAGCGCCGTCGTCTACGACGCCTGCGGCGGCAGCGTCACCACCGACGAGGCGCTCTACGACCCCTACGACCCGGCCATCACCTTCACCACCGGCATGTTCTCCTGGCCGAACTACGCGGGCACCATCAACGACTCGCACTTCGTCACCCGCGACCGTATGGGCCGCACCATGGCCTTCGTCGCCCGAGCCATCGAGGACGGTCTCACCACGGGCGGAGCCGCGTGGGGTGTCGGCGTGGACGACGGCGGCTCCCTCTTCATCGACAAGAACGGCCTGGCCACGGCAGCCGGAGCCGACACCTTCGTCGTCCTGGGCGACCACCGTCCCGAGCAGGCCGACCCCGACCGCTACCTCACCTACGACGACTACAAGATCTGGCGGCTGCGCCCCGGCGGGACCTACGACTTCAAGAACCGTCCCACCTGCGGTTACTACCTGCGCAGCGTCGTCGACGGCATTCCGGACCGCGACCTCTACAACGGGACGCCGGTCACCAACTGCGGCTGAAGTCCGAGGAGCGCCTTCACCCCGCCCGGCGCAGCGTCGGCATCCGGCAGGCGCAGTCGCCGGGCGGCAGCTCGGCGGGAAGGTCGTACGCCCAAGTGGGAGAGGCCCAGCTCCGGGCAGGGCTGGGCGAGCGGAGCCGCGCGGCGGCGTACACCCGGGGAGCCACCGCGAGAGCTCGCCGACGCAGCCGGTGACGTCACTGCGTACGCCCCTGCTCTGTCCCAGGGCGTGCGTAACGCCGACCTCAGTCGGCCCGACCTGAGGCCAGCTGCCCGGGGCCGGTATCACGCCCGCTGGAGCTCTGCACCTGCTGATGGTCTGTTGAAGCTCTTATAGAACATCTTGAACAGAAGTGAAACCGCGTTGGCAGCCTTGGCGGAAACCCTCGCACAGACTCCATTCAAGGAGTCCCGTAGAAGGGAACGTTCATGACTCCTCGGCCCATCGCGGCAGCGCTCGCCCTGGCCACCGCCACGGTCATCGGAGCGACCGCGGCCGCCCCCGCAGTGGCGGCGCCCGCTGCCGCCAAGGACGACCAGGCCACCGTCTCGGTCTTCCACGCCGTACCCGGTCTGAAGGTCGACGTCTTCGCCAACGGCAAGGAGCTGCTGCCCGACTTCGAGCCCGGCACTCTGACCGACCCGCTCAAGCTTGACGCCGGCAGCTACGACATCAAGGTCTTCAAGGACGGCGAGGGCCCCGACGGCACGCCCGCCATCGAGAAGAAGGTCGATGTGCCCGCCGGAGCCAACGCCACGCTCGTCGCCCACCTGACCGCTGACGGCAAGCCTGCCCTGAACGCCTTCGTCAACGACCTGTCCAAGGTGCCCGCGGGCAAGGCGCGACTGACCGTCCGCCATGTCGCCGCCGCTCCGGCCGTCGACGTGCGAGCCGGAGGCACCCCGGTCTTCGAAGGCCTGGTGAACCCCAAGGAGGTCAAGGGAGAGGTCGACGCCGGCACCGTGAAGGCCGACGTGACCCTGGCCGGCACCGACACGGTCGCCATCGGCCCCGCCGACCTCGACCTGGCCGAGGGAACCAACACCGTCGTCTACGCGTGGGGCAGCGCCGACGACAAGAACCTCGCGCTCAAGACGCAGACGTTCAAGGACCTTCACTCCGCCCCGCACGGAGTCCCGGCAGGCGAGACGGGCGAGAACGCGGTGAACAGCACCGGACTCCCCGGCTGGTCCTTGGCGCTCGGCGGCCTGGCTCTCGCGGGTGCGGTCGTCGGCGGACGCCGGCTGTTCGCCTCGCAGCGCTGAACTGCGCCGCCACCCGGCGGGACGGACGCGCGCCTGACTGCTCCGTCCCGCTGCCCTCCCTCTTCGTCCCTTTCCGAAGCAGAGGTCTTCGTCGATGAAGCACCGTTCCCCACGTAAACGCTGGGGGTTCCTCGCCGCAGCCCTCACTGTCCTGTTGATGCTCGTCGTCTTCGCGACAGAGCGGCTCACCGACGACGACGGTCCGGCGGACTTCGGGGCTCCGCTCGCCCCCCGGCCCACCATGACGAGCGGGGGGCCGTCGGGCTCCACGCCGCAGCCCTCCGCGCCGGGTGCCGAGCCGTCCTCGAGTCCATCGAGGCCGGTGAACGCCTCGCCGCGCTCACTGGTGATCCCGCGCCTGGGTGTGGAAGCGCCCGTCGACGCCCGCGGGGGGGGCCCCCCCCGGGGGGGGGGGGGGCCCCCCCCCCCCCCCCCCGGGGGGCGGGTACCCGTGGGGGCCCCCCCCCCCCCCCCCCCAGGGGGGGGGGTGATAGGGCGGCCCCGCGCCAGCC
>NZ_JAFEUF010000006.1:6838-44149 GCF_016901035.1 Streptomyces durocortorensis
CGCCGCTGTGCTCACGCGGGCGGTTCCACCCGCGCCCCGGCGCTTTTGGGCGGGGGGGGGGGGGGGGGCCCCCCCCCGGGGCGGGGGGGGGGGGGGCCCCCCGCGGCCGAGGCAGAGGTCCCCGACGACGCCCGCCGAGTGGGCTGGTACCGCTTCGGTCCGGCCCCCGGCGCCGCCGAAGGGTCCTCGGTGATCGTCGGCCACGTCGACTCGCAGACCCAGGGCCTGGGCGTGCTGGCCGAGCTCAGCGACGTCGAGCAGAACGACCGTGTCGAGGTGCGTGCCGCCGACGGGGCGACTCGCGTGTACCGGATCGCCTCCCGCGAGACGGTGCCCAAGGAAGAACTCGCGGATTCCGGGGTCTTTCGAAGGGACGGCCCGCCCGTCCTCACCTTGATCACCTGCACGGGACCGTACCTGAAGGACCGAGGCGGATATCAGGACAACCTGGTGGTCACTGCCGTACCGGAATCGAGCTGACGATGTCCTGGGGTGGACCTCGGGTTCTTGCTACTAGTCTGTACGGCGTGCCGACGACGGATGAGGATATTGCCAAGGGGTTCGCTCTGGGCGATGAAGCGTGTCTGGCCGCGGCCTATCGCCGATGGGGCTCCCTCGTCTACAGCGCGGCCAGCCGCGCGCTGGGGGACTCGGAGGAGGCGAAGGACGTGGCGCAGCAGGTCTTCATCGGAGCCTGGCGCGGGAGGGCGGGGTTCCGGCCGGAGCGGGGCACGCTTCCCGGCTGGCTGATGGGTATCACGCGCTTCAAGATCGCCGACGCTCTGGATCAGCGGTCGCGCCGCCGGCGTGACCTTGAGGCGGTGTCCGCCGCCAAGGCCGAGGACACGCTGGTGGCCGAGGCCACCCCGAACGCGATCGTCGATCAACTCCTGGTGCGGGAGTGTCTCGCCGATCTCTCCGATGCCCAGCGTCAGGTGCTGGAGATGACCTTTTTCGACGATCTGACTCAGATGCAGATCGCCGAGCGCACCGGACTTCCCCTGGGCACGGTGAAGACGCATGCACGGCGTGGACTCATCGCGCTGAAGCGCAAGATGGAGGAGGTGGACGGTGCCGCACAGTGATCTGGACGAGTTGGCGATGCTCGCCTTGGGCGACGTACCGCCGCCTTCCGTCGCGGCTCATGTACTCGACTGCACCGAGTGTGCGGCGGAGCTGGCCGACCTGCGCCGGGTGCTCGATGTCGGCCGATCGGCTGCTGAGCCACTGGAACTCGTTGAGCCGCCGCCGGAGGTGTGGTCAGGCATCTGCGCTGAACTGGGGTTGTCTTCCCAGGGAGCGGACTCGCCCACCCTCGATGAGGATTCCCCGGCGTACGGTTCGCGGCCGAGCTCGCAGGAAGATGTCAGCATCGTCGCGGACGGTAAGGCCGGGGGCGACGGAAGCAGACGCAGGCGGTGGCGCTCCGCTCTCGCGCTGGCGGCGGCGGCCGCGCTTCTCGGCGCCGCAGCGGGCAGCGGTCTCACTTGGTGGGCGGTGGATCGCCAGGAGCCGTCCACCGTCGCCGGAACGAGCAGGGCCCTCGACCCCTTGCTGCCGAGCGCGCTCGGCTCCGCACGGATGGGCGATGCGGCGGGGCAGCGAAAGCTGGACGTCAAGGTCAAGGGTCTGCCGAAGACCACAGGCTACTTCGAGGTCTGGCTCATGGACCGCAGCCACAAGAAACTCATCTCCATGGGTGTCCTGGGCTCCGACGGTCATGCTGTCCTGCCCGTGCCGGACAACGTCGACCTCGTCGAATACCCGATCGTTGATGTATCGGTACAGGAGTTCAACGGCAGTCCCGAGCACTCGGGCAACAGCGTGGTCCGCGGAGCCTTCGCCTCGACCTGACTCCAGAGGTCTCACCCTTGCCCAGGGCGGTTGGGGGCCGCGGCCACGCCGCAGGCCCTAACCGGCCTCAGGGAGTGCTGGTGCCGTCCTCTCGTACAAGCGGGTGTCGGCGTTCCGTGCCGGACTGTTCCACCGAGTTCGTCGCCGACGCGATGGCGATACGGCGTTTGAGAGCCGCCTCCCGAGCAGCCTCGCGCGGGTGCCGCCTGCGCCAGTAGGGATTGTCGTGCGACAGCTTGCTGGAAACCCGCCCGTACATGCCGAACGTCAGAATCAGCAGACCCATGACGAAGCTGAAAATGACGTTCGTCATACCGAAGTCGAGGAAGTTGGCCGACCTGTCCAGAACGAACAGATGATAGAAGCCGCTCAGGATGAAGAGCGCTCCGACTGTCATGTTCAACGTGGAGGCGAAGTTCCCGCCTACTGCGGCCCCGGCGAGCAGGGCCAGGCCGACGACGACGGAGACCCAACTGAGAGCGATGTTGGTCGTCATGCCCGCGATGCGGTCGCCCGACGTGTTGAAGGGGCTCAGAGCGTCCGCGAAGCCCAGACATCCGAAGGCGAGCAGAATGCACCCGCACACAGCAGCTCCCACCCGGTACACCCTGACCAGATGGTGATCGGTGGGGAGTTCGTCACTGAGTTTCATCGCGCTCCCACCCGTCGACGTACAGCGGACGAGAAAATGTACGGGTGTGGTTGCCCTCCGACCATCATGAACACCATGCGTTTCCTTTCGAACGTGAGCACCAGTACTCCTTGCCTCTGGGACGGACGGAACTATCCGTGACTTCGCGGAGATCCATGATTCGGATGCAGGTGGAAGGTGTTGAACACGCAGAATTCGTCCGATCGGGCGGGCCGCCGTGCTTCCGGAGCCACGCACCCCAACCGGGCTGCTCACGGGGGAGCGGTGATGGGACAATTCGTGATCTCTGATGGCGGACAGCGCGCCGAAGTCGCCTTGCGTGAGGAGAGACAGGTACTTGTGACAGACGCCGACATCGTCATTGTCGGGGCGGGGGCCGCTGGGCTGTCGCTCGCCTACCGGCTCACGTCCCCGCCCGCCCGCCTCGGTGAGGCATCTGCGAGCCGCGGCGGTCGCCCCGCCCCACGTGTGCTTTTGATCGATGCTCCGCCGGGCCCTCTGCGTCCTCCGGAGCGCACGTGGTGCTTCTGGGAGCGAGGCCGGGGCGACTTCGACGATGTGGTGGTCCGATCATGGGAGCGGCTGAGCGTCCGCGGGCCGGACGGACAGGAGTGGGAAAGCCGGCCGCACCCGTGGCGCTACAAGATGATTCGCTCACGCGGATTCGAGGAGTTCGTCGATCTCCGGCTGGCAGGCTCCTCCCTCGTGGAGCGGCTGACCGCCACCGTCGACCGTGTGGCGGATCTGCCCGACGGCGCCCAGGTCACGGCCACCACACCTGATGGGGAACAGGTGCTGCTGCACGCACGCTGGGTGTACGACTCGCGGCCGCGGCGGGAACTGCCCCCCCCCCCCACCACGATGCTGCAGCACTTCCGCGGCTGGTTCGTCCGTACCGATGCCCCCCTGGCCGGTGCTACCGCGCCCTTCGCCGAAGATACCGCCTGCCTCATGGACTTCCGCACCCCGCAACCGGCGCACGGGCTCTCGTTCGGCTATCTCCTCCCCCTCGGGCCCGACCGGGCACTGGTGGAGTACACGGAGTTCTCCGCGGCACCGCTGTCGCGGGCGTCCTACGACGCCGCGCTGGAGCACTACACGACCCAGATCCTCGGTCTCGGGCCGTTCGAGGTCTGGGACACCGAGCAGGGCGTCATTCCGATGACAGACGCACGGTTCCCGCGGCAGATCGGGCGCCACACCTTTCGCATCGGTACCAGCGGAGGCGCGACCAGGCCCGCGACCGGCTACACCTTCGCCTCCGTGCAACGCCAGAGCCTCGCGATCGCCACCGCCTATCGTCGGGGTGCGCTGCCCGCTCCACCACAGGCTCACTCCCGGCGTTCGCTCGCCCTGGACTCCGTCATGCTGCGTGCCCTCGACAGCGGACGCGTGGACGGTGCGGACTTCTTCACCCGCCTCTTCGAACAAGTCCCCATGGAGCGGATGCTGCGCTTCCTCGACGGCCGGACCAGCGTCCGCGAGGATCTCACCATCGGGTTCGCCACTCCCGTGCTGCCGATGCTGCGCACCGTCGCCGAGATGCCGTTCCTGCGCCGCGGGGCTTCGTGATGAACGCGTCGTTCGCGTCCAGGTCCGCCGGTTGGCCGCAGACCTGAGCTTCTCCGCCCGGCCTACGTGCTCCGCCCGCGCGACTGCCCTCCCCATGACCCCTACTCGTCCGCCCGCCTGACAAGGAACACACAGATGTCACCACGCTGGAACGCTGACCGCAGTGCCCCTCGCCGGGGAAGGGACAGGCAGGCGGAGGTTCTGCGTCCGAAGCCGGGGCTCTCCCGGTTCGCCGGTGACACGCCACGCGTGGCGGTGGTCGGCGGGGGCATCGCCGGTCTGGCCGCCGCGACCGGCCTCGCCGAACGCGGCGCGCAGGTCACCCTGTACGAGAGCGAGACGACGCTCGGCGGCCGGCTCGCGGGCTGGCCGGTGGAACTGGCCGACGGTTCGACGGCCACCATGAGCCGCGGCTTCCACGCGTTCTTCCGGCAGTACTACAATCTCCGCGGCCTCTTGCGTCGTGCCGACGGCAACCTCGGCATGCTGACGTCCGTACCGGACTACCCGCTGCAGCACAGTTCGGGTCTCTACGACAGTTTCGCCAAAGTCCCTCGCACGCCGCCGTGGAGTGCGCTGGGGTTCGCGGCGCTCAGTCCCAGCTTCGGCTGGCGCGACATGGCACGTATGGACCCGCGTGCCGCGCTTCCGCTGCTGGACGTCCGTGTGCCGGAGGTCTACAGCCGGCTCGACTCGATGAGCGCTCATGACTTCCTGGCCGGTATCCGTTTCCCCGAGGCCGCCCAGCATCTGGCCTTCGAGGTCTTCTCCCGCAGCTTCTTCGCCGATCCGCGCGAACTGTCCGCCGCGGAACTGGTCCTGATGTTCCACATCTACTTCCTGGGGTCCAGCGAGGGCCTGCTCTTCGATGTTCCCGACGAGCCGTTCCCGCAGGCTCTGTGGGATCCACTTGCCGACTACCTGGAGGGTCACCGCGTCCAGTTGCGCACCGGCAGCGCTGTGGAGACGGTCGCACCGCAGCGCTCCGGCGGTTACCGGATCACGGCCGGCGGAGCACCCGAGCACTTCGACGCGACCGTTCTCGCCCTGGACGTTCCGGGCTTGCGGGGACTGGTCGAGGCATCGCCCGACCTCGTCGACACCGAGTGGCGTGACGGCATCTCCCGGCTTCGCAGCGCCCCGCCCTTCCTGGTCTCCCGCCTGTGGCTGGACCGTCCGGTACGAGCAGGCAGAGCGGGCTTCCTCGGCACGGGTGGCTACGAGTCGCTCGACAACATCAGCGTCCTGGAGCGCTGGGAAGGGGAAGCAGCCCGCTGGGCCGCCCGCACCGGAGGTTCGGTGGTGGAGCTCCACGCCTACGCTGTCGCACCGGGTGCCGACAGGCCGGTCGAACAGGAACGGCTGCTGAACCAGCTGTACCGCGTCTATCCGGAGACCCGGGACGCGAAGATCGTCGACGCCCGGCACGAGTGGCGAGCGGACTGCCCCCTGTTCCCCGTGGGCTCCTATGCCGACCGGCCCGAGGTGCGCACCGCGGATCCCACGCTCGTACTGGCGGGTGACCTGGTGCGGACCGACCTGCCCGTCGCTCTGATGGAGCG
This sequence comes from Streptomyces durocortorensis, assembly GCF_016901035.1. GTDB lineage: Bacteria > Actinomycetota > Actinomycetes > Streptomycetales > Streptomycetaceae > Streptomyces > Streptomyces durocortorensis. Next base: position 12,479 of record NZ_JAFEUF010000006.1, read on the forward strand.
CGCCGCGACCAGCGGATTCCTCGCCGCGAACGCCCTGCTCGAAAGGTGGGGAGTGCGGGGGCAGGCGTTGTGGACGGTGCCGCGCAGCGGCAGGTCCCGGGCGATGCGTCTGCTTGCCCAGATGGCCACGAGCGGATGACCCTTCCCGCTGACCTGAGGCTGGGCCGTCGGTACGCTCCGACGGTCCCAGCTGGTCTCTTGATGACGGAGAGACTCCGGCTCTTCCCGCTCCGCACCGTTGCTCAGCCCGGGAACTGTCCCTTGCTGCGCAGGTGCCGGCGCCGCTCCGCGTAGGCCAGATCGTCGCGCCACAGCCGTCCCGCCGCGCTGCGCATCAAGGGCCGAAGCAGCGGCGCGGCTGCCCTGGCGATGGCGAACCCGGGGCGGCCGGAGGTAGCGATGACCGCCTCGATGACCGCTGTGCGAGGGTTGCCCAGCGCGTCGGGCTCCAGCGGGGTGGCGTGCGTCTCGACGACTGAGCCCGCACCCTCACCCTCGGTGATGTGCATGACCACGGTGCGAGGCTCCGGCGTGGTGAAGACCGCCCGCACGGGCACCACGGCACGGCCGGCGACCTTGAAGGAGACATCGACCGCGAAGCCGTCCTCATGATCTGGCGATGATCCGTGTGACGTGTCGAGGACTTTCAGGTCGACGAACGAATACGGGTGGAACCAGGCGCCGTGCCACGGATCCAGCCGGTTGGCGACGATGTCCTCCGGCTCACAGGTGCCCACGGTTGTGTAGACGGCGGCGACGGAACTCATGAGATCGGGGCGCACCGGCAGTACGGGCCGGTCAAGGGGCGCTTCCCCGCCGGTGGCGTCCAGACGGACCCAGACCAGCACGCCGTCGTCGTACACCGGATAGGGCGTCCACCCGGCGAACGCGTCGCCCTGTAGAGCCAGTCCATGCCAGTGACAGACCAGGGTTCCGCACACCACCGGGCTGTCCCGCAGCGGAGCACCCAGGTGCGGGCAGCTACCGGGGCCCGCCTTGAGACGGCCCTTCGTGTCTCTCCAGACGACGACATCGGTTCCCGCGACGCTCCGGCCGAAGGGCGTCCGCCCTCCGATCTCCCGGCTCGCCCCGATCACGTACCAGTTCCCGGAGGGCAGCACTTTCGCCCGCTTGAGAGCCGCCGCGATGGTCGCCGGTTTCGCCTCCCGCCAGGTGGGTCCTTGCCGGTGCCAGGCAACCGGCTTCCGCAGACGCAGCGGAACACGGTCGCGCAGGCTGCGGCGGCGTTCCGGCCGACTGGATCCGCCGCCGTTGTCCGGTCCTGTCATGTCGTGATCTCTCCTCATAAGGTCGCTGTACACAGCCCGCGGGGCCGGTTCTCCCTTCGCGTCGGAACGAACCGGCGAAGCGTCACGGGTGAGGCGGCAGCCGAGGCAGTTCCTTCTCCTGCCGCAGTGCGGACTGCTGGTGAAGGAACGGCTCTTCTCCCGGGGCGGTCTGGGCAGTGTCGCGCAGGCCCCCCGGACGGCCGCCGCCCGCGCGGTGGGCCGTTGCCATCCGGATCGCCCCCGCGAGGGCGACCGCAACCCTGCGTCGCCGCGGCACCACCGAACGGCGGTGTACGACCTGGAAGCCGTCCGCCTCGATCGCCCCCAGGATGTCGCGGTACAGCGTGAACGCCGTTCGCATGCAGGGCCGCGTGACCGGATCGAGCATGTCCAGCCCCGGTTCCGCCTGCCGGTAGACATCTTGCGTCAGTGCCACGACGTCCAGGACGGCCGCCCGGATCCGTGGGTCGTCCCGTCCGCTTCTGCGGCTCCACAGCAGAAGTTCGCGGTCCACACCGTGGGCTGCCAGAAGGTCGGCGGGCAGGTAGACCCGTCCCCGGTCGAGATCCTCGCCGACATCTCGGAGAAAATTGGTGAGCTGGAAAGCGACACCCAGGGCCGCCGCATGCGGTGCTGCTTCCTCCCTGGGCGTCACGGTCCCGAGCACCGGCAGCATCTGCAGACCGATCACCGCGGCCGAGCCGTGCATGTACCTGGCGAGATGCTCGTACGTGGGGTAGTCGGTGACGTCGAGGTCGCTCAGCATCGAGGCCATGAAGTCGACGAAGTAGCTGTGGTCGATGTCGTACCGCACGGCCGTGTGAACCAGTGCCTGAACCACCGGCTCCTCGCTCCTGCCGGTGCGCAGACCGGTGTCCAGGCGGTCCCGCAGCGTGTGCAGGGTCCTGTCACGCTGGGCTCGCGTGGCGTTGCCGCTGAGATCGTCCACGATGTCGTCGGCCCAGCGGGCGAACCCGTACAGGGCGTGAACGGCGGGCCTGCGGGAGAGCGGCAGCAGGCGAGTGGCGAGGAAGTAGGTCTTGCCGTGCCGCGCGTTGAGTCGCCGGCAGTGCGTGTACGCCGCGCGCAGTGCGGGCTCCTCGATGCCCGCGGCGTCGAGCTCTCGGCGCGTCATGAGTTCACACCCTTGGTGGAGGCTGTCCGGCCGGAGGGGCCGCTGCGTCGAGCCGCGGACGTCCCACGTGGTGCGCCGGCACGCCCGGTGACGCGGGACGCCGCGAGTTTCCCGGAGATCAGCACGGTGGGCACGCCGACGCCGGGTGTGGTGCCGCAGCCCGCGATGACGGCGTTGTCGATCCCGCGCAGCAGGTTGCGTGGCCGGAAGGGGCCGGTCTGGGCGAAGGTGTGTGCGGCCGAGAAGGGTGTACCTGCCGCATGCCCCTGGGCCGTCCAGTCGGCCGGAGTGACGAGGCACTCTTCCTCGATCGACGCGCCGAGGCCGTCCAGGCCGCGGCGTTCCAGCTCGGTGACGAGGCTGTCGCGGTAGCGCGGCGACAGGTCCTGCCACTCGCGCACCCCGGGGCCGATGTCCGTGTTGGGGCACGGAGCCAGGATGTAGTGGAGGTGTTTGCCCTCGGGAGCCAGCGAGGAGTCGTGCGTCGTGGGTCGGGTGATCAGGAGCGAGGGGTCGCTCATCACGCGCCCATCGACGGTCAGCTCCCGGAACGTGGTCCTCCAGGCCGCGCCGAAGGAGATGGTGTGGTGGGCCAGCTGAGGCCAGGTCCGGTCCGTTCCGGCGTGCAGGATCACGGCGGACGGAGAATGCTGAAGTTTCACCGCTCGTCGGGGAGCCCTCTCCAGCAGCCGGTAGACGACGGGAAGATCCGGGGTGAGGACCACGGCGTCGCACGGGATGCGCTCACCTTGCGCCGTCACCACGGCGGTGATCCGGCTTCCGCTGTGCTCGAGGCGCTCGACCTCGGTACTCCAGCGGAAATCCGCTCCCGCCCGCGCAGCCGATTCGGCCATCCCGCGCGGGAGAGCGTGCATCCCGCCGCGAGGGAAGTACACGCCCGCCACGGTGTCCATGTAGGCGATCACCGCATAAGCGGCCAGTGCGCGTTCGGGGGCCACGCCCGCGTACAGGGCCTGGAAGGAGAAGACCCGTCGCAGGCGCTCGTCCGAGAGGAACCGGCCGATCTGGGGATCCAGCCGTCCGAAGGCGCGCAGGCGCGCCAGCCGTGCCAGGTCGGGGTGCACCAACTGGAGGGGCGAGTCGAAGTTGGTATCGATGAAGCGCCGCATCTGCGCGGCGTACAAGTCGGTGAGCCAGGCTCGCAGACGTCGGTATCCCGCCGCCTCGCGGTCGCCCGCGAAGCGGCGGATCTCGTCTTCCATGGCGTCTGCGGAGGTGTGTACATCCAGCTGGGCTCCGTCTGCGAATTGCGCCCGGTAGGCGGGATGCAGTTCCAGCAGCTCGACCCGGTCGGCCAGACGGTCGCCGACGGCGGCGAAGGCTTCGTCGGCGATTTCGGGCATGGTCATCACGGTGGGTCCGCTGTCGACGCGGAACCCGCCCATGTCGAAGCGTCCTGCGCGTCCGCCCGGTGACGCCTCGCGTTCGATGACCGTGACACGCCGTTGGGCGCCCAGAAGATGCAGGGTGGCAGAGAGACCCGCCAGACCTGCTCCGACGACGACCACATGATCAGTCGGTCCCGGTACTGATTTCACCTGATTCCCTTTCCTGGGGAGGGGGCTTTCGCTGTCTCGCAGCAGGTGCTGGAGGGCCGCTACCGGACCACGTCGCTGTCGGGGACCCGGTAGGCGAGGGGCATGCCGACGACTGACCCGATCAGAGCGGAGAGGCGCCCGTGCACGGACGCGGAAAGTGCAGCCCTCAACAGATGTTCCTGACTGTCCGAGACCAGGCGGTCGATCTCCCTCTCTGTCGCCCTGCGTGCTCCCGTGTGTTCCAAGGTTCGGCGCAGCTCGTCCAGCCCGGCACCGGAAAGAGAGGGATCGCCAAGTGATCGGTTCAGCACGTGCCGGGCGGAGGTGTCCCCGGCCTCTTCCGACAACGTCCGAGCCACCGCGGTCAGGTAGGTGAGTTTCCCGGCGCGAATGTCCTCTCCAGAGGGCTTTCCGGTGACCGACGAGTCGCCGAAGACGCTCAGCAGGTCGTCGTACAGCTGAAAGGCGATACCTGCGCTGCGACCCGCGGAGCAGAGAGCGGACGTTGTCCGGCCGTCGGCTCCGGCGAGTGCCGCGCCGAGAGCCAGGGGTCGTTCGACCGTGTAGAGAGCCGTTTTGAGACAGGCGATACGCAAAGCCCGATCCGTAGTGGATGAGCCGTCCGCTTGGGCGCGCATGTCCAGATACTGGCCCGCGACCATTTCACCGCGCATCGCACGCCACAGCCTCTGAACGTGCTCGCGGTTCGCTGATCCGGTCAGGATGTCGGCGACAAGATCGTCCGCCCAGGCCAGGGCCAGGTCGCCGGCCAGGATCGCCGCTGCCCGCCCGTGAGCGTTGTGGTCTCCCCGCATACCGGACCGTACGTGGTTGTCGGCGAACTCGACGTGGAGCGCCGGCGACCCGCGGCGAAGTGACGACCCGTCCATCACATCGTCGTGGATGAGCGCGCAGGTCTGGATCAACTCCAAAGCGGCTCCGAGCCGGAGGGCGGACTCGGCGCCCTTCCCGATCGGGGAGCCGCCACCCGCGCGCCAGCCCCACCAGGCGAACCGCGCCCGCATGCGTTTACCGCCGCGCAGCGCGAAGAGCCGCACTCGCTCAGCGACCTCCTGCGAGAACAACGGGTCGACAGTCCGGGCGTCGCGTACGCGCTGCCCGGTGTAGACATCCAGCATGTGCTCCACGGCTCTCGCCGTGTCGGTGTCATGGTCCGGCGCGTGTTCGGCTGACTGCCTGTCGGGCGGCCCGGCGAAGCTCGGGACGTGGCCCTTCCTCTCCTTCCCACTTTGATCCTCGGGAGACGCGGAGCGGGACGCTTCGACCGCCGGCGCCCGTTGGGCGTGTTGGTCGTGAGTCGTATACGGCGAGGCTGGAGCCCGCACAGCACGACGGCGTGACATGTCTTCACCTCTCATCGGAATAGCAGTTGCTCCCCAGGGGCCGGAAGTCCGATGCGGTGTCGATCGGAACGGGAAGAGCCCTGGTGGAGTCCTTGCGCTGTCTGTGAAGACCTCAGGAACGATGAAGAACCCAGAAACGATCTTCCTCGGGGCGACGCATCGCTGCCAGTTGAGCGAAGGGGGCACGCCGCCCGGGAAGACTCGCTTCGCCGTACGCGCGTGCCGCCTCGGCGCCGTCCCGGCTGACTCCGGGGCTGGAATCTCGGGGGTGAATCCAAGGAGACCTCCACGGCTGAACACCGCGTGTCGTAGTCCACTGAGCAAGGAGTGATCGTGTCCGTTTCGTCTTTGATCCGGCGCGCCGCGGTAGTTGCTGTCAGCTCCGTTCTGACGCTCGCCGGGGCCGCCGACGCCAGCGCCGCCGACTCGCAGCAGGTCAGCCGGGTCGACCTCGGCCGGTATGCCGGTACCTGGTACCAGATTGCGGCAGTGCCGCAGCTGTTCGAGATTCAGTGCAAGAAGAACGTGCGGGCCCAGTACACGCCGCAGTCCGATGGCAGCGTCGGTGTCCGGAACTCCTGTACCACGTGGTGGGGGTCCACCAGCGAGGTGAATGGCGCGGCACGACCGCTGGACGAATCGAACACGCGCCTCAACGTCTCTTTCACACCCCGGCCCGGCGGCGGCTTCGTCCACGGCAAGGATGCCAACTACGTGGTGGTGGGACTGGCCCCGGACTACTCCTGGGCAGCCGTGACCAACGAGGAGCGGTCCGCAGGGTTCCTCCTGTCCCGGACACCGGCCCTCGGGTCCGAGGCATCGGCCGCGGCGATCGAGGCGTTCACCGATGCCGGTGTCGATCCGTGCGATCTTCGCCTCACGCGTCAGGACGGCGGCGTCGCCCGGCCGGCTTCGCTGTGCAGCTGACTGCTGATCGTTGACGGCCGACCCGAGGGCGGATCGGGATCCGGCAGGATCCGCCCTCGGAGCAGAGACCGAGGCCGCCATCCGGTCCGCCGTTCGCGAAACCTGGTGGCACCGCCTCGGGCAGCGTGCGCCCGCCGCTTCCGCCGTACCTCGCTCGCGCGTCATGAGCGGACGTGTGTGCGCGATTGAAGGGTTCGGAGATGGCCTCCCGTCGCGCGACCCGCTTCTCTCGGCACGGACGCGTAGTGATCGGCCAGCGTCCGGGCCATCGCGGTCGACGAGTACGTTGAGCGGGCGAGGTTCTGGGCCCGGCGCGCCATCACACGGGCTTCCTCGTCGTCGATGCTGAGCAGGCGACTCAGCCCTTCGCCGAGAGTGCGCGAGTTCGAGGTGTCGAGCAGGAGGCCGTTCGTTCCGTCGACGAGGTAGTGCGGGACGCCCCCGCGCTTCGGAGCCGCCACCATGAGGCCGGCCTCCATTGCTTCGAGTACCGCGAGTCCGAACTCCTCCTTCGCACTCGGACATACGTACCGGGCGCGCATGCGCCTCGCCGGGTCCGCGAGTGAACGCTCCAGCAAGCGCACCTCCGCATTGGAAAGGGCCGGTAGGAGGAGCAGTCGCTTCCTGGCCTCGGGGGAGGAAGCGACGGCCTCGCCGATGCGGTCGCGCATGGAACGTTCCACGGAATCCTCGTCCTCCGGCGGGCTGCCTCCCACAAGTACGAGAACCGACCTCTCGTAGCACCCCGAATCCACCCAGGAACGCACAAGGACGTCCTGCTGTTTGACGGGGTGCAACCTGCCTACGGTGAGCAGAACTGCTGGTACGCGGGACGGGTCGGCAAGGGCGATCGCATCGATCCTGGCGAGGAGCTGCTCGCGGCGGCGAACCTCGTTCGACGGTGGCCGGTAGGGAGGGATGCCCTCCGGCGTCGTACGGACCGGCCCCTCCCCGGTCCGGTCGCTCAGTTGCGGGAAGTACGAGCGCAGTCCGGTCGACTCCTCGTCCCCGGCTGCGATCCCGAGGACGCGGTCGGCTCGCTGGATCAGCCGGTCCGCGAGGAACACCCGGTGCAGGTCATGGCGGAGGCTGTCGGGTTCCGCACCGGGCACGTCGTGCCTTTCGGTGATCTGGCGGTGCGGGTCCGGTGTCGCGGTGAAGACCAGCCCCAGTCCCGCCCTGCGTGCGGCTTCGGCAACCGCGAGCGAGCCGTCGTCGGCGTAGCGGACGTGAAGCACGTCGATCGGCCTGCCCAGCATTCCGAAGAGTCTGGCCGCCCACCATGCCATCGCTTCCCGATGGCTTCCCATCTCCTCGGGTCTCACGTGGCGGGGGCTGTCCACGGGAAGTCTGAGGATCCAGTGCCCGTTCGCGCGCCGGAGCAGAAGCACCGGATCTGCTTCCAGTTCCGGTCGGCTCGCGGTCACCACGGTGACCACGCCGGCGACACGTCCGGTCTGTGCCAGAGCGTCTCCCAGGGAGCCCAGAAGGACGCTGAGACCGCCGCTGAGGCCCTCGCCCGGACGGTCCAGGTGTCCGATGAGCATGGACTGCGCCACGAGGATTCCGGGAGGCAGGGTCACGGCCTCGGCACCTGCCAAGGGGACGTTGCGCAGGGTGCCTCTGAGCAGCCGTTCGTAGGTGTCTTCCCGGTGTTCGGCTCGGGTGGGCAGGAGATGGACGCGGTCGTAGGCGGCGAGAAGGCGCCAGGCGGCATGGCGCACTCCTCGGTTGCCTCCCATCGACAGCGCGAGCAGTTCCGCCTCGGGCAGTGGCCGCAGGTACGAGGATGCGGCCAGGTCGAGCAGGAACCGTACGGAGTCGGGGTTGCGAGCTTTTCGCAGGCCGTGTTCCAGGGCGGCACTGGCGCTCCTCGGCCCATGGCGCCGCACGGCGTAGGGCCATGCGTCGAAGACGGCTGCCCCGGTGAGGGCACCACCGTCGAGAAGCCGGACGCATTCCAGCGGCGGCGGTACGTTCCCGGACCGCATCCGGTGACGCAATCGGGCCAGCGCCACATCCTGGCGGGAGGCGAGCGTCGGCGGACCATCCGTGCCCCCATCCGGGCGGTACTCGGCCTGAACCAGCTCGGCTAGCAGGTTCGGATGTGGCGCGCACCATTCTGGAGGGTCACCGGTCGACCGTCGCCAGTGGTCCGCCCTGGCCGCCACGAACGGATCGGACGGGAACGTCGCGCAGCTTCGCGGGGTGCGATCAGCGCTGGTCGCGGCAGGGTGCGAACGATTCATCGGAACTCCTCGACGACGACAGTCGGCCGGTAGTGCTTCGTCGCCAATCCGGAGAATGGATGCGCGAGCCGCAGAGAACTGCGGCTTTTTCCTCACGGCCGTGTGAAGGGGTGATGGACCATGCATCCGTGACATCGACACGAGGCGAATGCCTTGGCATGAGGTCCTTGCGTCCTGCCCGGCGGCCCCGCATCGCGGTCGTCAGTCCTCCCTTCCTTTCACACGCCCAGCCCCTGTCCGTGTTGGCGGGCGCGCTCGCCCGTTGCGGTGCCGACGTGTATTTCGTCAGCGCGCCCCCCTTCGCGCCGCTCGCCCGTTCGGCGGATGTCGAGTTCGTCTCTCTCACCGTCACCCCGAACGCGAACACGGGAATCGCCCAGCGCACCCGGCAGGGCGCGCGGGAGGCAGAGCGACTGGAGGAATTCCTCAGGTCGACGCGGGACGGTGCGATCGCGGCACTGCTCACCCAGGCCCGGCACCGCGGGGAGGACATGCTCTCGGACCCGGCGGGGGTGCTCGCCGGGATCCGGACCCTGGACGCTCGGCTGTCCCCGGACTGGTACGTCGTCGACCAGTTGAGCTACCCGGTCACGCTGGCGCTTCACTGTCTCGAGCTGCGCTACGCCACATTCTGTCCAGGGCACCCGACGTACGTGCCCCAAACGGCGGACACCCTCTTCGGTGTTCCCTACGCCTGGCCCCGTGCGATCCAGCCCGCCCCGGGCCGTGTCGCCGAGCTGCGGCGGGCGGCGCGAGCCAACGACGCGGCGTTCACGGAACGATTCGCGGAAGTCGTGCGCACGCATGCGCCCACGGTCCGGACACCGGTTCGAGCCTTCGCTCTCGCCTCCCGGCATGCCGTGCTGTTCAACTATCCGCGATTCGAGTGGCTTCCGGAGCATCCACGGAACGGCACGAGGTTCTTGTACGGGGGCCACTGCGCACCGGCCGCGGAGCCGAGCCCCGGCGAGGCGTGGGAGGGTCTCGTGCACAGGCTGAGAGAGACGCACAGCCGGTTGGTACTCGTGGCTCTCGGTACCTTCCTGTCGGCTCGTGACGACGTACTGGCAAAGCTCGTACGAGGTGTGCTTCTCGAGGTCCCGGAGGCAGCGGTCGTCGTCGCCGCGGGAGAACGCGCAGCAGCGCTTGCCCATCTCTCCGCCCCGAACGTGCACATCGCGGATGTGGTTCCCCAGCGGTGGCTCCTCGGGCGGGCCGACGCCATGGTTCATCACGGTGGGAACAATTCCTTCACGGAATGCGTGGCATCCGGCACTCCAGCGCTCATCCTGCCGTTCTCCAGCGATCAGTTCTCGATCGCCCATGACGCCGAGAGGGCAGAGCTCGCGGTCTGTCTCGACCCGTCCCGGCTCGGTCCGCGCATGGCCGGAAGCGCGGTACGGCAGCTGCTGACGGACCTTCCCGCTGGTCTGTCGCGCTGGACGCGGGAGGTCGGACGGCGCGGACCGGACTGGATGGCCGGTCGGCTGATGCGGGCCATGGGCGGCATCGCGGAGGACCACTGAGCTACCTTCACGCATGTGCGTCGAGGAGGTGGGCGAGAGCCCTGAGACCCCGTCTGGTGTGACTCTTGACCGTCCCCAAGGGCAAGTCGAGAAGCCGCGCAACCTCCGGCTGAGTCAGGTCCAGGTAATAGGCCAGGAAGAGGACCTCGCGCTTTCGGTCCGGCAATTCCGACAGGGAGGATGCCATGTGCACCCGCTCGACGGCTCCGGCACCGACGTCAGGGTTCGCGGCGACGGGGCTCCGTATCAGACGGCGCAACCCCCCGTATCTGCGGGCGACGGCGGCAGACGCGTCGGCGGCCTTGTGCACCGTGATGCCGTAGATCCAGGGGCCGATCTCCCCCCGGCGAGAGCAGTACCTACCGGAGTAGCGCCAGACGTCGGCGAACACCTGCTGCGCGACATCCTCGGCCTCCTGAGGATCGACGCAGCGGCGTCTGGCCCAGCGAAGCACCTGTGGATGCCAGTGGGTGTAGATGCTCTCGAAGGAATCCCGCACGGTGTCGCCGTGCCTGAGGGCGCCGCAATCGTTCGGGCAACAGTCGGACGAAGTCGGAACAGTTCGCTCGGACACCAGCCGTCTCCGGATGGGCTCGTTGGACTTGGGGAGGGTCGCGTTGCCGCCGGCCGTAGCGGGTCCCTCGGGACGAGGCCGTAGCTAAGTGGTGCCCGTAACGTCAGGTGACCACGAAGGCTCGGCGGGCGCATCTCGGCCGGTCCGTTCGCGCCACGGGGACGCCTGACTCCATGAATTCTGCCGATGCACGTTCGTCGAGTCCGTGCCGCTTGTTCAGCGGAGGCTGGGGCGTGGGGGCCTTCTTTTCACGGCTGCCGTACGGGCGGACTCGCACGAACGTCGACAACGCCAACGTCGTTGAGTCGGTGGGTCGGGCGGTGGTGGCGTGGTCAACGGTTGGGTGGGCGGGCGGCTGAGGCTTGGTGGGTGTCCGCGCCGGAGCTGACGTGGCGGTGGTCTTCTTGTGGGCCGTGCCAGTCCAGGCACACCACAGTGGCGTCGTCTTCGAGGCGGCCGCCAGCGGCGTCGCGTACGGCGGAGGTCAGCATCAGCGTGGTCTCGCGTGGGTGCAGGCTGCGGGTCTGCCGCAGCAAGGCAGCCACGTCGACCTTCTCTCCGTGTCGTTCGAGCATGCCGTCCGTCAGCATGAGGAGCCGGTCTCCGGGGCGCAGGTCCAGGGTCTGGACGCGGTAGGGCCGGGGTGAGACGACGGCCAGCCCGAAGGGCTGGTCGACCTGGCAGGGGACGGTTTCCACCAAGCCTGCACGCATGCGCAGGGGCCAGGGGTGGCCGGCGTTGACGAGCTTCGCTTGCCCGGTGTGGAGGTTGATGCGCAGCAGTTGTCCGGTGGCGTGGCCATGTCCGTGGGTGGCCAGGGCCTGGTCGCCCTGGCGGGCCTGTTCTGCGAGGGTGGCCCCGGCGCGGCGGGCTCTGCGCAGGGCGCCCACCAGGACGGTGGCCGCCAGGGCTGCGTCGAGGTCATGGCCCATGGGGTCGGTCACCGACAGGTGCAGGGTGTCGCGGTCCAGCGAGTAGTCGAACGTGTCGCCGCTGAGGTCCTCGGAGGGCTCCAGGCTCCCGCTGAAGGTGAACTGCGCGGCTTCGCAGGACAGGGCTTGCGGAAGCAGCTGGTACTGGATCTCCGCTGCCAGGGTGGGGGGCCTGGTGCGTTTGCCCCAGGTGTAGAAGTCGGTGAAGCGCCCGTTGGCGATCACGACGTAGGCCAGTGCGTGAGCGGCCTCCCCGACAGCGTGCACAACGTCTTCCTTGTTCCTGCCGGCCGGCAGGAGCAGTTCGAGCAGGCCGATCGCGTCCCCTCGGTTGGTCACAGGAACGATTACCCGCTGTTCTTGTCCGGCGGGCTCGTGATGCGGCCGCTGGGTGCGGATCACCTGCTCGTAGACGCTCCCGAACAGAGGGATCCGCTCCGTTTCCCCGCCGCTGCCCGTGGCGGTGGCGGTGGAGAGCCGCGCGAGCGCTCGGCCGGTCAGATCCACGATGAGGAAGGAGACCTTTGTAGCCGCGAAACGCCTGCGCAGATCTTCCGCGACCACGGCCACGGCCTCAACCGGCGCTGCCGTCTCCGCCGCTGTCAGCAGCCGGGGAAGATCGCTCGGGCGACGGGTCATGGCCGCGACTCCTCTCTCGCAGGTTCGGGCCCGTTGGGCCCCGCTTCGCAGCCGACGCTCCTCATGTCTCCTCTGCGCTCCACGGTGATCGACCCCGGTCCTTCCGCAACAGGCACCCGTGCTTTTGCGCGATGGCCCTGCGGTTCCAGTCTGAACCTCAATAGGCTCTTTGTCCGGACGGGGTGCTTTGACTGGCCAGGGGCATGGCGTCATCGGTGAGGAAGGCGCCGACGGACGCCTCGCTGAGGTCGGGCCGGCCGGTCAGTGGGAGGGTGGGCGAAAGCGTGAGATGCCATAAAATGAAGGGAGCGGCTTGTGTTCGACGGCGTATTCCGATCATGAGTAAACCAATCGAGAACTACGCCCTCATAGGAGACCTCGAAAGCGCTGCCATGATTGCCCAGGATGGGGCGATCGACTGGCTCTGCCTTCCGCGCTTCGATTCCCCCGCATGCTTCGCTTCCCTGATCGGCACTGACGACAACGGCTTTTGGCGTGTCGCACCGGTGGGCGCGGAGCGATGTTCCCGTCGGGCCTATCGAGACGACACCCTCATCCTGGATACCTGGTGGGAGACTGAATCGGGAACGGTTCGAGTCACTGAGCTTCTTCAGCGTTGCCGCTCCAGTGTGAGGACTGCTTTGGCGATTGACGTCATGCGGTCCTACCTTGTTCGCGGGTTGGACGGGCCGTCGTAAGGTCCAGAGGCCCAGAGACACCGTGTATGGCTTTCATGCGGTTGCCCTCGATGGCTCCCCTAACCTGGCCGCCCGGTGTCTCACGATGACCCGGCCGCTGATTAGGAGCTGCGAACGCCCGCGAGCGGATCGCTGAGTAGGACCACGCCGGCGAGGTCGTCCGGGGAGCAGAGCTTCATCGAACGACCGGAGGAACTGGTGGCCCAGATCTGGGCGGGTACAGACATCGGCAAGACCCATCACCACGGTGTGGTCCTGAACACTGAGGGCGCACGACTGCTGTCGCGACGTGTCCTGAACGACGAGCCGGAGCTCCTGGCCCTGCTTTCCGATGTGCTGGCCCTCGACGAGGACGTGGTCTGGGCGGTCGATGTCGCCGACGGCATGGCCGCACTGTGGATCAGCGTGCTGCTCAACCACGGCCAGCACCTCGTCTACATACCCGGCCTGGCGGTCAATCGGGCTTCGGCCGGCTACCGGGGCACGGGCAAGACCGACGCCAAGGACGCCACCGTCATCGCCGACCAGGCCCGGATGCGCCGGGACCTGACGGTCCTGAGGCCGGACGACGAGCACGCCATCGAGTTGCGGGTCCTCACCAACCGCCGGAGCGACCTGAACGCCGACCGCACTCGCCGGATCAACCGCATTCGCGGTCAACTCACCGGAATATTACCGGCCTTGGAACGAATCCTCGACCTTGGCAACGCAGGGCCGCTGATGCTGCTCAGCGGCTACCAGACCCCCGCCGCCCTACGCCGGACCGGCGGGAAACGGCTGGCGACCTGGCTGCGTAACCGCAAGGTCCGCACCCCCGAAGCCCTGGCCGAGGCAGCCCTCGAAGCGGCCGAGCGCCAGCACACCGCCGTCCCCGGGGAGAAGATCACCGCGCAGGTGATCCACACCCTGGCCAACGAGGTGATGAGCCTCAACGAGCAGATCGCTGAGATCGACAAGCTCATCGCGGCCCGGTTTCGCGCCCACGAACTCGCCGAAGTGATCTCCAGCGTGCCCGGCATCGGCCCCCTGCTGGGCGCTGAGTTCCTCGCCGCCACCGCCGGTGACATGAGCCGCTACGGCACCGCCGACCGCCTGGCCAGCCTTGCCGGAGTCGCTCCGGTTCCCCGGGACTCCGGCAACATCAGCGGCAACCTTCACCGGCCCAGGCGCTACCACCGAGGGCTGCAGCGCGTCTTCTACACCTCCGCGCTCATCAGCATCCGCACCTGCGACGCGTCGCGCCGGTTCTACGAACGCAAACGCGCTGAAGGAAAACGGCACACCCAGGCCGTGCTCGCCCTGGCCCGCCGACGGGTGAACGTCTTGTGGGCCCTCATCCGTGACGGACAGTGCTACCAAAGCGACCTCCCCGTCACTGCCTCGACTTGACAACACCATTAGGAGGTTGGGGCTGCATCGGGACCTGCGGAAGATCCGCCAGGACTTCAGCCTTGCGACGCCGCGTTCGACGGGTGCTCGCGCTGCGGCCAGTGCCTGATTGAGGGTCTTTTCGGTGGGGGTGAGTTCCTGCAGCGTTTGATGCCGGTGGTCAGCCACGGGCCGGCGCCCTGGTAGGCGAGATCGGCCAGGATCGGGACGCCCTGGCGCTCGCAGATCCGGATGATCCGGTGGGTGCGGGCGGCGGTCAGGTCGCGGGTGCGGCCCGGCAGGGCGGGCGAGAGCCACAGCAGCCGGCCGCCGGGGTCGGTGACGACCTGCACGTTCACTCCGTGGCGCCGGTGTTTGTGGGAGTAGTCGGCCCGGCCGTCGCCGACCCGGTCGCATTCGGCGAGGGTGCCGTCGAGCAGGACGAAGTCGGGTTCGTGCTCGCGCAGCGTCTTCAGCAGGCCCGGTGCACGTTCGGCGAGCAGGTCGACGACCGTGCTGGTGTAGGCGTGGGCGGTGGACTCGCTGATCCCGAACCCGGCGGCGATCTTCGCGAGCGTGGTGTGTTCGCGCAGGTACACCAGTGCCACCATCGCGCGCTGGGACGGGCGGAGCTTGCAGCGCCGGTCGCCCTCACGGGTGATGACCAGCATGGTGACCCACTCCACGAGTGCATCCGGCAGGTCGAGTGCGGCAGGATGGATGACCAACGAGGCCCCCGAGCAGTGTTGTCGAGACGTCAGACATCTCGATCAACAGCCCGGGGGCCTCGTCCGTTGCGCCCCACGGCCCATCACCCGATCGGTGGCCAACTCGAAGAAGCTCATTGTCCGGCCCAGTGATGTAGGACTGCCAATTGCTATCGGCCCAGACTTCTGATGCCGAGCGGATCTCCTCGCCCAGGTTCCACCAGCTTGACGCAGGGTGAGACAGGGTGAGGTGGCCGTTGATCTGCACCGGCGCATACGCGTCGACGATCTGTTTGTAGTCCCCCGGAAACGTCCTGCCGAGTTCTTCCTCCAGGCTGAGCCAGGCCGCAGGGTCGGCGTGGCGTTCCTCTCCGGGGCCCAGCATCGCGTAGACGGCCTGCAGGTAGTCGGTCATGGCGGTGATGCCTCTCGAAGATGCTTGCCGGGAATCGTTCGAGCCAGCATCGAGCGCCATTCCTGTCGACGGTTGGCCGGGGCCCTCGTTGTCCATGGCATGGAGGTGGGGCGGCAACTGGTGCCAGACAGGTTGTGGGAGCTTTTCCTTTGCGTGATACCCGAGGCGCCTGTCCGATGACTAACAAAATGTCCGCCGAACTGACCGAAGAATCCGTCCCAACCTGGCGAATGGAAACGGATATATCACCTACATCGGCGTGAAAAGCTGATCAGATGCCCTGCTGGTGGTGTGTGCTGACGCGGCGGATGCCGTACGTGGCTGCGCCCATGAGGAGGACGGCGGCTCCGGTGAGTACGGAGGACAGCGGCAGGGCGAAGGCCAGGACGAGGCATCCCGCCACGCCGGTGACTGGGATGATCCGCGCCGGGCGGCCTTCGTCGGGGGTCAGGGTCCAGGCGGAGGCGTTGGCGATGGCGTAGTACGCCAGGACGCCGAAGGAGGAGAACCCGATAGCTCCGCGTACGTCCGTGGTCGCGGCGGCCACGGCGACGACGGCGCCGACGAGGAGTTCGGCCCGGTGAGGGACCTTGAAGCGCGGGTGCACAGCGGCCAGGGCGTGGGGGAGGTGATGATCGCGGGCCATGGCCAGGGTGGTGCGGGAGACACCGAGGATGAGGGCGAGCAGGGAGCCGAGGGCTGCGACGGCCGCGCCGACGCGTACGGCGGGGACGAGCCAGGCGGCGTCGGCTGCCCGGGCGGCGTCCGTGAGTGGGGCGGTGGCGGAGGCGAGCCCGCCGGGCCCGAGGACGAGGAGGACGGAGACGGCGACGAGGGCGTAGACGACGAGGGTGATGCCGAGGGCGATCGGGATGGCCCGAGGGATGGTGCGGGCCGGGTCGCGGGCCTCCTCGCCGAGGGTGGCGATGCGGGCATATCCGGCGAACGCGAAGAACAGCAGCCCGGCCGCCTGCAGCACACCGGCCGCCGTGGCGTCCGCACCGATCCCCAGGCGGGCCGTGTCCACCCCGTCGGACGTCAGGGAGGCGGTCGCGACGGCGGCGAGCACCGCCAGGACGAACGCCACGATGCCGCGCGTGAGCAGGACGGACTTCTGGATGCCCGCGTAGTTGATGGCGGTCAGGGCCACCACGGCGGCCACCGCGATCGCGTGGGCATGGCCCGGCCAGACGTAGGAGCCGACGGTCAGCGCCATCGCCGCGCAGGAGGCGGTCTTGCCCACGACGAACGCCCAGCCGGCCAGGTAGCCCCAGAAGGGGCCGAGCCGTTCGCGCCCGTAGACGTAGGTACCGCCCGAGGCCGGGTAGAGGGCGGCGAGCCGGGCGGAAGAGGTGGCGTTGCAGTAGGCAACGACCGCAGCCAGGGCCAGTCCGAGCAGCAGGCCGGATCCGGCCGCGCGGGCGGCCGGGGCCAGCGAGGCGAAGATTCCGGCGCCGATCATCGACCCCAGCCCGATCATCACCGCGTCCGGCACGCCGAGGCGCCTCCGGAGTTCGCCCGGCAGCCCGACTGCGGGCGGAGGCATGCTGCTCACGGTGTTCTCTCCTTGCCGAATGCGCTCGCGGACAGTTTCGCGGTGCGCGGGCACGATAAGCGATCGACCTGAACAGCACGCGGCTTGCCCCACCTGTGGGCCGGGGTACTGGTGTCAGTCGGCGGTCGCTGCTCGTCGCGGAGTCCGGCGCGCGCGGTGCGAGGGGATGAACGCGTAGAGGTCGAGAATGCCGGGCGGCTCGGTGACGCCGGGGCCGGCATACACCTTCAGCGCGTGAAGCTCACGGTCATCCGCGGTCAGACTCCAGCGGATCTTCGCGGCTACGCACTCCCCGAGGCAGTCGGCTCGGCCCGGAGCGTGCGAACTCGGACGTCGCGCATGGGCCTTCTTCGGTCAGTAGCTGGACCAGCTCGTCGGGGGCACCCCGGTTGGTCACGAGCTGCAGCAGCCGCTTGCTGGAGCCTTTTCGGCAGTTGCGCCGACCGTGGTGGGGGTGCCGAGCTGGACGAGAGGCGGGGTGGGCGCGCAGCAGCCCTCGCTGTCGGGTTCCCTGGTGTCGGAGGTGTCGAAAAGGCCGGCTCCGCCGCAGACTCCGGTCTCGGGGAGGGTGAGTTCGACGCGGTCGGCGGAGGCGAGGTCACCGGCGATCGCGGCGGCTACCGAGCGGACCTGCTCGTAGCCGGTCATCGCGAGGAACGTCGGGGCGCGGCCGTAGGACTTCATCCCGACGAGGTACACGCCGGGTTCGGGGTGGGAGAGCTCTCGGTGGCCGTGGGGGTAGACGGTGCCGCAGGAGTGCTGGTTGGGGTCGATCAGCGGCGCGAGCTCGGACGGGGCCTGGAGGCGCTCGTCGAGGTCCAGGCGCAGTTCGTTGACGAAGGACAGGTCGGGGCGGAAGCCGGTCAGCACGATCAGCTCGTCGACGGCGTCCAGGCGGCGCCCGTCCTCGCCGACGAGGGTCAGGCGGCCGTCGGTGTCGCGTTCGACCGCTTCGGTGCGGAAGCCGGTCACGGCGTCCGCGTGGCCCTCGTCGACGGCGGCCTTCGCTGCGAGGCCCAGGGCGCCGCGGGCGGGGAGCTGGTCGGCTTCGCCGCCGCCGAAGGTGGAGCCGGAGATGCCCCGGCGCAGGATCCAGACGCCCTTGGTGCCTGTGCCGTCCTTGGACTTGGCGAGGTCGGCGAGGTAGGCGAGGGCGGTGAACGCGGAGGCGCCGGATCCGATCACGGCGGTGCGCCTGCCGGCGTAGCGGGCGCGGGTGGCGGGGTTCTTGAGGTTCGGGACGCGGTAGGTGATCCGGTCGCTCGCCGCGTGTTCCCCGAGGGCGGCCAGCCCACTGCCGCCGGCCGGGCCGGGCGTGGCCCAGGTGCCGGAGGCGTCGATGACGGAGCGGGCGAAGATGCGTTCCTCGCGGCCGTCGGCGTGGGTGAGGTGCACGACGAAGGGCTGCTGCTCGCGGTCGGCGTCGACGATGCGGTCGCGGCCGGTGCGCGAGACGCCGGTGACCGTGGTGCCGAGGCGGACCCGGTCGCCGAGGGCGTCGGCGAGCGGCTGGAGGTACTGCTCGGCCCAGTCGCCGCCGGAGGGGTAGGTGGCCGGGTCGGGACGGGTCCAGCCGGTGGGGGCGAGGAGCTTCTCGGCAGCGGGGTCGACGACCTCACCCCAGGTGGAGAACAGGCGGACGTGCGCCCACTCGCGGACCGCTGCGCCGGCGGCGGGACCGGCTTCGAGGACCAGGGGCTCGATGCCCTGGTCGAGCAGGTGGGCGGCGGCGGCCAGGCCGGAGGGACCGGCTCCGATCACGGCGACGGGCAGCTCGGGGGTGGCGGGCGCGTTCACGGTGACTCCTTGCGTGGTTCGACATCTGTCGATGGCTTGCGCGGCCCAGCATCGCACCTGTATTGATGGGCGTCAACATAGACATTTATCGAATTCAGGGGATGCTTCACGGAGCACATCAACGTTGCCGCCATCGGTGGCGGCCGGTCCGGACTCGCCACCGCCCGCGCGCTGCTGGGCCGCGGGCTGGGGCCGGTGGCGCTGGAGGCATCCGACCGTGCGGCCGGGTCGTGGCCGCGCTACTACGACAGCCTCACGCTGTTCTCGCCGGCCCGGTACAGCTCCCTGCCCGCGATGTCGTTCCCCGGCGCCGACCGGGACCGCTACCCGCATCGCGACGAGGTTGTGGCCTATCTCACCGCCTATGCCGACCGCCTGGACGCCGACATCCGCACCGCTCGGCGCGTCACCTCCGTACGCCGAACCGGATTTGCGTTCGGCGTGGTCCTCGAAGGTGGCGACCGGCTCAGGGCGCGGGCCGTCGTCGCGGCTTCCCTGCACCTTCGGTCGACCGCCCCGGCCGGCGCTGCCGGGTCTGGCAGAGTTCACCGGGCAGGTGCTGCATGCTGCCGACTGCCGCAGCCGCCCCCTTCGCCGGCGGCCGACTGGTGGTGGTCGGGGCCAGCAGCTCCGCGGCGCAGATCGCCGCCGAGCTCGCCGTAACCGCCCGCGTCACGCTCGCCACCCGCGGGCCGGTGCAGTTCGCCGCCCAGTGAATCCTCGGCCGGGACCTGCACTTCTGGACGGCCCGCACCGGCCTGGACGCCGCGCCTCTCGGCCGGCTTCCGGTGCGCCCTCCGGGGCAGCTCGTTCGAACTGGCTGCGTGGTGTCGGCCGGGACGCGGAGCGGATCGCCCGGCGCGTGGCCGCCCGGCTCGTGTGCCGATGACGACCCTCCCCAGGCTGGTTCGACGTGTGTCAACATAGACTTATGTCGAACGTGCAGGAGCTGCCGCTACTCGAACCCACCGGTGGCCAGGGTGTGGTGCCGTGCTGCCCGCCGCTGACCGAGCGCCCCATGAGTGCCCCGGAGGCCGAAACCGCGGCGCGGATGTTCAAGGCGCTCGGTGACCCGGTGCGGCTGCGGCTCTTCTCCGCCGTCGCCTCGCACGAGGGCGGGGAGGCGTGCGTGTGCGACATCTCCGACGTCGGCGTGTCCCAGCCCACCGTCTCCCACCACCTGAAGAAGCTCAAGGAGGCCGGTCTGCTCACCTCCGAGCGGCGCGGCACCTGGGTGTACTACCGGGTCGAGCCGTCGGTGCTCGCCGCGATGGGCCAGTTGCTGGCCATGCCGGCCGCGGCCTGACAACCGGACGGACAGGGGGCGGGTGCGGTGGGCGGGGCACTGAGTGTGATGGTCGTGCCACTGGCGGCAGAGCACGCCGAGCAGGTGCTGGCGATCTACCAGGCGGGGGTCGACGAAGGGAACGCCACCTTCGAGACCACCGCCCCGGCGTGGGAAGCGTTCGACGCGGCGAAGCTGCCCGAGCACCGCTTCGCCGCCGTCGAGGCGAACGGGAAGGTGCTGGGGTGGGTCGCGGCGAGCCGGGTTTCCGACCGGTGCTCGTACGCGGGGGTGGTCGAGCACTCCGTCTACGTCCATCCGGCGGCCCGCGGTCGCGGGATCGCTGCCACCCTGCTCAGGGCGCTGATCGAATCGACCGAGCGGGCCGGTATCTGGACCGTCCAGTCCGGGATCTTCCCCGAGAACGCCGCCAGCCTCGCCGTGCATCAGCGGGCCGGCTTCCGGGTCATCGGCACGCGGGAGCGGATCGGGCGCCATCACGGCGTCTGGCGCGATGTCCTCCTTCTCGAGCGCCGCAGCCCGGCCATCACTTGAGCGTCAGCTCGGCTGTGCGATCTCGTGTGCGGCATCGCGGGCAGGGCGACCGACGCCGATGAGTGGGGCTGACGCCGGGCCGGTCCGGTCGCCATGGCCGAGCAGGTTCAGCCGCGGCCGGCTCAGAGCCCGGGTGCCGGCGGTGGGTAGGGCTTCGTCACCGGCCACGCGGGAAGCGGTGATGCCGGCCTCCGGCGCGGCGGCGATCATCTCCTGTGCCAGACAGGGCTCGGTGGCGAACTGCACCGTCTCGGGTATGCCAGCGGCGTTCGGGGTCATGGGACCAGGATGCTCGGGCAGGTAGAGCCGACGGTTGATCAGGACCCGTCCCCGCTCGGTGGCCAAGTCGAGGAACACCCCGACCTGGGCGTTCTCGATGCGTCCCGCAGTGCCGGTGCACGGCCGCTGCACTCCCGCCGAAGCCCGGCCCTTCTTCAGGAAGCCGGTCTCGTCGAGCACGGGAACGCCGTCAGCACCGAGGTATTCGACGGCGTAGGCACGCAGGTCATCGCGGACGGCATCGGCGTCCCAACAGGCGCTGTATCGGCCCGGGCTGGGTGCGGCCGGCCTGTTCGGCCAGTTGCCAACCGTTCTTCCGCTCGACGCTCGACAGTCGTCCGAGCAGGTAGGTGCGGGCCGTGGCCCGGGGTTCAACTCGCCCGAACCGGCCTGCGATCCGGACCGTGACTTGGCCGGACATCGCCCGCCAGCGGGTCGGGTCTCGCTGTGGCCTGCGGCCACCACCGCACGCTCTTCAGGAGTCCGCACAACCGCCGATGATCACGCGGTGGCCGCACGCGTCGTCAGCCGGGTCCGTTGCGAGATCGCCACATCAGACCGGGTTACCAGAGGCTCCGTCGCCCTCGACATTGGCCACCATCGTGCGAAGTACCTTCAGCGCGGCCACGTACTCCTCGTCGCTGATCCCCTTGTGGACTACGGCGCGTACCTCGGTCGCCAACTTACGAAGCCGCGCTCTGGCGGCCTCCCCGGCATCCGTGAGGTGCAGGCGCTGCCTGTCGTCGATCCGCAGCCATGCGCGGTGGAGCAACTGGTCGACGACCCCGGCGATTTCGTGGGGGCCGTCGGCAAGGTGCGTCAACTGGGCGACGACTTCCTCGCGGCTCGGAGCCGCAGGGCCGCCGTTGACACGGTTGAGTACCCAGTACTGCGGCTGCGTGACGTCAAGCTTGGCCATCGCGTCACGCAGATGCCGAGTGACGGCCGCGTGTACCAAGCCACTCCAGTATCCGATCGGCTGAGTGGCCAGCATGTCATCGGTGGCGGCCGGGTTCGCCGGTGCCTGGTCAGTGGTCGTACCCATCAGCGATTCCATGATCGCGACGCTACGTTTTCTCCGGAGCGCTGAACCACCGGAATGAACTATTCACTGCAACTCGCCCTGGCTGTGCGCCGGAACGCCGACCACCGTCATCCTCAGGGTCGCCGCAGCCTCACGACACCCCGCCCGGCCCGACGCGGTGACGGCCGACGACCGCTCGCCCCCGCGGTCAGCGGGTCGATCACGAAACCGCAGTGGAGTGTTGGGACGGCGGGAGGGAAGGGCCGCGTCCAGGTGCCGGTGGCGCTGATGACCGCACGGGCTCGCCAGGTGCCCGCGTCGGCCTCGACCCGGAGTCTCGCGCCGCCGCGGCGCACGGCGCCCGCGCGGGCGCCGTGCAGGACGGTCAGTTCGTAGCGCTTCTCGCAGTCGGTGGGGTGGTGCACCACGTGCCCGGCTTCCGGGTACCTCCCGCCCGGCTGGGCGGGCATGGGCCGTCCGGGCAGCGAGGAATCGGCGGCCGGGGAGAACAGGTGCAGCGAGTCCCGCATGTGCTGCCGGGAGGACCTGCCCGGCGTCGCCTCCGCGTCCAGGATGACGAAGTCGAGGTCGCGTCGGGGCACGTGGTAGCCGGTGGCGAGCCCAGCCTGGCCGCCGTCGACCACCACATCTGCGTCCTGGGTCAGGGGGCCGTCGTCACCGTGCCGGGGGCGAACCTCCTTCGCCAGGCGAGCGCGACGTAGACCAGGCCGATCAGCACCGGGACTTCGATGAGCGGGCCGACGACTCCGGACAGCGCCTGACCGGAGGTGACGCCGAAGGTGGCGATGGCGACCGCGATGGCCAGTTCGAAGTTGTTGCCCGCTGCGGTGAACGCCAGCGTCGTGGTGCGGTCGTACGCCAGGCCCAGGCCCTTGCCGAGCAGGAACGTGCCGAAGAACATGACGGCGAAGTAGACCAGCAGTGGCAGAGCGATCCGCACCACGTCCAACGGCTGCGAGGTGATGGTCTTCCCCTGCAGGGCGAAGAGGATGACGATGGTGAACAGCAGCCCGTACAGGGCCCAGGGGCCGATCTTCGGCAGGAACCTCTGCTCGTAGGTGTCGCGGCCCATCTTCTGCTCGCCGATACGGCGGGTGAGGAAGCCGGCCAGCAGCGGGATGCCGAGGAAGATGACGACGTTCAGGGCGATGTGCCACACAGACACATCGAGGCCCTGGCCGTCACCGAGGTTCATCCACCGGGGCAGCAGGTCGAGGTAGAACCAGCCCAGCAGGCCGAACGCGAACACCTGGAACACCGAGTTCAGCGCGACCAGGACGGCGGCGGCCTCGCGGTCACCGCAGGCGAGGTCGTTCCAGATGATGACCATGGCGATGCACCGGGCGAGGCCGACGATGATCAGGCCGGTGCGGTATTCGGGCAGGTCAGGCAGGAAGATCCACGCCAGGGCGAACATCACCGCCGGGCCGACGATCCAGTTGATGACCAGCGAGGAGACCAGCAGCTTGCGGTCGCCGGTCACACGGTCGAGCCGGTCGTAGCGGACCTTCGCCAGGACCGGGTACATCATGACCAGCAGGCCGAGCGCGATCGGCAGGGAGATCCCGCCGATCTCGATCTTCGCGAGCGCGTCGTTCATCCCCGGGATGAGGCGGCCCAGGCCCAGGCCGACGGCCATGGCGAGCAGGATCCACACCGCGAGGTAACGGTCGAGGGTGGAGAGCTTCTTGACGATCGAGTCGTCCCCACCGCCGGCCGGAGCGGGGACGGTGGTGGGCTCGGTGGAGGTCACGGGCAGGCCCTCTTGTTCTCGGTGGCGGTGCGGGCGGAGTCGGCCAGTGCGGCGAACTGCTCGGACAGCCCGGCCAGGACCTCGGGCTTGAGCTTGTAGTAGGTGAAGCGGCCGCAGGGCTCGGTCTCCACGATCCCGGCCTCGCGCAGCACCTTCATGTGGTTGGACAAGTTGGTCTGCCTGGCTCCGGTCTCCTCGACCAGGTGCGTCGTGCAGAGCGTCTCGCGCGCGAGCAGGGTCACGATCTGGAGGCGGAGCGGATCGCCCAGCACCCGGATCACATCAGGATCGACTGAAGTCAGCATGCACTGATACTCTCACATCATCACCCGCTGATACCAGCGGGAGCTGAAGTCATTGGCGGGCCGGGTTCCGCCATGCGACGAGAGAGAGCGATCACCATGGCCGACAAGCCGTCCGTCCTGTTCGTCTGCGTCCACAATGCCGGCCGCTCCCAGATGGCCGCCGCGTGGCTGACCCATCTGGCCGGAGATCGCGTCGAGGTCCGCTCCGCCGGCTCCAACCCGGGCGCCGCCGTGAATCCGGCCGCAGTCGAGGCCATGGCCGAGGTCGGCATCGACATCTCCCAGGAGGCGCCGAAGATCCTCACCGTCGACGCGGTCCGCGAGTCGGACGTCTGCATCACCATGGGCTGTGGAGACACCTGCCCCGTCTTCCCCGGCAAGCGCTACCTCGACTGGAAGCTGGAGGACCCGGCCGGCCAGGGTGTCGACGCCGTCCGCCCGATCCGCGACGAGATCAAGACCCTCGTCGAGGGCCTGATCGCCGAGATCGCCCCGGCGAAGCCGGAGGCGACGGCGTGAGCGAGATACGCGAGGTCGTCATCATCGGCTCCGGCCCCGCCGGATACACCGCCGCCCTCTACACCGCCCGCGCCCAGCTGAGGCCACTGCTGTTCGGCAGCAGTGTCATCGTCGGCGGCTCCCTCACGACCACCACCGAGGTCGAGAACTTTCCCGGTTTCCCCGACGGCGTCGACGGGCCGGTCCTGATGGAGAACATCTCGGTCGGTCCTGACGGAGTTTGGTGGACGCGAAACGGGACAATCCGGACCGTCAGGTTCGTCTGAGCTTCCTCGGCTGAACAAGATCGTTCAGCTGGGGTGTGCCGGCCGATTCTCCGTACTGTGCGCGCTCGAGCGGCGAGAAGACCTGCGCGGTGCGGACCTCAATGCGGTCGAACGAACTTACGACGGATGCGGCAAGTGCCTGCTCGGAGTGCGGCGGCTGTCGCGCGTGAAGCTGGCGACGTCTTCGCCTGAGCGCCAGTGCGAGCATGTGCTCACGGCCGCCGCCGTCGGGGCCTGCACCATCGGCTGGGCGGACGACTGGGAGGTCTCCGGCGACCGGCCTGTACGCCGCCGTGTGGTTTCCGGGACTGGTGTGCCGCGCCGGGACGGGAGCTCGACGCTCTCGAGGCTGAACCATGGCGGCAGCCCGGCATGGTCCGGCGGCCGACCGGCGAGACGGTCGCCGACCGTTGGTTCCGTGCAGCGGATGTACAGGCGCTGAAGGAAATCCTGATCGACTTCGGCGTACGGGTGACACTCTTCCCGGCCAGGGCTCCCGTTCGCTGGGTGCCCGGTTTCCTTCACGGCCCCGAGCAGGACTGAGCTGGGGATGGCGCCCGGCCGGCACCGACCGGTTGAGAGCGGCGGCGACGCTGCGCGCCTGCTCGCCAACGCCCCGCGGTTGGAGGAGGCCGCGGCCCGGATGCGGGAGGCATGGCAGACCTCGCCGACGAGATGTGGTTACCGGACAGAGCTGCCGCTGCCGAAGTGAATCGGGCATCTGCGCCAAGGGTGACGGGTCCCCGTTCGGCCGGTCAGCGCCCTTCCGTGCCGCCAGACTCCGAGGAGGGAACGCTCCGGTGGAGCGTGGGTACGGGCGATACGGGGCGGGCGTGATCGAGCGGGGTAAGACCGATCGTGCCGCCCCGGGGGAGACGGGGCTGGGTTGACCGATCACGGTGTCCATCGCGCATACAAGGCGACGGGAGGCGCGCCGGGTGGGCGACGGCCCGGCGACGACCAACGCCGGGACACTGGGCCGGTGCGCGCGGTGCCGCGGCACGTGGCCTGCGTGATGGACGGCAACGGCCGCTGGGCCAAGCGGCGTTCGCTTCCACGGACGGCGGGCCATCGGGCTGCCGAAGCCACCGTCATCGACATCATCGAGGCGGCTCGGGCGGCCGGAGTCGAGTGGCTCAGCCTGTACGCCTTCTCCACCGAGAACTGGAACCGCCCCGGCACCGAGGTCGACTACCTGATGCGCCTGGTCCGCCGGGTTGTGCGCAAGCACGCACCCCTGCTGCTCGCCCGCGGCATCCGCTGCCGTTTCCTCGGAGCCGCCGACCCACGCATCCCCCGGGAGCTGGCCCAGGATTTCGACGACCTTGCGGCGCTGACCGCCGACAACCGGGGGATGACGCTCACCGTCGCCTTTGACCACGGCGGGCGCCGAGACATCGTCGAAGCCGCCAGATCGCTGATCCGTAACGGGACGCAAGCCGACGACGTGACCGAGCGGCTTTTCGCGGACCACCTGCCGTTTCCCGACACCCCCGACGTCGACCTCGTCATCCGCACCTCCGGCGAGCAGCGGATCTCCAACTTCATGCTCTGGCAGGTCGCCTACGCCGAGTGGGTCTTTCCCGCCGTGCTCTGGCCGGACTTCCGGGCCCCTGACTTCCTCACCTGCCTGCACACCTACCGGTGCCGTGACCGCCGCTTCGGCGGCATCCCGCCCCAGATGAACGGAGACCTGTCATGACGACCGGAACCACCGGAACGGCCGACGATGCACCCCTGCTCGCCATGCAACCGCCGTTCCGCGCCTTCTTCGACGACCCGCGCTGGGCGCTGGCCATCATCCGCGCCACCGTACTGGAGGCCGCCCACCCGCAGATCGGAGCCGCTCTCGCCGACAACTCCACCTTCGTCGCCCACCCCTGGCGCCGACTGCGCAACACCTTCCTCAGCATGCGGCGCATGTTCGACGCCGACCCAGCGGTACGAGACCGGGAGGCCGCCCGGCTCAACAGGCTCCACGCCCGCATGAGCGGCTCCGACTCCCGCGGCCGCGCCTACGACGCCATGGACCGCGCGACCCGCGCCTGGGTGGTCGCCACCCTCTTCGAGAGCGCCGTCACCATGTGCCGGCTCAGCGGCCAGCCGCTCGACCAGGCCACGATGGAGCGGCTGTACGGCGAGTACCGTGCGTTCCTCGCCGCACTCGACGGCGACGCCGGTGAACTGCCCGAGGACCTCAACGACTTCTGGCGCTACTTCGACAGGGTCGTCGAGGACGAGCTGGAGAACACCGAGGCCGCCCGCCTCATCCTCTACCGGCTCTTCGACCACCTGCCCGCCCCGGCACTGCTGGACGGCATGCCGGCCCTGTGGGCGGCCGGCCGCGCTGTCGTCGGCCCCCTCCTCGGCGCGATCACCGTCGCCTCGCTCCCCGAGCCCTACCGGCGCAAGGCCGGCCTGGCCGAGATGCCGGGCACCCCGACCCTCATGCAGGGCGCCTACCTCGCCGCCGGTCTCACCCGGTTCCTGCCCGAGGGCTGGATCAATGCCGAAACCATCATCGAGACCCTTTCCCTCTCGCCCGACAGCGACGACCCCCGCGCCCGGACCGTGACCGCGCTGCGCGCCCGCATGAAACAAGCCTCGGCCCTGCTCCGCCTCCTCACACCACTGAGCGGCGACGCAGGCCCCGGCCCGGACCCCGCTACCTCACAGGGCACGGGAGGAGGCCAACGCTCGGCGGAGGAGTTCTTCCGTCAGGTGCTGGACCAGACCGGCGACGGCTACCTCGACTGGCCCGACCTCGCCGCCATGGCACGCGAACTGGCCACCCGACTCGACCTGGACGAACCCGAGGAGACCCGGCTCTACGACGCCTTCGCCGCATGGTGGCGCGAACTCCAGGCCGCCCTCGACACGGACGGTGACGGCCGTGTCAGCGCCGACGAGTACGCCGCAGCCGTCCCCTCCCTCGCCGGGCCCGCGCTCATCCGCGTTGCCGAGGTGCTCTTCGACGCGACCGACAAGGACGGCAGCGGCACCATCAACGCCGAAGAACACCGGGCGCTCTTCCGCACCGCCTTCCACCGCGACATCACCGTCACCGACGGCACCTACGGCCGCAGCGCCTTCGTGGGCGACTTCCTCGCCTTCATGGCAGGCCAACGCAGGAACACCGCGTACGACGCCCTGCTGGCCGACGCCTGACGAACTCGTGCAGGTCGGCGGCCACGGCTGCACGCTCTCCTGCGGGACGGTGGTGGCGCGATTGTTTCGGTGAGGCCTCGGCCGAGGGCGGACAGGTGCGGCCGGTGCAGGTCAGGGGGTGTCAGACGCGGTGCACCCCTCGGGGTGATGGGCGAGTTGCCCCCGGGAACTCCTGATCCCTGTCCAGGAGCATGGGCCGGACGCCCGATCACGGGTACGGCGGGGGCTCGGGCGCCGACCGGCTTTGGAGCAGTTTCCGGCCCCGCTCGGTGCGGAGCATGAGCCGGCCGTGCTCCGGCCTCGTCACCGAGTGGTGGCGGCCGCCCGCATCGTACTCACTGCGAGCAGCGGATGGCCCGTACGGGGCGGGTGACGCAGTCCCTCGTGCCGAGTGTGCTGGAGCAGCGGATCACTACCGGCGCCGCCCACTGCACCAGGCGGCGCCTGCTGAACCGTTACGTGGAGAAACCCCGGGCCCGGTCCCTGAGGGGATGCGGATCCTGCCGTCGGCCGCCGCCTGGCGGATGGTGCCGAGCCGGGAGTGGCCCCGGGCCGGAGCAGCCGAGATCCTGCGCGGCTGCTTCTACGCCCCGCGCCTGGAAGAAGCCGCAGACACGATTTTGCCGGAGGCGATGACCCGCCTCCAACTCGCTCCCGGCATCGGCGCGTGGACCGCCGCCGCAGAAGCGCTGCAACGTACCCCTGGAGCCCCGACGCCCTCCCCCTCGGCGACTTCCACCTTCCCGTCCAGATCGGCTACGCCCGCGGCGGCGCCGACGAGCAGGTGCTTCAGCTGCTGGAGTCGTACAGAGGGCAGCGCCACCGCGCCGCCCCCATCCTGCTCGGGTGCCGGCAGCCGGCGGCTGGCTGCCGAACCGCCGGGCCCACCGGACAGCCGCATCGCCCATCTGCGGCGCGGCGCGCGGCGCGGCGTTCGGCACGGTGCGGGTCAGACGGTGCCGCGCCAGCTGCCGGTCTCGGTGCCGCGGGCTTCGATGAACTGCTTGAAGCGCTTGAGGTCGCCGGTGGCCTGGCGCTTGACGAAGCCGAGCTTGTCGCCGACGGTCTCGGCCAGGCCCTCGGGGTCGTGGTCGAGCTGGAGCATGATCTTGGTGGTGGTGTCGTCGATGTAGTGGAAGGTCACCACGCCGGCCTGCTTGGCCTCGCCACCGACGCTGGTCCAGGCGACCCGCTCGTCGGGGACCTGCTCGGTGATCTCCGCGTCGAACTCCCGCTCGACACCGGCGATCCTCGTCTTCCAGTGCGTCAGGGTCTGCGTACGCTGCTCGATCCGCTCGACCCCCTCCATGAACTGCGGGAAGCTCTCGAACTGCGTCCACTGGTTGTACGCGGCACTGACCGGGACGTTGACCTCGATGGACTATTCAACCTGCGACACGATGCTCTCCTTCGTGGGGGATGTCCCCCTGGGGTGCCCCCGATCACGCCCGGCACACCCCGGCACCCGCCCGCTGGTGGCACGAACAGACCGAACTCTTCAGAACGCCCCTCCACCGACCAGCCCGTCACCGCGGCGAAGAGCCTGACAGCGAGACCGACGGCGTCCCCTCCGCCTTCACCACCGTACTCAGTGAGGTATCCACCACCCACGCGAGCCTGCTGCCCACCGCCCTCCTCACCGCCACAGACACCACCCCCACCCGAGTCCGCAACCGACTCCTCTCACGCCCGAGAGCAACGCGGCCCTTGACCGCCGCCCGCCGGCACCGAGCCTGGGCATGGGGTTGATGGCGGGGCATCCATGTAAGGGCCCGTGGTCACCGCTCCGGTGGCCGGCGCTGATCATCGGGAGACGGCAGAGTGAAGGGGCGGAGCCATTACGGCGCAGGCCCTTCACTCTCATCCGGGAGCCATGCGGCGGTTGTGTACGCCTGGTGGCGGGGTCAGCGAACGATCCAGCCGCGCTCCGCGTCGAAGTAGGCTGCCTGACCCTTCACGGTGGTGATGCCGTACGGGCCGCCGAGGTTCTGGTACTCGCCGATGGCCCACCCCGCCTCGATGCCCGCGTGGCCGCCGGCGTGGGCGTCGAGGCCGTTCGCCGAAGCGGGGGCCGCGGCGATGAAACCGGCTGCGGTGACAGCTGCCAGGGTGATGGCGATACGACGGATCATGAGCGGTCTCTCCTTCGTGTCATAGGCATATGCGTGTGAAGTCACCCTGACCACAAGACCGGTGGGTGATGGACGCGGCACGCGGGGATCCCGGCACGGAAGACCTGATCGGCCCTGCGGCGGTACCTGTGGAGAAGAGCGCACCGGCCCCGGCCTGACACCGGACGCCCAAAGCGGCGAGCCCGCTTCTGGGCGGACGGTCTCTGAACCGGCAGAGTCTCCACCCGCATCGTGGCTGCCCCCTTCACCACCCGGCAGCCCACCGCGGATGACCGCGCACTCGAAGCGCTGCAGGTCTACGCCGAGGGGCCGTGCGAGGGCACCATCGTGCACTACGCCTCGGTTGCCTGACCGTGCGTCCGTTGAGGAACGCCGACGGGTGCTGGGGAGGGTGGCCTCGCCCCCGGCGCTTGCTCGAGCTTGAGGCTGGTCCGACCGCCGAGGCGCCTCGGCGGTCCGAGCCCCGCCCGTGCCGGGTGGTGGTGCTCAGGTGCCGGCTGTGTTCAGCCAGGTACTGATCCTGCCCAGGGCCCCGGGGCCGTAGTCGGAGGTGACGTCGGTGGCGAGGTCGGCGATGGTGATCGAGCGGAGGGTTTCCCGCCAGGCGGTCTCGGCCCGGGCCATGGCGCGGCTGATGGCGCAAGGTGCGGTGCAGGCTTCCCCGTACGCTGCGCCCGACCGGGACCGCGCTGCGGACCGGACCCACGAACACACCCCTCGGCGCACCGACCGACGGCACGGGGCCCAGCGGTGCCCGGCCTGAGGGCACCCCACCGGGCGGTGCCCCGACGGCCGGTTCGCGAGCGCGACCTACGGGCCCCGGTGCGGTACCGGCCGTGCCTGCCGAGCGCGCATCCGACCGACCCGCTGCTGAGTACGAACTGCACCACCGCCGCCTCGCGGTGGAGCCGGACACCGAGACGGTCTTCCGCGACCTCTTCTCCGCCGGCACGCACGCCTTCTGGCTCGACAGCTCACGCGTGGAACGCGGCCGGTCGCGCTTCTCCTTCCTCGGCGACGCCTCGGGCCCTCTGTCCGAGACCGTCCGCTACCGCGCCGGTTCCGGGACGGTGGCCGTGACCGGCGCCGACGGCCACCACCGAGGTAAGGGGCACCGTCTTCGACTATCTGCACGACGAGCTGGAGCGGCGCCGTATCCCCTCCCGCGATCTGCCGTTCGATTTCGTCTGCGGCTACGTCGGCTACGTCGGCTACGTCGGCTATCTCGGCTACGAGTTGCGGGCAGACAGTTGTCTCAACGGAGTTTGGTGGACACGAATATCTCTCATCCCAACCGTCAAGTTCGGTTGAGCTTCCTGAGCTGACCGCACAGCTTCGCAGGCCATGCCGCTGATCTTTGGTGGCATGGGGATCCCGACGGAGACGCCTTGCGCAGTACGGACCTGAACGTGATCGAACACCGAGAAGGGCCCTACGACGGTCTCGTCGCCGCTGCGGTGGACCGCGCCTCGGCCGCAGCTTGTCGACCGTCTGAACACCGGCTACGAGATGCGTGACGAGGGGAAACTGCTCGTCGCGCTCGGGCCTGAACCGGGCGGGGCGTGGGGCGGGAGTCCGGGGCGGACGCGACCGCTCAACGGGACCGGGACCGCTTGGTGGAGGTCGGGTG
>NZ_JAFEUF010000006.1:44159-61130 GCF_016901035.1 Streptomyces durocortorensis
CCGCTGGGGTTCCCCCCTCCAACCCCCGCGCTCGTGGTGGGGTGGGGGGTCATGGGGGCGGGGGGGGGGGGGCCCCCCCCGGGGGGGGCGGGGCCGGGGGGGGGGCCCCCCCCCCCCCCCCCCCGCGGAAGAACGCGTGTTGAGGGACGGGGGACTGTCACGTGGCCGGATGCACGGTTCGGGTGAAGTAGCGGTGCCCGGTCGGGCCAAAGCCGCGCTCATCCATCGTCACCGTCCGGTGGCGGAGGCGTGCGCCTCGGTTGCCGCGTGGGCGGCAGCCAGGTGCTGTGTGACCGGGCCGAAGGAGACCAGGCCGCTGCCCGCGCCGGCGTACTCGCCTGCGGCGCGGGCGAGTTCGTCCCGGGCGCGGCGTAGTACCGGCAGGTGTCCCACGGACGCTGCGGCTCGGGCGAGTACGCACCACAGGGCTTCCTGGAGCAGGTCGTGCGGCGGCCGAGGGACAGTACTGAGGGCCTGTCGGGCTCCCTCGGAGTCGCCGGAGGTTGCCAGCAGCAGCGGGTCGAGCCAGAGCTGATACGGTCCCGCGTCCAAGCCGTCGAAGTCGCCGGGGCGGGGCAAGGTGTCGCCCCGCATGACGGGAACCAGCGCTACCAGGGCGGCGGCTCCCTGGGTGAGGCCGGGCATACCGCAGGCGGCGGTCTCCTTCAGGACCCGCGCATACCGCCTGCGGGCGGCCGGCCAGCCGTCCGTCTCGCAGAGCCGCAAGGCCCGGTACCAGGCGGTGAAGACGCCGGCGAGCGGCCGTTCGTTGCGGTCCGCGAGCCGGTCGATCTCTTCGGCCTCGGTGTCCGCTTGCGTGAAGTCGCCGAGTCCGGCGAGCGCCTGGAGGCGGATGATGCGGCCGAGCACTTCGTGCCCAGGCAGCTGGTGGTCGACGGCCAGTCGGGTCAGTTCGGCGCCGAGGGCATCCCGGTTGTCGGCTGACCCGCAGGTGGCGAACGCCTGCATGAAGGCGCCGTTGAGGGCGAACGCCAGCAGCGCGGGGTCGCTGACGCGCCGGGCGAGCCGGACGGCCTCGTCCGCGGCGCGCTCGGCGCGCAACCGCCATGGCTCGGTGGCGGGGGCCCCGGAGGCCCGGGGAAGCGGGGCGTCCGCGGCGGCGTCGCCCCGGGACTCGACCGCCACGACCGACAGCAGCCGGGTGCGCAGGGTGGGCGACCCTTCCGGCCCGAGCCGCGCAGCGGCCCGGGTGGCGGCCCGGCACAGTTCGCCCGCGCCTTCGGGGTCGTCGGCGCGGGTCCACACCGCTGGGACGTCGTAGGAACCGATGACCCGGGCGGCCAGTTCCGGATCGCCGGTTGCCTCAGCCGCCGCGACCAGATCGCGCCGGTGCCGGTGCGCCTCCTCAAGTCCGTCGGGACCGGTCACCGCGAGATCGCGCAGGAGGCCTGCGGTGGCGTGCAGCCGTGCCCGGGACCGGGCGGGTACCGAGCGGTCCCACGAGGCCGCCGCCCTGTTCCAGACGCTGTCGGCCGCCCCGGCCGGTTCGGCCGGGGACTGCTTCGTCGCGCTGAGGATGCGTGCCTCGGTCCGTGCCAGAGCGGCCCCGCCTCCGCTCAAGGCCTCACGTGCCCGAGCCAGCGCCGCCAGGGCTTCGCCGCGCCGCCCGGCGCGGTCCAGCGCGGTGGCCAGCAGCACCCAGCCGTCCTCCCGGCCGGGATGCCCGGACACATGGGCCCGCAGGTCCGCCACCGCGTCCCGCGCGGCGCCGGTCGCCACCAGGGCATCCGCCCGCCGCTCCACCGCGTCCAGACGCAGCGCCTCCAGCCGCGCCCTCTCGGCGGCGGCCCACGCGGCAGCGGGGAAATCAGCGAGCACCGGCCCCCGCCAGCAGGCGAGTGCCTCGTCCCACAGGGCGACCGCGGCCCGCGGCGGCGCCTGGTCCGCGCGGGCGGCGAGGTCCTCGAAACGCCAGGCGTCGACCGCCTCCCGGTCGGCGCGCAGGACGTATCCGGGGCCTTCGGTGACCAGCAGGCGGGACGGTTGCCGGGGCGGGCGCCCGGGTTCCAGAGCACGCCGCAGGGCCGCGACGAAGGTACGGACAGCGCCTACCGCGCCCGCGGGGGCCTCGTCCTCCCACAGATCGGCCACCAGCCGGCCGACCGGGACCACTCGGCCCCGGGCGATCAGCAGCCGCCCGAGGACTTCCCGGTGGCGTGGCGCGCTCAGCGGCAGCGGTGCCCCCGCGGTGTCCCAGGCCGTGACCGGTCCCAGCAGTCCGAATCGCACACTCACGGCAGGATCCCTTCGCGGACGAGGCGGCGCCGTCGCCGGGCAGTGCGGCGTTCGCACTCATCGATCGCTGATCCGCGGCCCGCAACCTGGGTGGCGTCCCCGGACAGCCCGGACCAAGGAGCTCAAGGGTCCAGGCCGTCCACTCTCCCACGAAGCACAGGAGCCACCGTGACAACTCCGAGCATCCCCGGATTCACCGAACAACGCGTGAGCGTCGACGACGGCGTCACCCTGAAGGCCGCCGTCGGCGGCAGCGGCGCCCCGGTCGTGCTGCTGCACGGCTTCCCGCAGACCCACCTGATGTGGCGGCACGTCGCCGCCGACCTCGCCGCCGACCACACCGTGATCTGCCCCGACCTGCGCGGTTATGGCGCCAGCGACAAGCCCGCCGAAACCGGACCCGACGTCTACTCCAAGCGGACCATGGCCCGGGATGTCGTACGCCTCGCCGCCACACTCGGCCACGACCGCTTCACCCTGGCCGGACACGACCGCGGCGCCCTGGTCGCCTTCCGCGCCGCGATGGACCACCCGGACGCCGTCGCCGGCGCCCTCTTCCTGGACGTCCTGCCCACCCTTGACATGTGGGACGCGCTGCGCGGCGTGAACGGCGCGGTCGGATTCCACCTCTACCTGATGGCCCAGGCCCCCGGCCTGCCCGAGGAGATGATCCAGGGGGCCGCGGACACCTTCTTCAGCTACTTCCTCGACGCCTGGACCAAGGATCCGGACGCCCTCCCCGCCGACGTCCGCGCCCACTACCTGGCCGCCTCCGCCGCGGCCGTGCCCTCCATCGTCGCCGACTACCGCGCCTCGGCCGGGGTGGACGTCGGCCACGACACCATCGACAAGGAGAGCGGCCACAAGCTGGCCATGCCCGTCACCGTCCTCCAGCAGGACTGGGGCGCCGCCCTCGGCTACCACGCCCAGGGCCTCTGGGCCGCCTGGACCGACGACCTCCGCCACCAGACCGTCTCCTGCGGGCACTTCATGGCCGAAGAAGACCCCCAGCTGATCGCATCCGAGATCCGGGCCCTCACCGACCGCTGAACGAGCCCGCACGGCTCACTTCGCCGCCCCGGGCTGACCAGAGAGAGGGGCGACACGGCGCGAAAGGTACGCCGCCTCAGGCGGCGTACCTGGCCACCATCATCAGAACGGCCTCGTCGACCACCGACTCGACGGCCGCGCCGTCCGGAGCCCAGTGGGCCAGGAGCAGGCGGGGCCAGAAGACGTAGTTGGAGATCATGCCGAGAAACTGGGTCGCGGCCAGCTCCGGATCCTCCAGCCGGATCGTGCCCGCTTCCCGCTCCGCCTCCAGGTAGCGGCGCACAGAGTCGAAGTAGGGCATCTTGCCGCGGCGGAACTGCGACTCGGCCAGCTCCGGGAAGCGCGGCAATTCGGCGATCACGATCCGGAAAAGGTCGGTCATGCCTGGACGCGTGAGCAGGGCGACGTAGCGCCGGCCGATCAGGGCGAGGCCCGCCCGGAGGTCGCCCGGCGCCGGCGTGTCCTCCGTGCCGTCTCCCGCCTGCCAGGACGTGGCAACGATCGCGTCGAACAGCGCCGCCTTGGTCGGGAACTGCTTGAAGAGGGTCGCCTTCGACACCCCGGCTGCCTCGGCGATCTTCGCCAGCGATGTCCGGTCGTACCCCGAATCCAGGAAGAGGCGGGTGGCTGCGCGCAGGATCGCCGCCCGCTTCTCCTGGGAGACGCGCTGGTGGTAGGCCGACGGTTCGGGGTTCATGGGGGTCACCCTAGGCGAGGTGAGCCGCTTGACTCACCTCGCGTCGTCCTCCTAGGGTCATTGGCGAGGCGAGTCACTCGACTCGCCATCTGGAAAGGAATGCTTCATGGGACGCTTCGATCACCGCACCGTGCTCGTCACCGGAGGCGCCGGTGGCCAGGGAGCCAGTCATGTCCGCGCCTATCAGGCCGAAGGTGCCAACGTCGTCATCGCCGGCATCGACGAAAGCAGGGGCTGCGCGCTCGCCGCCGAACTCGGCGCCCGCGCGCTGTACGTTCGCCTCGACGTCACCGACGAGACCTCCTGGAGTGCCGCCGTCCAGGCCGCCGAGGGGCACTTCGGCCCGCTGTCCGTCCTCGTGAACAACGCCGGCGTGCAGAACCCCGCCGCCCCGATCGAGACCACCGAACGCCGGGTCTGGGACCGCATCCTCGGCGTCAACCTCACCGGAGCCTTCCTCGGCATCAAGGCAGCTGCCCCCTCGCTGCGCCGAAACGGCGGCGGCGTCATCGTCAACATCGCCTCCACCTCCGGCGTGGGCGGCACCGCGATGTACGCCCCCTACGTAGCGAGCAAGTGGGCACTCCGGGGCCTCACCAAGACGGCCGCCCTGGAACTGGGCCGCGACCGCATCCGCGTCAACGCCATCCACCCCGGCGTGATCGCCACCCCGTTCATCACCGAGCCCGCCGTCGGCAGCGACGCCCCCATCTCCGACTTCTACTCGGCCGAGCCGTTCGCCATCCCCCGCCTGGGAGAGCCCGCGGACATCACCCGGGCCCTGCTCTTCCTCACCTCCGACGAGGCTTCCTTCGCCACCGGCTCGGAGTTCGTCATCGACGGCGGCCTCCTCCTCGGCCCCGCCCTCCAGCACGAAGCCGCCTGACCTGCCTGTACCACCCGGCCTGCACGAAAGGAGCGCCTGATGGACCCGAAGGTGCTCGCGACCATCGAGGCAACGTCAGCAGTCGGCATCCGCGATCGGACCATCGATATCACCGCGACCGGCCGTCGAACCGGCAGGCACCGGCGGATCGAGTCCCGCTTCTGCCGTGCCGTCGACCGCACCAACCTCTGCAGCGGCACTCCGGCCGTCCGGCAGGCTGGTAAGCCGACCTCCCGGCCCAGGCCGTCCCCGTCACCCAGAGGGAGGAGCGGTACCGCGTTCTGGCCGAGGTCGCCGCCGACCTGAATCGGTCCCACAATTCCGGCAGCATCACCCGGCCCACCCGCCTGCACAACCGGCTGGGCTTCCTCGCCCCTGCGATCTCGGATCATGCCGAAGCAATTGCAGAAGCGGTGCGCAGAGCGAGCAAGACGGGCATCGCCTTCGCGCCGCACAAGCCGGTCTCGGACCAACTCATGACACGGCTCGCAAACGCATCAAGCAAGCACGTAGGCGACTGAGGCCGACTTTCCGGGCAGGCGTGGGGGAGTGGACCAGGAGGCGGTCCTCGCAGGTGAGGGTGATTACGTAACAGTTGGCAGGCCGATATCTGCCGGAAGCGGTGGGGTTCATGTTCGCCCCATGGTGATCAACATCCCGCGGCCGGACAGCAGGAGGCGTGAGGGGCAGAGCTGGTTGAGGCGCTCACGCAAGGGCAGGTGAAGGTGGTCCGAGTTGCTTGAGGCGCAACAACCGGTCAGCTCAGGAGAGCGTAACTCTGGCCGTAGGAAGTTGCGCCCCAGGGCAGCCCTCCGGGATGTGAACGACGGCGTCGTCGCCTTGTACAGCGGCGTTCTGGCATGTCGCCGCCACACGTAATGCTCGGCTCCGGCAACAGGTAGCCCGCCATCGATCCAGCGGTTCGACCGCCGCTGACAAGGGAAAGGTTTCCGAACCGCACCCTCACGAAGCTGACCGCCGGCACGCTCACGCAGAACCGGCCCGCCGGTTTGCCTGCGACAGGGCCAGGCCCGCGCCGGTCGCACGGGCCTCGCAGCCTCGGAAGCCAGCCCTGTACGGATCGATGCCCCACGCATCGGCAGCCCTGACGGAGGATGCTCGACTCATCTGATGCGTTGCGGGACGCCCCTGACGACCTCGTGCACGAGGTCGTCAGATCCTGCCAAGGTCAGAAGCCCCGGAAGACACCGTTGACGGCGGCGTTCTCGAAGTCCTCCCAATCCATGTTGGCGAGGGAGATGTTGTTCTCGACCGACCACAGTTCTGTGGCGATGACTCGGAGTTCGCCGTGCTCCTGCCTGGCCTCACCCTCCTCACATTCGTCGTCATCGAGGAGTAGGAGGGCCAGCAGCGGCATCTCCGGAGCCGTGAGGGCAGCCTTGTCGGCCACGATGAGAAGTTCGGCGTCCAGTTCATGAGCCGCCGCAAGAATCTGTTCAGTCGCCAGGTCGCGATAGGCGAGATCATCCACGGGGTGGACGTTCGCGAGGAAGCCGTCCTGGTTCGGTGTCATGACGGTCTGGAGCAGGGCTTGCCAAGCGGTCGGGTCGGAGAAGTCGGTGCGGATCAGCAGGGTTTCGTCCGTGTCCGGCAGGCTCTTCAGGAGTCCTTCCCGTGCTGGCGGGTTCGGGGCAGCGGCCGGCTCGGCCACCGGCTCGCCGTCGCGCCAGACGATGGTGCCGTCGGCACGGGACAGGACCACTCCGCCCTCCTCGACACGCAGTTCGTCGGCCGGTCCGCCCAGCGGTGGGCGTTCGTCGTCGAGAACGCGCAGCATGCCGTCCTCGTCGAGTCGCAGTCCGGGCTCGGCCGTTTCGCCGAGGTGCGCGTACCAGAGCCAGGTCTGGTCGGCCCCGAACAGCACGAGGCGGTGTTCGTCCCAGTGTCCGAGCACGGTGCTTCCGTCGGGGGAGGTGAGGGAGTGCCGTTGGAGCGTCTGTCCTCGGCGCAGCACGGCACCTCGCGGGGCGTCGAGCGTGGGTCCGTGGCATGCCGTGTGTGTGCCTGTGGACCACACCGACCGGCCGTCCGCGTCACGCAGTTCGGCACGGCCGTCATCTTCGACCACGAGCTGGCGGGCCCCCGAACCGGACGGGCCGGAAGTCCACACCGGGACACCATGGGTGTTGTGGACCGCGAGGACACCGTCCTCGGAGAGCTCGGCCCATCCTCCGTCCACCCATCCCGTGCCGGTCGACCACACGGCACGGCGCTCGGTGTGGCAGTACAGAGTCAGGTCGCCGTTGCCCTGGTGGGCCAGTGTGTGCGTACCGGTGGGAGACGTCAGGGACTGGTTGCGCAGGCGCCCTCCCGCCTCCAGCGCGGGCCCACCGTACGCGTAGGGCTCTCCCAGGGGGACCGGTCCGTGCGGGCGTTGGGTGCCCTCGTGCCACAGGACGGTCCCGGCGGAGTCGACCAGGCACAGCATCAGGCCTTTGGATTTCGAACCACCCGCCAGGTGCCGGCGCCAGGTGAGCACGGTGCCTTCCTGTTCGAACCAACCGACCAGGGGACGGGTCAGCGCGTAGCTCCTACCCCCGGCCTTCCCGTACTCGCAGACCCGCAGCCATCCGTCCTGCTGGCGGGCCACTGTCCGCCGTATCTTCCCCTCCTTGACCAGATACGCATCCCGGGTGATGGCAGCCGCGGGCGCCGCGTCCCCGAGCGGCACAGGGTGGGTGAGCCCGGTGCGTATGTTGCCCAGGCGGACGTGGGAGCGGTCCAGGAGTTCCAGCTCTCCGGCGTCCGTGAGAATGAGGTACTGCGCCCCGGGCGCGGCGAAACCGGAGCGCCACACCGTGTCGTCGTCCTCCCCGCCCTCGACGACGACCTCGTAACCGTGTCCGAGAAGCAGCTGTCCAGCTGCGCCCGCCCGCCAGACGACCTGACCGCGATCGGTGTCCGTGACCACGGCGATACCCTCCGAGTCGCACCGCAGCACGAACCTCTCCGAGGGAGACGTCAACTGGACATCGGGGTAAAGACGTTCGAACATGGGCATCTCACGCACAGGAACCCTCTTCTCCTACCGGGCGACGCCGGGTCTTGGTGGCGTCGGTGCGGATTCTGCCGGACGCCACTGACAACGGTCCTGGTTGGCCCGACGGCCCTGCCCTGACACCCCTGCCGCGCACTCTGAGCTGCCCCGAGTTCCGTAGAGATCCGGTGATCTTGGTTCAGGCGACTTCGCCACCACGTTCCCGGACGGCGGCAAGACCGTCTTCGACCCCGACACGGGGCAGCTCACCAGCATCGCCCCGGACGGCTCCGAGGTCACCACCGACCTCACCCACGGGGCCGAGGTGACCAACCCGGACGGTTCCGTCTCCTCGCTGGACAACGGCCGGTTCCTCAACTCCTTCCCGGACGGCTCCAGCCATTCCATCGACCCGGACACCGGGATCGCCACCGTCACCGACCCGCAGGGCAGGACGGAGACGGTCACGCTCGACGAGCTCAACTCGCGGGGGAGCGACAACAATAGGCCGGACTTCCTGGACGACTTGAGGGACCTCGGCCAGGACCGTGACCTCGGCAACCTCGGTGACCTCAACGGGAACCGGGACCTGGACGGCCTGAACGAGAACCGGGACTTCGATCTCAACGGGCTCAAGGACCTCGCCAACGGCAGCGGTGGTGGGGGAGGCGACGGGACCACCACCCGGGGCGTCCCCCTTTCGGAGCTGGGGCTCAGCGCCCAGGCGGGAGCGGGCGGTTCCGGCGGCGGCCTCCCCGGCGCGAACCTCCCGTCGTCGGAGACCCTCGGGCAGGTCTCCCCACTCTCCGACAGCGCCACGAACAACGCGATGACCCCCAACACCGGCGGTGGCCCGGGAGCCCCCGGCGCCCCGGGTACGCCCGGCACCCCCGGTATGCCGATGGGCGGCGGGATGGGCGGCATGGGCGCGAGCGACGAGAAGGGCAACGGCGAGCGCGTCCGCTCCGTTCTGGTCGACGCGGCGGAGGAGAGCGAACGCCGTAACGTCCACCCGCTCACCGAACAGGAACTGCGAGACCACGTCGCCCGGGACGGCCTCTTCCCCGACGAGCACGCCCGGGCCCTGCTCGACGTAACGTGATCTTCTGCCGCATGGAGGGTCCATGTGTCCGGCCGGCCCGTGCGAGGGGTTCCGGAAGCGAGCGAGGGGACCGTGATGAGCGAACTGACGAAGCCGGTGGTCGAGGTTCCGGAGGGGGACGCGCCCACCGAGCTGACGGTCCGGGACCTCGCGGTCGGGGACGGCCCCGAGGCGCTGCCTGGCAGGGTCGTCCAGGTCCACTACGTGGGGGTGACGTTCGCGTCCGGGAGGGAGTTCGACTCCTCCTGGGAGCTGGACAGGCCGTTCAAGTTCGCCGTGGGCGGCGGCAGGGCCATCAAGGGCTGGGACCGGGGGGTGAGAGGGATGCGAGCCGGTGGCCGGCGCGAGATCATCGTTCCGCCGCGCCTCGGTTACGGCAAGCAGTCACCCTCACCGCTGATCCCGCCGGGCTCTACGCTGATCTTCGTCGTGGACCTGCTCACGGTGGTGGGCGGCCCGCCGGAGCGTAACCCGGCCTGACGGCTGCGGCCACGGCCGCGTCGGCGGGCACCGGGTACGGGGTGGGCCCGCTCAGGCCGTCGGCCGGGCGGTTGCTGCCGCACCGGACATCGCCGGGGAGGCGGCGAACAGCGCGTGGACGGCGGAGGTGACCTGGGCGGCGACGACTTCGGGGGTGGAGGAGTCGAGCTTGCCGTCGAGGTGCAGGAACGCGAGGCCGTGGACGAGGGCCCACACCGTGGTCGACAGGGCACCCGCGTCCACGTCGGGGAAGGTGGCCTCGACGATCGTGCGGACGTACGCCGAGATGGCCTCGGTCGCGGCGACGCGCTCTTCGCCGGTGGGGTCGCAGGGCTCCGCGAACATCGCGCGGAACAGGGCCGGGTGCTCCAGTGCGAACCGTACGTACGCGACGGCGACCGCGGCGAGTTCGTCAGGGGTCGAGGGCGCGGGGTGTGCCTGCGCCAGGTGGGTGGCGAGCTCGCGGTACCCCTCGGCGGCCACCGCGGAGACCAAGGCCTCGCGGTCGGCGTAATGGCGGTAGGGGGCCGTCGCCGAGACCCCGGCCCGCCGCGCCACCGCGCGCAGCGAGAGTCCGGCGCTGCCGTCCTCCTCCAGGAGTTCACGCGCGGCACGCAGGCAGGCGGCGCGCAGATCGCCGTGGTGGTACGTGCTGCTCCGGGGCATGGGCCGTGCTCCTTATGTTTGCCATGTCCACATCTCCTCCCTGATGTGAACGATGCATACATCTTAGGTGATCGGAAAGGAAGGAGAAATCGGGGCTGCCTGCGAGCGATTCCGGCGACATGCCGGTTCTCTCCTCCTTCTTGATCGCCTGCGATGTGTGCACCACTCGCATGAGTTCATGAATGTAATCATCGTAAACATTGAGGGGTGTGGCGTGCGGCGCACCAGGCGGTCAGCCGAGGTTCCGGCGTGCCGCCGCTCCTCGCCGCCCTCGCTCCCGCTCGCCGGGCCGACTGCGGTGTGGGCGCCTGGTGGGCTTCCGCGCCGGTTGCGATGGACGAATCGGGCGCGAAGTATGGAAACGCTCATTGCCGCCCGGGCGCGCACGGCATCGGCGGCCCATGCCTCAGCGGCCGACGGGGCCGCGTACACAGGGCGCACGGTGCGCCCGCGACAGGGAGTCGACATGACTGAGCTACCCTCTCCGCTCACCCCCTACCTGGAGCCCGCGGCGAAGGAGCTGTGCGAGGCCACGGATCCGCATCCGCGGATCTACGAGGTCCCCCCGGAGAAGGGCCGCGACATCCTGCTCGGTCTGCAGAGCGACGCGAGCGTGCCCCGCCCGGACGTCGACGAGGAGTGGGTCGACGTGGACGCGGGCCAGTGGGGCACGGTCCGCACCCGGATCATCCGGCCCAAGGGCGCCACCGGACCGCTGCCGGTCGTGTTCTACATCCACGGCGCCGGCTGGGTCTTCGGCGACGACAAGACCCACGACCGCCTCTTCCGCGAACTCGCCGTCGGGGCCGGAGCGGCGGGCGTCTTCCCCGTCTACGACCGGGCGCCCGAGGCCAAGTACCCCACCCAGGTCGAGCAGAACTACGCCGTGGGCCAGTGGGTCCTGAAGCACGGTGCGGAGCACGGGCTGGACACCTCGCGGATCGCGGTCACCGGGGAGTCGGTGGGCGGCTGCATGTCGGCGGTGTTCGCGCTGATGAACAAGGAGCGCAGAGGCATCGACCTCAAGGCCCAGGTGCTGCTCTACCCGGTCGCCGACGCCGACTTCAACACCCCTTCGTACCTCCAGTTCGCCGAGGGCTACTACCTCACCCGCGACGGCATGAAGTGGTTCTGGGACGCCTACATCGGCAACCCCGCCCACCGCACCGAGGTGTACGCCGCGCCGTTGAAGGCTTCCCTGGACCAGCTCCGGGGTCTGCCCACCACGCTGGTCATCACCGACGAGGCCGACGTCCTGCGCGACGAGGGCGAGAAGTACGCCAACCGGCTGCGCGAGGCCGGCGTGGACGTGACCTCCGTCCGCGTGGCGGGCATGGTCCACGACTTCCTCCTCCTGGACAGCCTGCGCGACACCCGCGCCGCGAACGTCGCCCGCACCCTCGCCGTCGACGCCCTCAGGAAGGCCCTGCACGACGACTGAGGCGGCCTCTGCCGGCGGCCCCGGTCACCTTTCGCTGTGCGCTGTGCGCTGTGCCGCGGGTCAGGCCACCCGCCCGGCGTCCTCCGCGGGGCGTCGGGTTCCGACGCGGGTCATCAGCAGCCCGGCGAGCGCCGCGACGGGGTAGGCGAGTACGCCGTAGACGGCTGCGGGCACGGCCAGGCTGACGCTGCCGAGGACGCTGATCGCCAACGTCATGGCGACCGCGCTGTTGTGCACGCCGATCTCCATGGAGCAGGCGATCGCCTGCGGCTTGCCGACGCGGGCCCAGCGTGGCACGAAGTACCCCGTGGCCAGGCTCAGCACGCAGAAGAGCAGCGCCACGGGCCCGGCGTCCACGAGATAGTCGGTGATGTTGCTCCGCTCGGCGAGTACCGCGCCGACGATCACCGCGACGAGGGCGACGACCGACAGGAGGCGCACCGGCCGGTCCATGCGGAGCGCGAACGCCTCCGAGCGCCGGCGCACCACCAGGCCGATCACCACCGGCGCGAGCACCAGGGCGAAGACCTGGAGCACCTTGCCGAACTGCAGCCCGAGGTCGTCCTCCCCGATGCCCGGCTCGAAGTGGAGCAGGGCGAAGTTGGTGATGACCGGCAGCGTCACGACGGCCACGACCGCGTTGATCGCCGTGAGCGTGACGTTCAGCGCCACGTCGCCGCCGAAGAGGTGGCTGAAGAGATTGGCCGTCGTCCCACCGGGAGAAGCGGCCAGCAGCATCATGCCGACGGCGAGTTCGGGGGAGAGGCCGAAGGCGACGACCAGGCCGAAACACGCGGCGGGCAGCAACAGTGCCTGACAGAGCAGCGCTACGACGACGGCGCGCGGATGCCGGCGTACCCGCCGGAAGTCGTCGACGGTCAGGGACAGACCCAGCCCCAGCATGATGACGGCGAGGGCGAGCGGGAGCATGACGGTGGCGATGGGAGAGTCCATGGGCGGCTTCGTCTCCTGGGCGGGGGAAGTGGCGGCGGGGCGGCCGCATGAACGTAACGTCGCAATGTGTACACCGTCAACACTCTGGCGAACGGAATCCGGCCGTCGGTCGGCCCGGGGGACGGAGCGCAATCGTCCGGGGCAGAGCCGAAGTCGGAGCCGAAGTCGGGGCCGAGCCCGGGAACAGCGGGGCCGGTCGGCACAGTTGCATCGACCGAGGGGCCGAGCCCTGGAAGCACGGTGTGCCCGCCGCGTACTCGGACCCCGACCTGACTCTGTGGAAGGACCTCTTCATGACCGACCGGCCCCTGACCCTCATGGCCGTGCACGCCCACCCCGACGACGAGGCCACGGGAACCGGAGGAGTGCTCGCGCGGTATGCGGCGGAAGGCATCCGCACGGTTCTCGTGACCTGTACCGACGGCGGTTGCGGTGACGGACCGGGAGGCGTCAAGCCGGGCGACCCCGGCCACGATCCGGCGGCCGTCGCCGCGATGCGCCGTCAGGAACTGGAGGCGAGCTGTGAGGTCCTGGGGGTGAGCGATCTGGAGACGCTGGACTACGCGGACTCCGGGATGATCGGCTGGCCGAGCAACGAAGCCCCTGGATCTTTCTGGCAGACCCCCGTG
This sequence comes from Streptomyces durocortorensis, assembly GCF_016901035.1. GTDB lineage: Bacteria > Actinomycetota > Actinomycetes > Streptomycetales > Streptomycetaceae > Streptomyces > Streptomyces durocortorensis. The sequence continues at coordinate 57,319 of NZ_JAFEUF010000006.1, forward strand.
GAGAAGGGTGCCGCCCGGCTCGCGGAACTCATGCGGCACTATCGGCCCGACGTGGTCGTCACCTACGACGAGAACGGCTTCTACGGCCACCCCGACCACATCCAGGCCCACCGCATCACGATGGCGGCGCTGGAGATGACCGAACTGACACCGAAGGTCTACTGGACGACGATGCCCCACTCGGCGATGCGCCGGTTCGAGGAGATGATGCGCGAGTCCCAGGAGGGCATGCCGGAGCCGGATCCTGCCGAGGCCGACGCGCTGGCCGAGATCGGCCTTCCCGACGACGAGGTCACCACGTGGGTGGACACCACCGCGTTCAGCGGTCAGAAGTTCGACGCGTTGGCCGCGCACGCCAGCCAGGGCGAGAACATCTTCTTCCTCAGGATGGGCAAGGAGAGGTTCGGCGAGCTGATGGGCATGGAGACCTTCGTGCGGGTCAAGGACGCCACCGGCGCGGCCGTACCCGAGAAGGACCTCTTCGCCGGACTCCGCTGACTTCCGGCCGCCCGCCCGGGCCCCGCGCGGCAACGGGCGGGCGTCCTCGTCACTCCTGCCGCGCCCCCGCCAGCCTGCCCCGCGCCGCCGCCTGGATCTGGGAGGGGCCGAGCCCCCATTCCAGGGTGCGTCCGAGGCCCGTCGCCAGGGGCCGGTCCCAGCCGGTGCGGACGGGGGCCGGCCGGTGGATGCCGAGTGCGGCGCGGGCCCAGTCGGGGAGGAGCCCGACCGAGGCGTTCATGAGCAGGCGGACGGCCAGCCGCTCCCGCGGTGTACGTCCGAAGGCACGGAGGAAGCGCACCGAGTCCAGCGCGGCCGGGGTGGCGTGGAGGTGCGGGCGCATGCGGGTCAGGTAGCTCTCCGCCTCGGACGTGGTACGCGGCACCTCCCGCGCCCCCAACTCCTCAGCCACGGGGGCGGCCTGGCGGTAGTAGGCGTCGCACTCGGCGGGAGTGAGCCGGTGCGCCCGGGGCGCGTACGCCTGGTGGCCGGCGAGGAAGCTGCGTACCTCGGCGGTGTGCACCCAGGTGAGCAGGTCGGGATCGTCCGCACGGTACGGCCTGCCGTCGGGGGCGGTGCCGTGCACCCGGGTGTGGATGCGCCGGACGAGTCCGATCACCTCGCGGGCGGCGGGCGCGGAGCCGAAGGTGGTCGTGGTGATGAACCGTACGGTTCCGTTCAGCCGCCCGACCGGATCGGCGCGGAAGTCCGAGTGCTGGTCGACCCCGGCCATGGCCAGCGGATGCAGCGACTGGAGCATGAGAGCGGCGAACCCGCCGGTGAGCATTCCGGTGGCCTGCCCGTGCACCCGCCACACCGGGTCCTGCGGCGTGATCCCGAACAGCCCCGGATCGCCGGGCGGAGCCGCGTACCGCTCCAGCTTGAGGTCCCCGCCGTGCAAGGCCGTGGTGAGTTCCGCCGCGATCCGGTCCCGCAGTCCCACGCGATGCCTCCAGGCTGTGAGTTCCTCGGCCTAGGGTATCGAGCCGCCCACCGGCCCCCGGCCCGGCCCCGGGCGGCGGAGATCACGGACGAGGGGAAGGCGCTACAGGTGGGGGACGGACTGCTCCAGCGCCACGACGACCATGACCGGTAGATCGGCGTCGTGCTGGACCACCCCGGCGGTCAGGACCCGGCCGTCGAGGGTCCACTTCTCCACCTGGATGAACTCGTCCGCGTCGGCCGCCGTCCGCTCGGCCGCGACGAGATGACCGGCGAGAGAAGACCGCTCGATCTCGGGGAGGAACCCGGCCAGCGCCCGCTCCCCCTGCTCGTAGACGGCGTCCAGGTCGTCGAAGTAGCCCGACGCGTCGACGTCGCGGATCCAGACGAAGAACGAGACGCGGACCGCCCCACCGCCGAACGTCTGGATCCAGCCCCCGACGCCGTCCTTGTCCCACGAGGTCTCCACGCCGTTACGGGGCTTGCCCCCCGGCACCCAACCGTGAGCCGAGAACCGCGCCGCCGCACCCTCGGCGGTCAGCGGGGCGAGGCCCCTGAGCGCCTCCAGCAGGCCGATCACCGCAGCCATGAGCCGGCCCCCGCCCGTCCGCGGATCGGGTCCGGTGCTCACGTCAGTGCTCACAGAGTCAGTGCTCACAGAGGGAGAACTCCCGCTCGAAAAGCTGCTCGTTGTGCTCGTCGACGAAGAACTTGCGCTCCCGCATGAGTTCTTCGCGGTAGCTCTCGGCCTGCTCGCGCGTCATGGTCGAGGTGGCGAACCCCGGCTGCTGCGGCGGTACGTCCGATGTCGAGACGATCTTCTGCGACGGGTCGACCAGGAAGAACGCGAGAATCTTGCGATGCCCCGGGCGGGTGGGGTCCGCGAGACGGAACGAACCGACGCGGTGTTGCAGGACGTTCGGGAACGCCAGGCACCGGCCCGCCGGGGTGGATGCCGAACCCAGCGTCTGGTTCAGCGCCTCCTCGTCCTCCAGTCCGTAGACCTCACGCAGGCCGTTGTCGTCGTTCTGTTCGTAACGCGGGTCGTCGAGTGCCGCGCGGAAGCTCAGCCGGCTTTCGGTGATGTTCTCGCTGTCCCAGTAATAGATGCCCGTCGAGACGATCCGCTCGTTCAGCATTCCCTCGACATGCCAGGAGCCGCCCGCGTACTCGGGCTTGTCCGGGGTGAGGTGAAGGGTGGCGAGCTTGACGATGACCTGGAGGCGGCGGCCCCGCAGGTCGATGCGGGCCGATGCGTCGGGCTGCGGGGGCGGGGTGAAGTCGGGGGCGTCCGGGATCACCGGGCGGCGGTTCTCCCACCACGCGTCCTGGTCCACCTCCCATCCGCGCAGGGCTTCCTGGTAGGTCGCGTCATCGGCGTACGACGCCTTGTCCGGGTACTCCGGCTCCGAGTCGTACCACCCGAAGGGATCGGCCTCGATGCGCAGCGGCCGAGGATGGCGCAGATCGGTGAGCACGTTCTCCAGCAGAGGGCGTATGCGGGTGAACAAGTCCGGCAGGACGGCGGCCAGTTCGTGATGGGCCTCGGGGTGGACGTTGTTGACGTACGAACGGAGGACCGACTCGCCGGCGGGGGTGACGTCGACGTCCGTGGGCAGCCACTGGAACTTCTCGGAGAACTCATAGGCCGAGTAGCGGTTCGTCTCGTTCTGCCAGGCCCGCTCGGGTGCGTCGCCCACTCCTCGCACCAGACAGAACAGGGAGGGATGCACCAGGTCCAGGACCTGCCCGTCGGATCCGGGGTGCCAGTCCCGCTCTGCCTCAGGGACCTCTTCCAGAACCCGGACCGCCTCGCGCAGCCGGGATCGGAGGCCGTCGTCGACCAGGGTGTCCGACTGCCACACCCCGTCGACCGCGGACACCTCGATTCCGGTCTCCGCGTCCCGCAGCGCGGCGTAGTGCGCGAGTTCGGCGAGGACGTAACGCACCTGCGCGTCGGTGAGCCCCTGGGCGACCGCCTCCCGTGTCCACCTGGCGACGATCTCGGGGTCGTTCATCTTGTCGAACCAGCCGGGCTTCGCCCTGATGTGCGCGCTGCACCGCATCATCTGGAGCTCCCGCAGTGTCCGGGGTGTCGTGAACGCCGGGGAACGGGACGCGTGAAAGGGCAGCGGGAAGGCAGACAGGCCGGTCAACGCTCTTGATCCTCCGCGTCGGTGGGTGGTGGCCGGAAGATTACTCCAGCGCACTGACACCGCCGCCGTCACTCCCGCCGCCACCTGCCGGAACCGACGGTGGGGGGGGGGGGGGGGGGGGCGCGACAGGACGCCCCCCGCGCCACAACCACCGACCCACCCGCAGAATGCGCGGGGGCGGGGGAGGGTGGATTGGCGGGAGTGGCGGGCTGAGGG
>NZ_JAFEUF010000006.1:61140-77812 GCF_016901035.1 Streptomyces durocortorensis
TTGGTTGGGCTTGTCTGTTCATCCGCCTGTGCGCCCGTCCGCCGCCTCGGCGCCCCGCGCGGTGCCCGGGCCGTGGGGGGGGGGGGGGGGCGCGCCCCCCCCCCCCCCCCCCCCCCCCCCCCCGCGGAAGCAAGCCCGGCCCTCCCTGAAGCAGGGTTGGCCGCAGGCTGTCAGACCAGGTCGTAGCGGTCGAGGTCCATGACCTTGGCCCAGGCGGCGACGAAGTCCGTCACGAACTTCTGCCGCGCGTCGTCGCTCGCGTAGACCTCGGCGAGGGCGCGGAGCTCGGAGTTGGAGCCGAAGACCAGGTCGGCGCGGGTGCCGGTCCACTTGACCTTGCCGGACGCGTCGCGGGCCTCGAACTCGTCCTGCGTCGACGACGTCGACTTCCAGGTGATGCCCAGGTCGAGCAGGTTCACGAAGAAGTCGTTGGTCAGCGTGCCCGGGCGCTCCGTGAGAACGCCGTGCTTCGAGCCGCCGGTGTTGGCGCCCAGCACACGCAGACCGCCGACCAGGACGGTCGTCTCCGGGGCGCTCAGCGTCAGCAGGTTCGCCCGGTCCAGCAGCAGGTACTCGGCGGGCAGCCGGGCCGCCTTGCCGGTGTAGTTGCGGAAGCCGTCGTACGCGGGCTCCAGCGCCGCGAAGGACTCGACGTCCGTCTGCTCCTGCGTGGCGTCGACGCGGCCCGGGGTGAACGGCACCTCCACCTCGACACCGGCGTCCTTGGCCGCCTGCTCGACCGCCGCGCTGCCCGCGAGGACGATCAGGTCGGCCAGCGAGACCTGCTTGCCGCCCTTGGCGTTGAAGGACTCCTGGATGCCTTCGAGGGCGCGCAGGACCTGGGCCAGCTCGTCCGGGTTGTTCGCCTCCCAGCCGCGCTGCGGCTCCAGACGGACCCGGGCGCCGTTGGCGCCGCCCCGCTTGTCGCTGCCGCGGAAGGACGCGGCCGAGGCCCAGGCGGCCGAGACCAACTGCGCCACGGTGAGGTCCGTGGCGAGCACCTGCTCCTTGAGCGCGGCGATCTCCGCGGCGCCCAGCACCTCACCGGTGCGCGCGGGCAGCGGGTCCTGCCACAGCAGCACCTCGGAGGGCACCTCGGCGCCCAGGTAGCGCTGGATCGGGCCCATGTCGCGGTGCGTCAGCTTGTACCAGGCGCGCGCGAAGGCGTCCGCGAACTCTTCCGGGTTCTCGTGGAAGCGGCGCGAGATCTGCTCGTACGCCGGGTCGAAGCGCAGCGACAGGTCGGTGGTGAGCATCTGCGGCTTCTGCTTCTTCGACGCGTCGTGCGCGTGCGGGATGGTCGCCTCGGCGTCCTTGGCGATCCACTGCTTCGCACCGGCCGGGGACTCGGTCAGCTCGTACTCGTACGCGAAGAGGTTGTGGAAGAACTCGTTGCCCCACTGCGTCGGCGTGCTGGTCCAGGTCACCTCCAGACCGCTGGTGATGGCGTCCCCGCCCTTGCCCGACTTGTACGAGTTGCGCCAGCCGAGGCCCTGCTCCTCCAGCGGGGCGCCCTCCGGGTCCGCGCCGACGCTCTCGGCCGGGCCCGCGCCGTGCGTCTTGCCGAAGGTGTGGCCACCGGCGATGAGAGCGACGGTCTCCTCGTCGTTCATCGCCATCCGGCGGAAGGTCTCGCGGATGTCGCGGGCCGCCGCGATCGGGTCCGGGTTGCCGTTGGGGCCCTCGGGGTTGACGTAGATCAGGCCCATCTGGACCGCGCCGAGCGGGTTCTCCAGCTCACGGTCGCCGGTGTAGCGCTCGTCGTCGAGCCAGGTGGTCTCCGGGCCCCAGTAGACGTCCTCCTCCGACTCCCAGACGTCCTCGCGGCCGCCGGCGAAGCCGAAGGTCTTCAGGCCCATGGTCTCCAGGGCGACGTTGCCGGTGAGGATCAGCAGGTCGGCCCAGGACAGCGCCTGGCCGTACTTCTTCTTGACCGGCCACAGCAGCCGGCGGGCCTTGTCCAGGTTGCCGTTGTCCGGCCAGCTGTTCAGCGGGGCGAACCGCTGCTGACCGGCGCCCGCGCCACCGCGGCCGTCGCTGATGCGGTACGTGCCGGCGCTGTGCCAGGCCATCCGGATCATCAGCGGGCCGTAGTTGCCGAAGTCGGCCGGCCACCAGTCCTGCGAGGTGGTGAGCACCTCGGCGATGTCCCGCTTCACGGCGGGCAGGTCGAGCGCCTCGAACGCGGCCGCGTAGTCGAACTCCTCACCCAGCGGGTTCGCCACGGCGGGGTTCTTGGCGAGGATCTTCAGGTTGAGGCGGTCCGGCCACCACTGGCGGTTCCCGCCGCCCTGGGTCGGGTGCGGAGCGCGGCCGTGGGCCACCGGGCAGCCGCCCGCCTGCGCCTCGGGTGCCTCCGGGACGGCCGTCTCGGGCGAATCCGGGACGACGGGGTCGAAGACGTGCGACTCGTTGTTCTCGGTCATGAGTGATCCTTCCGGCCCCGGAGGGTCGTGGGGGCGCTGAACGGGGGAGGAGGATTCGGGCCGTGCAGAAGGGGCACGCCGGCGGCGGAACGACGACGGCGCTGGGCCGGCGGGCGGCTCCGCGCGGTCGACCGGTGGTGTCCCGTCGCGTGTCTCTGCTGCCGTACCGGAGTCTTCCTGTCTCTTGGATGTCGCCAATATCGATCCTACGATGGACTTCGTCCAAGTCAAGAAGCAGGCTAAAACCATAACGACGGGGCGTGGCGTCGCCGGATCCTTCGCGCGAGCCGCCCGCCCCTCCACCGAGCGGAGCAGGTGAAACGAGATGAGCGACCTCCTTGGGCGGCTGCGGGGCCGTGGCTGGCGTATGACCTCCCAGCGGCGTGTCGTCGCGGAGGTCCTCGACGGCGACCACGTGCACCTGACGGCGGACGAGGTGCATCTGCGGGCCGCCGAACGACTGCCCGAGATCTCCCGGGCGACCGTCTACAACACGCTGGGCGAACTCGTCGTGCTCGGCGAGGTGCTGGAGGTCTCCACCGTGGGCCGGGCGAAGCGTTACGATCCGAACGCGCGCCGCCCCCACCAGCACCTGGTCTGCTCCGGCTGCGGGACCGTCCGCGACGTCCACCCGGTGGGCAATGCCATCGGCGACCTGCCCGAGGAGGAGCGGTTCGGGTTCGCGGTCGGCTCGGTGGAGATCACCTACCGCGGTCTGTGCCCGGCCTGCGCCTGACGGAGACGGGCTGCGTGGGCGGGCGGGCGCGGCCGCGCCGTACGGGCGCGCCGGTCGGTCGGGCGGGCCGGTCGGGCGGGCCGGTCCCGCGAGCGGTCGGGCGCTGCTGCCCCGCGTGCCGGTCGGGTGAGCCGGTCGGGCGAGGCGGCCCCTTGGGCTGGTCCCGCGAGCCGCCCCGCGTGCCGGCCGCTCAGCCGTCGCTGATCGACGTCACGTCGTAGACGAGGGCGGAACTGTTCGCCGGACCGCGACAGGTCAGTTGGCGGGCCGGCGTGCGCCGGGCCCGTACCTCGACGTCGAACACCCTCGCGTACGGCGCCCGGCCGCTGATCCGGACGCGCCAGCCGTCGCCATCAGCGACCGTCGCGGTGACCGCGTGATCGTGCCTCCCCGCCGGGCCGAAGTGCCGGAGCACGGCGGCCACCGCTGCCTGCTGCGGCGGCCGGAGGGTGGTGTAGCCCCGCAGGTGGTCGGCGCGGATCCGGTCGGCGAGGTGGTCCTCGATCACGGTGACCGCCGACCGGGCGTCCAGATTGCCGTAGTAGACCCCATCGGGCACGACGACGACATTGGCGGCGAACCTGTCGCCGCCCACATGCGTGCACTCCCACACCAGGTCGGGCCAGCGCTCGCCGAGGGCCTGGCCCACGGGCCGCCCGCGCACCGCGCAGCAGGCGTCGTGCGTGCCGTGCGCGCAGACGAGGACGACGGGGGCGAGGCCCCGTACCCCCGGGGAGTCCAGGGCGGTCACGATCTGCGCCAGGTCCTGGTCACGGTGCCAGCGGCCCCATTGCTGGCGCAGTGCGCCGGAGCTGTCGTGGTGCAGCACCGCCCACCGGACGCTCCCCTCGGGGCGGCGGCGTCCGTGCCGTCGGACGAGGAGAATCCGGGCCCGGCTCGCCCGGGCCGCGGTGAACACGAGGGTCTTGGTCTCCGGATCGAGGTCGAGGCCGTCGAAACCGTTGGCGGGCCAACCGCGCCGGTACTCGATGAGGACCCAGGCGGAGCCGAAGGGCGCGGTGCCGACGAACGCGTCGTCACGGGCCCGGGCCGCGTCGGCGCAGAAGAACCGTTCCGGCGTGGTCACCGGTCCGCGGGCACCAGCACGCCCGCCCGCAGCAGCCGTCCGGCGAGCGCGAGGCCGAGGTCGCCGGCGGTGCGGACCCGGCCGTCGAGCAGCCGGGCCACGGGTACGAGGTCGGGTGCCGGGAAGTCGAGGTGACCGACGCGGGTGAACAGGCGCGTTCCTTCCAGCCGTGGCTCCAGCGCCTTGCGCAGTCGCACCGGTGAGCTCGTCACGAGGCCGTTCAACGCGGTGAGCTGGGCTACCGGCCCCAGGGGCGCGGGGCGGGCCTGGGACCGCCGGGTGCGGTGGAACAGCGGGGCGGGGTCGGCCTCGGCGAGGGCAGCGAGCAGGCGCTCACGAACCAGGTCCAGGTCCAGGCCCCCGTCCCCGTACGAACTGTCCGCGCCACGCGGTTGGTTCGTTTCTCCCGTTTCCCCCGTCCCCTTCGTCCCCAGGGGAAGGGAGCGGCGCATGGACGGATCGTCGCCCAGCGCCGCGAGGGCGGCCCGGGTCAGCTCCTCGGCCAGCGCGTAGCGGGTCCAGACGTGGACCCCCAGCGTCAGATGGACCGAGACCTCCCCTTGGGCCTGCGCCGAGTGAAGCCAGCCACGCGGCAGATAGAGCACATCGCCGGGACGGAGCATCGTGTCCAGGTGGGGAGTGCCGTGGGCTGCCCGGTCGGCGACGGCCGCACGGTGATCGGTCCACGGCTGATCGCGCAACGGATCCGGCAGCACCGGCTCGTGGATCACCCACCGCTTCGCCCCCTCGATCTGGAGGACGAAGACGTCGTGCACGTCGTAGTGCGCGTCGAACCCGCGGTTCTGCGGCGGGGTGACGTAGGCGTTCGCCTGTACGGGATGACCCAGCTCCGTACTCAGCGCGGAGACCAGGTCCGCCACCGGCTCCCAGGTACGGTGCAGCGCCTGCAGAACGAGCGTGGCGCCGTCCGCGAACGCACGCCACAGGGCCGTGTCGTCGAGCTGGTCGGCGACGGTGGCTCCGACCCCGGCGGGCGCGGTGAAGGACGACGGGGGAAGCGTGGAGCCGTCCTTGGCGACCCGGAGGAACGGCGTGCGCAACCCGCGCCGGGAGATCAGCTCGTCCACGGCGGCCGGGGAGAAGACGTCGGAGAAATCGCTCGCGTCCCGCGTCAGTGCCGCTGTCCGCGCCCAGACGTCACGGGCGAATGTCTCCCGGCTGAGCCTGGTCAGGCGTGATTCCAGGATTCCGGCGCCCTTACGCGCGCCGGAATCCTGGAGCTGAGTCCGGGGCATGCTCAAGAGCGGCTGCCGGCCTCATCGGCTCCGCCGTCCGCGCCGCCATCGGCCCCGCCGTCGTGGACGCCGGGGGTGCCTGCGGCTCCGCCGTCCGCGGGCCCCTCGGCTCCGCCGTCCGCGCCACCGTCGGCTCCGCCGTCGTGGACACCGGGCGTACCGGCCGCTCCACCGTCCGCGGGCCCCTCGGCTCCGCCGTCCGCGCCACCGTCGGCTCCGCCGTCGTGGACGCCGGGGGTGCCTGCGGCTCCGCCGTCTGCGGGCCCCTCGGCTCCGCCGTCCGCACCTCCGTCGTGGACGCCGGGCGTGCCCGCCGCTCCGCCGTCCGCAGGTCCTTCGTCGCCGCTCGCGTCGTGCTCGGTCATCATTCCTCCTGGGATCGCACCATGGGGACGATGGTTTTCCGTTCTCCGGAAACCCGGTCGCCGGGACGTTGATCTGCGCCGAAATGGCCAGTATTCACCGTATCCCTGCGGCTGGAAAACATCGATTCGAGCAACGAGAAGTCCTCCGAATGCCAGCACTCAGGCCCCGTCTCCGGCACCCTCCGGACGCGGCTTGTCCGCGAAGACCCAGCGGTTGCCCGACAGCGCGTCGTTCGGCTCGGGCAGGGGGCCGCGTCCGTGCAGGCGGGTGAAGTCGAAGGGGGTGTGGACCGAGGTCGACCAGCCCCGGTCCGCCAGGCGGCCCGCGGAGTCGGGGCGGGGGGCCAGGTCGAAGAGGTCCAGCAGGTCGATGCCGATCCGGTCCCTCGTGGCCGTGTACAGCGGGCTGTCGCGGTACTCCAGCAGGTCCTTCTCCAGCTTGACCTCGAAGGCCAGTGCGCTTCCCCCGGCGCTCAGCCCCTCCACCGTGTCGATGAGGTAGGTCTCGGCAGCCGGCGGCAGGTAGAACAGCAGCCCCTCGACCAGCCAGACGCTCGGCGCGGCCGGGTCGAAGCCGGCGTGCGGCAGGGCGCCGGCCCAGTCGGCGCGGAGATCCATCGGGACCGGTACGCGCGCCGCCTTCGGGGTGGCCGAAATGCCGCCGAGCACCCGGTGCTTGAAGGCCAGCACCTCCGCCCGGTCGATCTCGAAGACCACGCAGCCGGGAGGCCAGTCGAGCCGGAACGCCCGCGCGTCCAACCCTGCCCCGACCAGCACCACTTGGCGGGCGTTCCGGGCATGGACCGACCGGAGGAGGAAGTCGTCGAGGACCCGCGTCCGCAGCCCGAAATACCGGGCGAACCGCCCCCACAGCGGGTTCGCGTCCCCGTCCGGGACCTCCCGCGGGTGGACCGGCCAGTCCGCGGACGCCGGGGCCGCGCGCACGAAGTGCTCCGCGTAGACGTCCCGTGCCAGGCTGTCGGGGCGGTGGGTCTCGATGGCCCGCGCCGCCGCGACCAGCAGAGCGGTCACGCCGACCCCTCCTGCCACGCCCTCCACCCCGGTGCCGTCGGTGTCCCGATGCGCTGTGTCGACCATGTGCACTCCTTTGATACGCGCCGACGTGGGGAACGCGCGGCACGCGTGGTAAGGGGAATTCGTGGGCCTTACGGAATCAGGACCGGCTTCACCACGCGGCCCGCCTCGCAGTCGGCCTCGGCCTCGTTGACGTCGGCGAGCGGGTACGTACGGATCAGCTGGTCGAAGGGGAACCGCCCGGCCTTCCACAGCCCGGTCAGCCGGGGGATCATCAGGGCCGGGACCGCGTCCCCCTCGCAGATGTGGAAGAGCCTCCGGCCTCGGTCCAAGGTCCCGGTTTCCAGCGGGAGGCCGGCGTGCAGCCGGGCCACCAGGCCGAGGTGGCCCCTCGGGCGCAGCGACCGGAGCGCGTCGTTGATGAGCGGGGCGGAGCCCGTGGTGTCGAGGGCGTACTGCGCGCCGCCGCCGGTCAGCCCCCGGATACGGTCCGGCAGATCGCCCGATGCGGCATACAGTGCGGCCGCGCCGAACTTCTCGGCGAGGGCCAGCCGTTCGGGGTGCCGGTCGACCGCCACGGCGACCGCCCCGGCGGCGGTGGCCGCCATGACCGCCGCCAGGCCCACCGCTCCGGCGCCGAGGACCACGACGGTGTCGCCGGGGCCCGCGTTGAAGGAGTTGAGGACGGCCCCGGCGCCGGTGAGGAAGCCGCAGCCGAGCGGCCCGAGCAGTTCGAGGGGGAGCGCGGGATCGACCCGTACGGCGTTGCGGGCCGGGACCATCGCGTACGCGGCGAACGCGGACTGGCCGAACCACCGGGGTGCCAGCGCGCCCCCGGCCGCGTCGGTGAACCGGGCCGCGTTCTCGGCGCGTCCCCCGAAGAGGTTGAGGGCGGCGAAATCGTCGCAGTAGGCGGGGGCCGCGCCGAGACAACTCCTGCAGTGTCCGCAGGAGTCGAAGCTCAGCACGACGTGGTCGCCGGGGTTCAGCTCGGTGGCCGCCCCGCCGGTTTCGACCACCACTCCGGCCCCCTCGTGGCCGAGTACCGCCGGTAGCGGTGAGCGGCCCGCCGAGCGCCGGACGGCGAGATCGGTCCGGCACATGCCGCAGCCCGCGATGCGGACCAGGATCTCGCCGTCGCCCGGACCCGCGTTCAGGATCACCTCCTCGACGGCGAACGGGTCCTCGTACGAACGCAGTACCGCGGCGTCGAACCTCATGGCCGGTCCTTCCGGGGGCGGTGTACGACGAAGGGGCTGAGGTTGCCGTACAGCCCCCACGGCCCGCCCGCGACGCCGACGCCGCTCTCCTTGACGCCGGCGAAGGGCTGGGCGAGGGAGAGTTCGGCGTGGTGGTTGATCCAGGCCGTTCCGCACTCCAGTCGGCCGGCCACCGCCTCGGCCCGGTCCAGGTCCGTTCCCCACACCGAGCCGCCCAGCCCGAAGCGGGTGGCGTTGGCCGCCTCGACGGCCTCGTCGACGCTCCCGTACCGCAGCACCGGCAGGACCGGACCGAACTGCTCCTCCGCCACCACCGGGCTGTCGGGCGGGACATCGGTCAGGACGGTAGGGGCGTGGAACCAGCCCGGACGGTCCAGCCGGTGGCCCCCGGCGGCTGCTCTGGCCCCGTCCGCGAGGGCCTTCGCCGTGTACCGCTCCACCCGGGCCAGCTGGGCGGCGTTGTTGAGCGGACCCAGCTCCGTATCCGGGTCGAGGCCCGCCCCGACGACCACCGCCTTCGCCCGTGCCGCCAGGGCATCCACCACCCGGTCGTGGAGCCGGGCCGGGGCGTAGACGCGTTTGACCGCCATGCATACCTGGCCGCAGTTGCGGAACGCCGCCCAGAACAGCCGGTCCGCGATCCGCTCCACGTCCACGTCGTCCAGCAGGATCGCGGCGTCGTTCCCGCCCAGCTCCAGGGTGACCCGGGCGAGGCCGGACGCCGCGCCCGCCGCTACGGCCCGCCCGGTCGGGACCGAACCCGTGAACGTCACATGGCGGATCCCCGGGTGGGAGGCCAGCAGGGCGCCGAGGGGTTCGCGGCCGGTGATCATCGTCAGCACGCCCTCGGGCAGGGCGGCGGACAGGACGGACCCCAGCAGCCGGGTGGCCAGCGGCGTGAAGGGGGAGGGCTTGAGCACCACCGTGTTGCCCGCGGCGAGCGCGGGCGCGAACTTTGCCGAGGCGAGCTGGAGCGGGAAGTTCCACGGGACGATGGCGGCGACGGGCCCGAGCGACCGCCAGCGGATCTCGCTGTGCACGGCCCGCCCGTCCTCGATCGTCCGGATCTCGGGGGCCATGTCGGCGAACCACCGCAGCCGCGCCGCTGTACGGGCGATCTCCGCGTACGACTCGGTCAGGGGTTTCCCCTGCTCACGGGTGAGCAGGGGAGCGAGCTCCGCCCCGGCCGCCTCCACGGCGTCGGCCGCCGCGAGCAGGGCGGCGGCGCGGGCGGCAGGGTCCGCCCGCCAGCTCCGCCAGGCCTCGTGCGCCCGGCGGACCACCGCGTCAAGGTCCGGGGCCCGCTGGTCGGGAGCCTCGTCGAACGCCTCGCCCGTCGCCGGGTCGAGCACGGCGAAGCGCTCACCGTGGGACGCCGGGTCCGGGCCGGGCCGATACGGCGCCACGCCGGCGGTCAGCTCGCGGCCGGGGTCGCCGCGTACTCCCGGGCGTGCCGGTCCATCTCCGCCCGGAACTCGGCCACCAACCGAGGCTGGATCCGTCCCGCGTTGCGGTCGCCGCCTTCGCAGACCGCCCCGCGTACACCCACGATGTCCGTCCCGATCCGGGTCAGCAGGGCGAGATCCTCCCGCTTCACGCTGCCCGCGAGCGCGGCGAGCAGCCCGGCGTCGTGGGCCAGCCGGACGAACTCCCCGCAGGCCTCCGGTGGCACATGGTCGAACAGCCTCGTCCCGTCCTTGATCGCGGTGTCGAGCATGGCCGCGTCGGATCCGGAGCGGCGGGCGATGTCGGGCAGCGCGAGCGGGCTCACACAGCCGATCCGGTGGGCGTCGGCATAGCCCGAGGCGACGACGAACGCGTCCGGCCGGAAGTCCTTCACGGCCCGGACCACTCCGCGCATCACCTCGATGGCCTGGTCGGGCGTCGTGCACCCGTAGAGGCCGACCTTGATGTAGGTGGCTCCGGAGACCGCCGCGCCGAGCGCCGCCTGCGCCACCGTGCCGGGCTTGTACGGTACGTCCCCGACCGTCGCCGACACCGGCTTGTCCGCGGGGACCGCCCCGCGGATCTCTCTGATGACCCAGGGGAAGTTCGCGCCGAGCGAGCCCTCGTCGGGCTTCTTGACGTCGACGATGTCGAGATGGTCCGCCGCCTTCGCACACGCGAGAGCTTCTTCGACGCCGTCCGGGGAGATGAGCAGCAGCAACGTGGATTCCTTCCACCGCGGGTCCACCGGCCGAACGGCCGGGGCGCGGAGTAGTCGGGATCTTGTGCGGTCGGCTCATCCTCGCCGTGCCACGTGACCCCTCGGCAGGGCGCGAGGGATGGCGAACGGAGCACTGCCCCGACGTACTCACGCCCCCTGTGGCGCGCCGTTCACCTCGTGTTCTCCTCGACCGGGCCGGCCGGGAGCCCGGGCGGCACCCGCACCGGAAACCCGCCCGCTCCGCCCGTGGGTTCCTCTGTAGGGTGATCCTCTTCCCCGAACAGATCCTGGAGTGTTCGTGCTTGCGGTCAGAATCATCCTGTCCGTCCTTCTCTGCGCTTCCTCTCTCGTCCTGCTGACCAATCTCCACGCCCTGCGACGAGCCAGGGCGCTGGAGTCGGGCGGAGCCAGGGCCACCGGGCAGTGCGTCGACCACTTCTGGCCTTCGGGCGGTTACGTGGGAGCGATCTGTGTGTACGCGGTGGAGCCCGGCGAGGAGATGCGGGTCCGCTCGTCGAGATACACGACCGCCCCGGTGGAGATAGGCGAGGAGGTCGAGGTGCTGTACCGCCCCGGCGACCCGAAGTCCTCCATGCTCGCCTTCGAGGCGAAGAACCGCACGGGCTTCGACGTCGCCCTCTCCTCGGTCATGGCGGTGTTGTCGGCGGGGGCGATCGTGGGGCTCGCCCTCACCGTCTGACCGGCAGCGCAGGAACCTGCCAGCATACCGGGCAGCGGGACCTCGCGGCTCGCCGCCGCCAGCTCGCCCGCCGCGCGAAGCTCACACGGATCCAGGGTTGCCGTAATACGCCCCCGCCCCGTGCTTGCGGGTGAAATGGCGGTCCAACAGGTGTTGAGGCGGCTGCGCGGCCCCGAGCGAGAGCGTGTGCAGCGCCATCTCCGCGACCGCCTCGCAGATGACCGCGTGTTCCAGCGATCCATCGGCGTCCGAGCCCCAGGTGAAGGGCCCGTGGTGTGCGACGAGGGCGGCGGGCACCGTCCGGGCCCGCTCGTCGTCGCCTTCGAGCAGTTCCACGATGACCTGCCCGGTGTTGAACTCGTAGTCGGCCGCGCACTGTTCGGCACTGAGCGGCTCCGTGACCGGGACCGGGCCGTCGAAGGTGTCCGCGTGCGTGGTACCGAGCACCGGGATCGGACGGCGGGCCTGGGCGAAGGCCACGGCGTGCGGGGAGTGGGTGTGCGTGACCCCGCCGATCGACGGGAAGGCCCGGTAGAGGCTCCGGTGCGTCTCGGTGTCCGTCGAGGGACGCAGATCCCCCTCGACCACCCGGCCGTCGTCCAGGGCGACGACCACGAGATGCTCCTCGCTCAGCCGGTCGTACGGCACCCCCGACGGCTTGATGACGAACACGCCGGCCTCCCGGTCGACCCCGCTCACATTGCCCCAGGTCAGGGTGGCCAGACCCGCCTGCGGGATGCGCAGATTGGCGGCCAGGACCTCGCCGCGCAGCGACGCGAAGGCGGAGCGGGACATGGCGGGGCCTCCTGGCCGGGGTGGGGGAAAGGCCGCTCGGCCGGTGCCGCTCACAGGGCGTCGGCCAGTCGGTGGTAGGCCTGGTTCCAGCGGAGTTCCTGGGCGAACCGGCGTACGGTCGTGTCGGCGTCGATGAACGCGAGCTCCACGGCCAGCATGTCGGCCAGATCCTCGAACTCCTCGCGGCCCACGGCCGTGGTGAGCACCGTGTGATGCGGAGCCCCGGCGGTCAGCCACGCCTCGGTGGAGGTACGCAGGTCGGGTTCCGGACGCCAGACCGCGCGGGCCACGGGCAGCAGGGGAAGCGGTTCGGGCGGGCCCACGACGTCGATCCGGTTGGCGACCAGCCGGAAACGGGAGCCCATGTCGGCCAGCCCCACGACGACTCCGGGGGAGGGGGCCGCGTCGAACACCAGGCGGACCGGGTCCTCACGCCCGCCGATGCTCAGGGGGTGGATCTCGCAGGAGGGCGTGGCGGCGGCGAGCGAGGGGCACACCTCCAGCATGTGCGCCCCGAGGACGAGACCGCTGTCCGGGGCGAGGTCGTAGGTGTAGTCCTCCATGAAGGAAGTGCCGCCCGGCAGACCGTGCGCCATGGCCTTCGTGGCACGCAGCAGCCCCGAGGTCTTCCAGTCGCCCTCGCCCCCGAAGCCGTAGCCGTCGGCCATCAGGCGCTGGACCGCGAGACCGGGCAACTGACGCAGGCCGCCCAGGTCTTCGAAGTTGGTGGTGAACGCGGTGAAGCCGCCGGCGGTGAGGAAGCCGCGCAGCCCGGCCTCGATCCGGGCCGCGTACCGCAGGGACGCGTGGCGTTCCTTGCCGGGGAGCAGCTCGGGAGCCAGCGCGTAACGGTCCGCGTACTCCTCGGTGAGCGCCAGGACGGCGCCGTCGTCCACGGCGTCCACGGCGTCCACCAACTCGTTGACGCCGTAGGTGTTGACGGACATGCCGAACCTGAACTGGGCCTCGACCTTGTCCCCTTCGGTGACCGCGACATCCCGCATGTTGTCCCCGAAGCGGGCGAGGCGCAGCCGGGCGAACTCGGCGCGTCCGACGGCGGCCCGTGTCCAGGCCGCGATGCGGTGGGCCGTCTCGGGCGAGGAGACGTGCCCGGTCACGGTCTTGCGGGTGACACCGATACGCGACTGGATATGGCCGAACTCGCGGTCCCCGTGCGCCGCTTGGTTCAGATTCATGAAGTCCATGTCGATCGTGGACCAGGGGAGACGGCGGTTCGCCTGGGTGTGCAGGTGAAGGAGAGGCTTCCGCAGGGAGGCGAGGCCGGTGATCCACATTTTGGCCGGGGAGAAGGTGTGCATCCAGGCGATGAGGCCGATGCAGCGGTCGTTGGCCTCGGCGTCCAGGCATATCCGGCGGATCGCGTCCGCCTCCGTCAGAACGGGCTTCCACACGATGCGCACGGCCGATCCGCCGGCAGTGGAATCCGCGGCGATCGTCTCGCATATCTGCTGTGACTGGGCTGCCACTTGGGCGAGTGTGTCCTCGCCGTAGAGCGCCTGGCTGCCCGTCAGGAACCAGATCTCGCTGTCGGTGGGGGAGAGGGGCATGGAGGTACTCCCTTGTCGGGGTGCGGGGCGGTGTGTGGGGTGGCGAGAGGTGCGCGGGAGGTCAGCGCATGGTCCCCTGGGCCCTGGCCCGGTTGCGGAGCCTGCGCAGCCGGTGCAGCAGGAGGTCGCCGCCGGTGCCGAAGTGGTCGTGCAGTGCGCGGTATTCGGCGTACAGCTCGTCGTAGACGTCGGCGCTGTCCGGGTCGGGGAGGTGGGCGTTCCGCTCGACGCCGCCCATGCGGGCGGCGGCCGCGCGCACGTCCGGGTACGCCCCGGCCGCCACCGCCGCGTGGATCGCCGAACCGAGCGCGGGGCCCTGGTCGGAGATGGCGAGCGACACGGGGCGGCGCAGGACGTCGGCGTAGATCCGCATGAGCAGCGGGTTCTTCTTGAGCCCGCCCGCCGCGATGAACTCCGTGACGGGCACCCCGTGTTCCTCCAGGGTCTCCACGATGACGCGGGTGCCGAAGGCGGTCGCCTCCAGCAGGGCGCGGTAGACGTCCTCGGGGCGGGTGTCGAGCGTGAGGCCGGCCAGCACTCCGGAGAGACGGTGGTCGACGAGGGTGGAGCGGTTGCCGTTCATCCAGTCGAGCGCGACCAGGCCGTGCGCCCCGACCGGCTGCTCGGCGCTGAGCCGGGACAGATGCTCGTGCAGGTCCTCGCCGGCGGCCTCCGCGGCGGCGCGGTAGTCGTCGGGGACACCCTGGCGCAGCCACCAGGCGAAGATGTCGCCCACCCCGCTCTGCCCGGCCTCGTAGCCGTACGCGCCCGCCACGATGCCCCCGTCGACCACCCCGCAGACCCCGGGGACGTCGGCCAACTCGTCGCTGTTGACGACATGGCAGGTGGAGGTGCCCATGATGGCGAGCAGGTGCCCGTTCTCCACCGCCCCGGCCGCCGGGCCCGTGACATGGGCGTCGACGTTCCCCACCGCGACCGGGGTGCCCGGCCTGAGCCCGGTCAGGGCCGCGGCTTCGACGCTCACCGTCCCGGCGCGATTGCCGAGGGGGAGCAGTGGGTGGTCGAGCCGGGTGGCGGGGAAGTCCGCGAAGTCCGGGTGGAGTCCGGCGAGAAAGTCGGACGAGGGGTAGGCGCCGTCCTGGTGGATGCCCTTGTAGCCCGCGGTGCACGTGTTGCGTGACTCGGTGCCGGTGAGCTGCCAGACGATCCAGTCGGCCGCCTCGATCCAGCGGGAGCAGGCGGCGTACAGCTGCGGATCCTCTTCGAGGACCTGGAGCGCCTTCGCGTACTGCCACTCGGCGGAGATCCGGCCGCCGTACCTCCGGATCCAGGGCTCACCGCGTCGGTGCGCCAGGGCGTTGATGCGGTCGGCCTGGTCCTGGGCGGCGTGGTGCTTCCAGAGTTTCGGCCAGGAGTGGGGGCGGTCCGCCCAGGCGGGCTGCTCGGCCAGCGGGACACCGTCCGCCGTGGTCGGCAGCACCGTGCAGGAGGTGAAGTCGGTTCCGATGCCGATGACCTGGGACGGGGCGATGCCCGCCGCCGCGAGTGCTTCCGGCACGGCGGTACGGAGCGCCTCCCGCCAGTCGCGCGGGTCCTGGAGGGCCCAGTCCGGGGGCAGGGGGGTGTCCGAGCCCGGAAGGCTCCGGTCGATGACACCGTTGCGGTAGGTGTGCACGGCCGAGCCGAGCTCTGCGCCGTCGCGGACCCGTACCACCAGGGCGCGTGCCGAGAGGGTGCCGAAGTCGACTCCGACCGTGCAGGCGTCGGGGCGCCGGTCGGGTGGGCTGCCGGGAGGTCCGGTGGGAGGGCTGCCGGGGGGATCGGGCTGAGGGGTCACGAGTGAGACTCTCTGCTGCGGGAGTGGGTGCGGGGAGTGTCACCGCCCCCTGATTGTTAGCGCTCACAATCGCTGGAAGCAAGAGGCCCGGGCTTTCGGAGTGGCGTGATCCGGGGCTTCCGGGGGCGTGCCGCACGGACTCCGGGGCGGTGTGAGGCGCGGATTCCCGGAGCGGCGTGCCGTGTGGACAACCGGATCGGCGTGCGGCTCAGGCGCTGTCCTGCGACCGGGTGCTCGCCCGGACGATGAGCTGCGGCTCCACCACGATGTGCTCCACGCCCGCGGCGGTGCCCTCGATGTGCTCCAGCAGCAGTTGGATGCTCCGGCGGCCGATGGCCGTGAAGTCCTGGCGCACGGTGGTCAGCGGGGGAGGGAAGAACCCCGCCTCGGGGATGTCGTCGAAACCCGCGACGGCCACCTGCTCCGGGGTGCGGACCCCCGCCTCCCGCAGCGCGCGCAGGACCCCCAGCGCCATCTGGTCGTTGGCGACGAAGGCCGCCGTCACCGTAGCCGTGCCCCTTCGTGCCAGGGTCAGCCCCGCCAGCTCCTGCCCCGCGTGGTAGCCGGACAAGGGGCTCCAGTCGCCCCGCAGGACGCGCGGCGGGCGGATCCCGTGCTCCTCCAGCACGGCGCGCCAGCCCTCGGTGCGCGCGGCGCTCTCCAGCCAGTCCTCGGGGCCGGCCACGTGCCAGACGGTCTCGTGGCCGGCGGCCAGGAGATGCTCCGTCACGAGGCGGGCGCCGAGCTCCTGGTCCAGGGAGACGCCGGGGATGTCGAGCCGGTGGCTGCCCTCCACCGTGACGACGGGAAAGGGCGGGGTCAGCCGCGCCAGGGCCTGCACGCTGGAACGCTGGGGGGTGATGGCGACCGCGCCCTCGACGCCCCAGGCCGCCAGATGGTCGAGCGCGTCCTCCAGGGCGTGGCCGCCGCCGCTGCGCAGTGTGACGGTCGAGACCAGGTACCCCTCGTCGCGGGCCGCCTCCTGGAGGCCGGCCAACGTGCTCGCGGGGCCGTAGAGCGTCGGGTCGACCGCGATGACGCCGATCGTCCGCGAACGCCGGGTGACCAGCGCCCGGGCCGCGGAGTTGCGGCGGTAGCCGAGCCGTTCGATCGCGGCCGTCACCTGATCCCGGGTGGTGGCCCGGACGTTGGGGTGGCCGCTGAGCACGCGTGACACGGTCTGGTGGGAGACCCCCGCCTCCCGGGCGACGTCCGCCATCGTCGGTGGGCGGAGGACCTCCGTGGGGCGGGTCATGCCTGGTTTCCTCCGGACGACGGCCGCGGCCCGGCCCGGCCGCGGGACGCCCCGCGAGGGCGACGGGACCACCTCGAATTCGAAAAACAGCTTAACGCCTCTTGCCCCCGACAGGTGTGAGCGCTAACAATCCAGTGGCTGGCGGGCGGTCTCCCTGTCGACGGCGCCCGCGCGTCGTGACAGCGGGACGCCCTCCCGCTGTCCCTCCTGCCTCCAGAGCCCCACCGCCGACGGGAATGCCAGGGACCGCCCATGACGAACCGA
>NZ_JAFEUF010000069.1 GCF_016901035.1 Streptomyces durocortorensis
TCGACGGACGGGGTGATGGGTGTGCTGCCGGCGCTGCTGGCGGAGCGCCTGGGTGTTCCGCAGGTGACGCTGCTGTCCGAGGTCGCGGTCAGCGACGGTGTGGTGACCGGGCGGCGTGACGGGGACACCGCGACCGAGCAGCTTGAGGCGTCGCTGCCGGCGGTGGTGTCGGTGACCGACCAGTCCGGTGAGGCGCGCTACCCCTCGTTCAAGGGGATCATGGCGGCGAAGAAGAAGCCGGTGGAGTCCCTGGACCTGGAGGACCTGGAGCTGGAGGCGGACGAGGTCGGTCTGGCGGGTGCCTGGACGGCGGTCGACTCGGCGACCGAGCGTCCGGCGCGCACCGCGGGCACGATCGTGAAGGACGAGGGTGAGGGCGGCAAGCAGCTCGCCGAGTTCCTCGCGGGCCAGAAGTTCATCTGATCCCGCCCGCTCGGTCCTCCCTCCCTTTCCTCCTTCTCTTCTCTCGTCTGTCTGGAGTGCGTTGTCATGGCTGAAGTTCTGGTTCTGGTCGATCATGTGGATGGTGCGGTCCGTAAGCCCACGCTGGAGTTGCTGACGCTGGCCCGCCGGATCGGTGACCCGGTCGCCGTCGCCCTGGGTGCGGGTGCGGAGGCGACCGCGGGTGTGCTGGGTGAGCACGGTGCGGTGAAGGTCCTGACCTCCGACGCGGCGGAGTTCGCGGACTACCTCGTGGTGCCGAAGGTCGACGCGCTGCAGGCCGCGTTCGAGGCGGTGTCCCCGGCGGCGGTGCTGGTGGTGTCCTCCGCCGAGGGCAAGGAGATCGCCGCCCGGCTCGCGCTGCGGATCAACTCCGGCATCATCACCGACGCCACCGACCTGGAGGCCGGCGACGAGGGCCCGGTGGCGACGCAGGCGGTGTTCGCCGCCTCCTACACCACCAAGTCCCGCGTCTCCAAGGGCGTTCCGGTCATCACCGTGAAGCCGAACTCGGCCCCGGTCGAGCCGGCCGCGGCCGCCGGCACGGTCGAAGCCCTCTCCGTCTCGTTCGGCGAGAGCGCGACGGGCACCAAGGTGACCTCCCGCACCCCGCGCGAGTCGACCGGGCGCCCGGAGCTGACCGAGGCCGCGATCGTCGTCTCGGGCGGCCGTGGCGTCAACGGCGCGGAGAACTTCCCCCTCATCGAAGCCCTCGCCGACAGCCTGGGCGCTGCGGTGGGTGCGTCGCGTGCGGCGGTCGACGCGGGCTGGTACCCGCACACCTCCCAGGTCGGGCAGACCGGCAAGTCCGTCTCCCCGCAGCTCTACATCGCCTCCGGTATCTCCGGGGCGATCCAGCACCGGGCGGGCATGCAGACCTCGAAGACGATCGTCGCGATCAACAAGGACGCCGAAGCCCCGATCTTCGAACTCGTCGACTACGGCGTCGTCGGCGACCTCTTCACCGTCGTCCCCCAGCTCACCGAGGAGATCACCACCCGCAAGGGCTGATTTCCCGGCACCACCCAGTACCACCCGCACCACCCCGCCCGGGCCGCACGGTGAACCCCACCGCGCGGCCCGGAGCCGTTCCGGGCGACCATTGACGCAGGTCGAGCGGGCTTATAACTTCACTATACGGATTGTTGATTCCGGGAAGCGGAAACAGCGAGAGCGTGGAGGGTACGGTCATGGGTCAGCAGGAGAAGGTGGCAACGAGCCTCGCCGGTGCGGTCAGCGAGGAGATCAGTGCCTCCCTCACGGCGGTCGACGCGGAACTCGCCCGCCGCTACCCGGGTGATCCCGGCACCCGCCAGCCCGTGCACACCGTCTACGTACCCGGTGACGTCTTCGAGCCCGGCACCCTGCGCTCCTGGGGCGACCAGGCGCTGGCCGCCCTCGACGAACACGCCCCCGACGCCGCTTCGTTCGCCGCCGTCCTCGGCATCCCCGAGGAGCTGGCGGGCCCGGTCCACGACCGCGTACGCGCCAAGCTGGAGCGCGAGCCCGTCGAGGACCTGCGCATCGACTTCGAGGACGGTTACGGCCCCCGCCCGGACGCGGAGGAGGACGAGTCCGCCGCCCGGGCCGCGCGTCTGGTCTCCGAGGCGTACGCGAACGGCACGGCCGCCCCGTACATGGGCATCCGGATGAAGTGCATGGAAGCCGGTGTACGCGACCGGGGCATCCGCACCACCGACGTCTTCCTCACCGGCCTGATGGAGGCGGGCGGGCTCCCCGAAGGGCTCGTGCTCACCCTGCCGAAGGTGACGTACCCCGAGCAGGTCACCGCCTTCGTCCAGCTCCTCGAAGCCTTCGAGAAGGCCCACGGCCTCGACGACGGGCGTATCGGCTTCGAGATCCAGATCGAGACCAGCCAGTCCATCCTCGCCGCCGACGGAACCGCTGCCGTCTCCCGCATGATCGACGCGGCGCGGGGCCGGGCCACCGGGCTGCACTACGGCACCTTCGACTACAGCGCCTGCGTCGGCGTCAGCGCCGCCTACCAGGCCAGCGACCACCCGGCCGCCGACCACGCCAAGGCCGTCATGCAGGTCGCCGCCGCGGGCACCGGCGTACGCGTCTCCGACGGCTCGACCAACGTCCTGCCCGTCGGCCCGACCGACCAGGTCCACGAGGCCTGGCGGCTCCACTACGGCCTCACCCGCCGCGCTCTGGCCCGCGCCTACTACCAGGGCTGGGACATGCACCCCGGGCACCTGCCGACGCGTTACGCGGCCGTCTACACCTTCTACCGCGAGGGCCTGGAGCCTGCGGCCGCCCGGCTCGCCGCGTACGTGGCCAAGGCCGGCGGTGACGTCATGGACGAGCCCGCCACCGCCAAGGCCCTCAGCGGCTACCTGCTGCGCGGGATCGACTGCGGCGCGCTGGACACCGCCGAGGTCGCCCGGCTGACCGGCCTGACCCGTGCGGACCTGGACGCCTTCGCCTCCCCGCGCCGGGGCGACCTGACGGTCACCGCTCCGTAAACCGTAAAGCTCCGTGAAGCCGTAAAGCTCCGTGAAGCTGTGAAGCTGTGAAGCTGTGAAGAGGAGCGTCAGTAGCCTTCGCGCCCCGCGGGGATGGCCAGTCCCGCCGGGGTGCGCAGGCCCGCGACCGGCACCGTGCGCTGGCCGCCGCGCACCGGCAGCTGCACCACCCGGTCGTTGTTGAAGTCCGCGATGTACAGCGAGCCCGCGGGGTCGAAGGCCAGGCCGTACGGGGAGTTGAGTCCGGTCGCCGGGACGGTGCGCTGCGGCCCGCCGCCCGCCGGCAGTCGCACCACCCGGTCGTTGCCGCTGTCGGAGACGAACAGATCCCCTCCCCGGCCGAAGGCCAGGCCGGTCGGCTGGGAGAGGCCCGTTGCGGGCACGGTCGTCTGCGGGCCGCCGGCGGCGGGGACCTTCACCACGCGGTCGTTGACGAAGTCGGCCACGAAGAGGTTCCCCGCCCCGTCCAGCGCGAGCCCGTTGGGGTGGAGCAGCCCGGTGGTGGGGACGGTGACCTGGCCGCTGCCGTCGGCGGGCACCATCACCACCCGGTCGTTGAAGCTGTCGGCGATGTAGAGGTCGCCGTCCGCGTTCAACGCCAGCCCGATGGGGCGGGAGAGATCGTCGGTGTCCACGACGGCCTGCGGGCCGCCGTCGCCCGGCACCCGTACGACCCGGTTGTTGCCGGTGTCGGCGATGTAGAGGTCGCCCGAGGCGTCCAGCGCCATCCCGGTGGGGCGGATCAGGCCGGTCGCCGCGACCATGACCGGCTCGCCGCCGCCGGGCGGCAGGCGCAGCACGGTGTTGTCGCTGTAGTCGGAGATGTAGAGGGGCGCCGCGCCGTGCGCCGGAGGGTGTCCGTCCGCCGTCCCGGGCGCGGCGGAGGCGACCGGGGTCGCGCACAGCAGCAGCGCCGCCGCCATCACGGCGGGCCGCCAACGCGCCCTTCTGCGGACCGGCTTCGGGGCATCCGCCCCCGGCCCGCCGGAATCCGTGGACGCCGACGGGGCTGTTACGGGATGGCTCATGAGGTACGCACCTGTTCTGGACGTGCTGCCGCTGCCGTACGGACACGCCCCTTCGGGCGTCGCCAGCCGACGTTAGGAATCGCCCCTGCCGAACCGGCGGCACCACGCCCCGACCGGCGGGGCGGCCACCCCAACGGCCCCGGACGCCGCCGTCGTACCCCGCGAGGCCCTCAGGCGTCCCGGCGTGCGGCCGCGCCGCCGCGGGCGCGGTAGGCGCGCATCTTGTGCCGTGCGCCGCACACGTCCATGTCGCACCAGAGGCCGTTCGACGAGGGCGCCCGGTCGTAGAAGACCCAGCGGCACTCCGGGGCGGCGCACGCCTTGAGGCGGGTCGCGTGACGCCCGGTCAGGCCGTGGAACAGGAGTGCCTCGAGCACGGGGCGTACCACCTCCGCCACCGCCCCGCCGGAAGCCGGCCGCAGGGTGAGCGTGTTGTCGGGGCGTACGGCCGGAGCGCCCGCGACCCCGGCGACGAGCCGGTTGAGGGCGTCGACCGCCTCCGGCGAGGTCCGCTCGACCAGGAAGGCCCGCACCGTCTCCCGCGCCTCCGCGAGCGCTGCCAGGTCTCCGGGTTCGCACAGGGCCGGGAAACCGTGCGCACCGAGCCACCGGGCCGCCGTCTCCGGCCGGGCGAGGCCGTCCTCGCCGTGGAGGTGGGTGGCCGTGTTGCAGAACTCCTCGACGAGTCCGAGCTCCGCGGGTGCAGGGTTCCTTCGCATGATCACTACTTTACCAACGTTACCGGCTTAAGGCCTTTGCTGGTAACTTCGAAAGTCCGGCGGGCTCCGCCCCTCCCACCCGCACATCAGGAGGCACACCATGAACGGGCAGCTGACCAGGACGTTCGAGACCCCGGACGGGGCAGTGCGCTGGGATGTGCTGGGGGAGGGGGAGCCGGTCGTCCTGCTGCACGGCACCCCGTTCTCCTCGCTCATCTGGCGCGACATCGCACCGGCGCTCGCCCGCGACCACCGCGTCCACCTCTTCGACCTGCTCGGGTTCGGGCAGTCGGAACAGCGCGACGGGCAGAACGTCGGCCCGGCGGCGCAGGCGAAGGTGTTCACCCGGCTCCTGGAGCACTGGGGGCTGGAGCGCCCACGCGTGATCGCCCACGACATCGGTGGGACCGTGGCCCTGCGGGCACTGCTCCTGGAGGGTGCGCGGTACGTCGACCTCACCCTGGTGGACGCGGTGGCCTGCGGGGAGTGGGGCACCGGACTCTTCCGGCTCATCCGGGAGAACGCGCATCTCTTCGAGCAACTCCCCGGCTACGCCCACGAGGCGCTGGTGGAGAGCCATCTGTGCCACGCCACCCACACCGGCTACCGGCCCGACGTGCTGGCCGCCCACCTCGATCCCTGGCGCGGCGAGCGCGGCCGGGTCGCGTACTACCGGCAGTACCGGCAGGCCGAACAGGCCGACACCGACGCGTTCCAGCACCTGCTGGGGACCGTACCGGTGCCGACCCGGATCATCTGGGGGCGCGAGGACCGGTTCCTGCCTGCGCCCTTCGCCGAGCAGCTGCACGCGTTGATCCCGCACTCCGAACTGCACTGGATCGAGGGCGCGGGCCACACCGTGCAGGAGGACGCCCCCGCACAACTGCTGGCCCTGCTGACCCGGGAGTTCCGGACGGTCGGCGCCGGGGTCTGACGGGATCCGCCAGGATCTGACGGGGTCTGACGGGATCCGTCGTAGTCCGGCGGGATCCGGCGGGCCTCAGGCGGGCGGCAGTTCGCCCGAGCCGCGCGGGATCAGCGTCGTCGGCAGCTCCACCCGGGCCGGGGCGTGGTCCGCCCCGTCCAGGCGGCGGAAGAGATGCTCGGCGGCCGTCCTGCCGACCGCCGACGCGTCCTGCGAGATCACGGTGATGCCGAGCAGGTCGGCCAGCTCGATGTCGTCGAACCCCACCAGTGCCACCGGCCGTTCCCGCTCCGCGATCACCCGGACCGCCGTCACCGTCACCCGGTTGTTGCCCGCGAACAGGGCGGTGACAGGCTCGGGGCCGCTCAGCATCTCCTCGGCGGCGGTCCGCACCCGCTCCGGTTCGGTGGAGCCGAGGGAGACCCAGCCGTCCTCGACGGTGATGCCCGCGTCCCGCATGGCGGCGTGATAGCCGCGCAGACGCTCGGTGGCGGTGTGGATCCGCGGCTGGTCGCCGATGAAGCCGATCCTGCGGTGACCGTGCGCGATGAGGTGCGCCACGCCCTCCCTGGCCCCGCCGAAGCTGTCGGAGAGCACCATGTCGACGTCCACATGGCCCGCCGGGCGGTCCACGAAGACCGTGGCGATGCCCGCCTTGATCTCCGGCTCCAGATAGCGGTGGTCGTCGCCCGCCGGGATCACGATCAGACCGTCGACGCGGCGGGCGCACAGCGCCAGCACCAACTCCTGCTCCCGTTCCGGGTCCTCGGCGCTGGAACCGTTGATCAGCAGCGCGCCGTGCGCGCGGGCGACCTCCTCCACCGCGCGGCTCAGCGGACCGTAGAACGGGTCCGCCAGATCCTCCAGGACCAGTCCGATGGACGCCGTACGGCCCTTGCGCAGCACGCGGGCGCTGTCGTTGCGGCGGAAGCCGAGCGCGTCGATCGCCTCCTGCACGCGGCGCTCGGTGTCGGGCGTGACGCCGGGCTCGCTGTTCACCACCCGGGAGACCGTCTTCAGGCCGACTCCGGCCCGGGCCGCCACGTCCTTCATGGTCGGCCGGTTGCCGTAGCGGGTCTCGGAATGACGGGCGGTCCGGTCCACGTGCGCTGTCCTGTCGTCGGATACGGGCGGGGCGTGCGGCGCTCCGGCCGGGCCGAGCGGGGCCGAGTGGGGGCGCCGCGCAGATGATCGGAGGCTGTGGCGTCGAGCATAGGCCCTGGACAACGTTGTCAAGAGGATGAAGACTGTGCAGACTGTGGACGGAACCCGCAGGTCCCGCCCCTTCACCGATCCGGAGAGCCCACACCGATGCATACCGACCTCGTCGCCGCGCTCGACATCGGCGGCACCAAGATCGCCGGAGCGCTGGTGGACGGCGACGGATCCCTCCTCGTACGGGCGCAGCGGCCGACCCCCGCCCGGGAGGGGGCCGAGGCGGTCATGGGGGCCGTGGACGAGGTGCTGGGCGAGCTGATGGCCTCGCCGCTGTGGAGCAGGGCCGGTTCCGTGGGCATCGGCAGCGCCGGTCCGGTGGACGCCGCCGCCGGTACGGTCAGCCCGGTCAACGTCCCCGGTTGGCGGGACTTCCCGCTGGTGGAGCGGGTGCACAAGACAGCGGGCGGGCTGTCGGTCGCGCTGGTCGGCGACGGGGTCGCGATGACGGCCGCCGAGCACTGGCTCGGTGCGGCCCGCGGCTACGACAACGCGCTCTGCCTCGTCGTGTCCACGGGCGTCGGCGGCGGCCTTGTCCTCGGCGGCACCCTGCGCCCCGGCCCCTCGGGCAACGCCGGGCACATCGGCCACATCAGCGTCGACCTGGACGGCGCCCCGTGCCCCTGCGGTGCGCGCGGCTGCGTCGAAGGCATCGCCAGCGGTCCCAACATCGCCCGCCGCGCCCTGGAGAACGGCTGGCGGCCCGGCCCGGACGGGGACAGGACGGCCGCCGCGGTGGCCGTCGCCGCCCGCGCCGGGGATCCGGTCGCCATCGCCTCCTACGAGCGCGCGGCCCAGGCCCTGGCGGCCGGCATCGCCGCCACCGCCACCCTCGCGGACCTGGACATCGCGGTGGTCGGCGGGGGAGTGGCCGGGGCCGGTGACGTGCTGTTCGTACCGTTGCGCCGCAGCCTGCGCGAGTACGCCACGCTCTCCTACCTCCGGCGGCTGACGGTCGCGCCCGCCGTGATGGGCACCGACGCGGGGCTGGTCGGGGCTGCGGCGGCGGCCATCGCCCTGCGGTAGCCCCGCCGGGGCCGCAACGGCTTCCAGGAGGCGCCCGGTTCGTCAGGCCGGGCGCCTCCTGGGCCGGTCGGCCGCGTACCGCGTTCACTCGGTGGCGGCCGGACGGTCCGTTCCGCGGCGTCGCCGGTGGTACGCGACGGTCAGGACGACCATGAGCGGCCCCCAGAGGACCAGCGGGGCATAGCAGATGGAGTACCAGGCGGCTTCCCAGCCACCCGCCTCGCCGGGGAAGTCGGCGGGCAGTTCGTCGCCGCGGATCGTCGTGCCCCGGATCTCGGTGACGATGAACAGGACCGTGAAGACGAGCGTGAGCACCGTGGCTCCGACGGCGGCCGGGACGACCGCGGCCCACCTCGGAACCCGCCGCCCGCCCAGGTACGGCACCCGGCGGGGGAAGACCTCGCCCCAGCGCGCGATCAGGCCGATCGCGGTGAACGCCAGAAGCTCGGAGACGATCGAGAGGGAGGGCACGTAGAGCCGCTCCCCGAAGCCGATCCCGTCGTCGAACGCCGACGGGATCCGCCACAGGCTCGACGGCAGCACCGCCAGGGGCACCGCGTACGCGGTGAGTCGGAGCCGTCGGGACACGCCGGGGGCCGGCTCGTGCGCGGCACGCCAGGCGGCGCGCAGCCGACCGGTAGGAGCGGTGGCGCGGTCATCGGCGGAGAGTGGCGGGAGCATGGGGAATCCTCGATTTCGGCAGGCCGGTGGCTGGTCTGCTCGATTTCCGACGATCCCAGTCCCGGGAGCGCGCGGGATCGTGCCACGGGGGGATCTGCCTGAGCCGCGCGGGGGACGGCGGATGCGACCGTGGGGTGACGGCGGACCGGTCGTACGCCCCGGGCGGCCGCATCCGGCCAACGCCGTCGCCCCCGCGGGGTTTCCGCGGCAGGGTGTTGCGGGCAAGCCACAGGGGGCTACGGAAGAGGGGGAACCGTGATCGTCTGGATCAACGGTGCGTTTGGCGCGGGCAAGACCAGCGCCGCCGGCGAACTGATCGATCTGATTCCGAACAGCACGCTGTACGACCCGGAGGTCACCGGCGCGGGGCTGCGCGCCCTGCTGCCGCAGAAGCGGCTCGCCGAGGTCACCGACTTCCAGGACCTGCCGATCTGGCGGCGGCTCGTGGTGGACACGGCCGCGGCGCTGCTCGCCGAGGTGCCCGGGGTGCTGGTGGTGCCGATGACGCTGCTGCGGCAGGAGTACCGCGACGAGATCTTCGGCGGGCTCGCCTCCCGGCGCATCCCGGTCCGGCATGTGGCGCTCTCACCTGAGGAAACGATCCTGCGCAGCCGGATCGCGGGCCGCGAGGAGTTTCCCGGCGACGACGAACAGAGCGACCGGGTGCGCCGGTGGGCGTACGAGCACATCGGCCCGTACCGCGACGCCCTCGGCTGGATCACCGAGGACGCGCATGTGGTCGACAACAGCGCTCTCACGCCCCGCGAGACCGCCGAGCGGATCGCGGACGCCGTGCGCACCGGGAATGCCGCCCCCTGCCCGATCGTGCAGAGTCCCGAGCCGACCGGCGAGACGGTCGCCGCCGGGGTGCTGCTCTTCGACGAGCAGGACCGGGTGCTGCTCGTCGACCCCACGTACAAACCGGGGTGGGAGTTCCCCGGCGGGGTCGTCGAGGCGGGCGAGGCTCCCGCGCAGGCCGGGATCCGTGAGGTCGCCGAGGAGATCGGCCTCACCCTCGACCGGGTGCCCATCCTGCTGCTCGTCGACTGGGAGTCGCCCCGCCCGCCCGGCTACGGCGGGCTGCGCTTCCTCTTCGACGGCGGCCTGCTCCGCTCCGAGGAGGCCGGCCGGCTACTCCTGCCGGGCTCCGAGCTGCGCGGCTGGCGCTTCGTCACCGAGGAGGAGGCCGCGGGGATGCTGCCGCCCACCCGGTACGAACGGCTGCGCTGGGCCCTGCGGGCGCGCGAGCGGAAGACGGTGCTCAACCTGGAGGCGGGGGTGCCGGTGGGCTGAGCGGGGCTCGTACGGGGCCGGGGTGCGGCCGGGTCGAGTGACCCCCGACGCGGCCTCATCCGCCGTTCGCCGCCGCCTTCATTACCGCGGCCGCGTTCCCGGTGAGCGGGTCGCCGTGGCCGAAGCAGACGGTACGGGGCGCGAACGCGGCCAGCCGCCGGAACGTGGCCGCCGCCTCCGCACGGTCCACGTTGAACACACCGAGCATCACCCGCTCCGCGGAGGCCACGGCGTCCCCGGTGAACAGCACGCCGTGGCGCGGCAGATGCAGCGCGATGGAGCCCGCCGTGTGCCCGGGGGCGTGGACCACCCGGGCACCGTCCCCGAACGGCAGCTCCTCGCCGCCGGTCACCTCGCGGTCGACCCGGGTGGGAGGGGCCTCGGGACACGTCAACCCATGTGCGTACAGCGGCCGTTCCCAGTCCAGCAGGTCCGGCTCCGGTATGGGCCGCTCGCCCCGGATCACCGGGGCGTCCAGCGCGTGGGCGATGATCTCGGCGCCGTACCGGTCCGCCAGCTCCCGCGCGGCCCCGTAGTGGTCGCGGTGGCCGTGGGTGAGGACGATGCGGCGGATCCGGGCCGGGGCGAGGCCGAGTGAGCGGACCGCGTCCCCGATCGCGGCGGCCGAGTCGATGTCGCCGCGTCGATGTCGCCGCGTCGATCAGGGTCAGATCCGCCCCGTCGCGCCAGAGATAGGCCTGACCGATCCGGAACCGGAACATGTGCAACCGCGGAAGTACCTCGACGAGATCCATGCGGCGAACGTACGCACCTGCGGACGCCCGCCGCACGGTCCTACGCCACCGGCGACTTCGCCGACGGCGTAGGAGGTCCCCCGCCCCGGAGCGGCGGTCAGGCCTTCTTCGACGCCGCGTAGTTGCGCAGGAACAGCGCCTCGGCGACCGACATCCGCTCCAGCTCCTCGGGCGACACGCTCTCGTTCACCGCGTGGATCTGCGCCTCGGGCTCGCTCAGCCCGATCAGCAGGATCTCCGCCTCCGGGTACAGACCCGCCAGGGTGTTGCACAGCGGGATGGAGCCGCCCATGCCGGAGGACTGCATCTCCTGGCCCGGGTAGGCGTCCCGCATCGCGTCCGCCATCGCCGTGTACGCCGGACTGGTCATGTCGGCCCGGAACGGCTGGCCCTGGCCCACCTGTTCCACCTTCACCCGCGCACCCCAGGGCGCCCGCGACTCCAGGTGGGCGGTGAGCAGCTTCGTCGCCTCGGCCGCGTCGTGGCCCGGCGGCACCCGCAGGCTGATCTGGGCCCGGGCGCTCGCCTGCACGGACGGGGTCGCGCCGACCACCGCCGGGCAGTCGATGCCGATGACGGTGACGGCGGGGCGGGCCCAGATGCGGTCGGCGACCGTACCCGTGCCGATCAGCTCCACCCCGTCCAGCACCTTGGCGTCCTGCCGGAACTCCGCCTCCGGGTACTGGATGCCGTCCCAGTCGGCGTCACCGGTCAGACCGTCGACCGTGGTCGTCCCGTCCTCGGCGCGCAGCGAGGCCAGCAGCTGGATCATCGCGGCCAGCGCGTCCGGGGCCGCACCGCCGAACTGCCCCGAGTGCAGGTTCCCTTCGAGGGTGTCCAGCTGCACGCGCAGCATGGTCATCCCGCGCAGCGTCGCCGTCACCGTCGGCAGCCCGACCCGGAAGTTGCCGGTGTCGCCGATGACGATCGTGTCCGCGCGGAGCAGCTGCGGGTGCGCCTCCGCGTACCGCTCCAGACCGCCGGTGCCCTGCTCCTCGGAGCCCTCGGCGATCACCTTCACCGAGACCGGGACGCCGCCGTCCGCCTTCAGGGCGCGCAGCGCGAGCAGGTGCATGATGAACCCGCCCTTGCAGTCGGCCGCGCCCCGCCCGTACCAGCGCCCGTCGCGCTCGGTCAGCTCGAACGGCGGGGAGATCCACGCCGACTCGTCCAGCGGCGGCTGCACGTCGTAGTGCGCGTAGAGCAGCACGGTCGGCGCCCCGGCGGGCCCGGGCAGGTAACCGTAAACGGACTGCGTCCCGTCGGGGGTGTCCAGGAGCGCGACGTCCGTGAATCCTTCGGCGCGCAGCGCGTCGGCGACCCAGTTGGCTGCCCCCTCGCACTCGCTCCTCGGGAACACCGCCGGGTCCGCCACCGACTGGAACGCCACCAGCTCGGCCAGCTCCTCCCGGGCGCGGGGCATCAGCGAGGCGACGGTCTCGGGAATCGGACGGGCGGTCATGGGCACGCTCCTCGTGGGTGCGACGTTATGGGTAGGGCGCGGTGTGTACGCGACCGTGTGCGACGCCGTTCCGTGCGGCGACGCATGTACGACGAAATCATGGCCGATCCTCCCACAGGAGGGCCGGCCCGTAGCGCGCCGTAGGATGCCGTGAGCAGCTTGGGGCCACTGGTCGGATCAGGAGCAGAAGCACATCGTGAGCAGCGAGAACGCAGACGCCGGACGTGAGCCGGAAGAGTCGTTGGTGTGGGATGTCGTCGTGGTCGGCGCCGGACCGGCCGGCGCATCGGCGGCGTACGCGGCAGCCGTGGCGGGCCGGAGAGTCCTGCTGCTGGAGAAAGCGGAACTGCCGCGCTACAAGACCTGCGGCGGGGGCATCATCGGCTTCTCCCGGGACGCCCTGCCGCCCGGGTTCGAACTGCCCCTGAAGGACCGCATCCACGCGGTCACCTTCTCGCTCAACGGCAAGCTCTCCCGCACCCGACGCTCCCGGCGCATGCTCTTCGGGCTCATCAACCGCCCCGAGTTCGACGCCGGGCTTGTCGAGGAGGCGCAGAAGGCCGGGGCCGAACTGCGCACCGGCGCATCGGTGGTGCGGGTCGAGCAGCACGGTCCCGCCGTGCCCGACCGGCGAACGGTCGCCGTGGTGCTGGCCGGTGGCGAGACCGTCCTCGCGCGGGCGGTCGTCGGCGCGGACGGCAGCGCGGGCCGGATAGGAGCCCACGTCGGCGTCAAGCTCGACCAGGTCGACCTCGGCCTGGAGGCGGAGATCCCCGTTCCGGCCACCGTCGCGGAGGACTGGGCGGGCCGCGTGCTCATCGACTGGGGCCCGATGCCGGGAAGTTACGGCTGGGTCTTCCCCAAGGGCGACACCCTCACCGTGGGCGTCATCTCGGCGCGCGGCGACGGCGCGGGCACCAAGCGGTATCTGGAGGACTTCATCGCCCGCCTCGGCCTCGCCGGGTTCGAGCCGTCCATCTCCTCGGGCCATCTCACCCGCTGCCGCAGCGACGACTCACCGCTCTCCCGCGGCCGGGTCGTGGTCTGCGGCGACGCGGCCGGACTCCTTGAGCCGTGGACCCGTGAGGGCATCTCCTTCGCGCTGCGCTCGGGCCGGCTCGCGGGGGAGTGGGCGGTCAGGATCGCCGAGGCGCACGACGCGGTGGACGCCCGGCGCCAGGCCCTCAACTACGCCTTCGCCATCAAGGCCGGCCTCGGCGTGGAGATGGGCGTCGGCCGCCGCATGCTCAAGCTGTTCGAGCGCCGCCCCGGCCTGCTGCACGCGGTGCTGACCGGTTTCCGCCCGGCCTGGAAGTCGTTCGCCGGAATCACCCGGGGCACGACGTCGCTGGCCGAGCTGGTCCGTACGCACCCGCTGGCGCAGCGGGCGCTCCACGCGATGGACCGCTAGCGGCGGTGGCCCGGACCCGCGCCCCAGGAACGCCTCGGGGCGCGGTCAGGCGTCCTCGGTGATGCGGAACACCGGGTGGTCCGGGCAGGCCGCCAGCAGTTCGGCGTCCGTGGACTTCGCCGTGATCCCCCGGAAATACTGGTTGACCTCCCAGCCCCACCGCTCCAGATAGGCCCGGACGATCCGGGCCTTCTGCGCGTCGTCGGCGATCTCCACGGCGGTGAAGCGGCTGACCTTGCGCCCCAGTCGCAGCTCCCCGCCGCCCGCCACGCGCATGTTGCGCACCCACTGCGAGTGGCCGCGCGCCGAGACCAGGTACCGGTCGCCCTCGAAGGTGTGGGCGTTGACCGGGATGCGCTGCATCTGCCCGCTCGTGCGCCCGCGCACCGACAGTTCGGCGGAGCCCATCAGGCTGAGACCGTGCCGGGCCAGCCGGCCGACGACCTTGTTGAGGCGGACGGCGGAGGCGCTCGCCCGGAGGTAGTAGCTCTGCTGTGTCATGGTGGCTCCCGCACTCGTGCGAGAGCGGTGCTCTCGCGTGAGATCAGTGTGCACGGATGAGTGGGCGAAAGCAAGAGCACTGCTCTCGTTCTTGGTCGGTGCTCCATGCGCATGGCAGACTGATCGCATGAGCACCATCCGAGGGGCCAGGGAACGCGCCCGTATCGAAGTGACCGCGGCCATCAAGGACGAGGCCAGGAAACAGCTCGCCGAGGAGGGCGCGGCGAAGCTCTCGCTCCGGGCCGTCGCCCGGGAGCTGGGCATGGTCTCCTCCGCGCTCTACCGCTACTTCCCCAGCCGCGACGACCTGCTGACCGCGCTGATCGTCGACGCGTTCGACGCCATCGGCGCGGTCGCGGAGCAGGCGGCGGAGCGGACGGAGGCTCTCCCGCCCGCCGGGCGCTGGGTCGCCGTCGCCTGTGCCGTACGGGAATGGGCGCTCGCGCACCCGCATGAGTACGCCCTGATCTACGGGTCGCCCGTCCCTGGCTACATCGCCCCGACGGACACGGTCGGGCCCGCGTCCCGGGTGGGGCTGGTCCTCATCGACATCGTCCGCAGCGCGGTCCTGGCCGACGATCTCGCCCTGCCGCCGCTCGCGGACGAGCTGCGCGCCGACGCGGAGCGGATGGCCGCCGACTTCGCCGAGGGCGTGCCTCCCGAGGCCGTGGCGGCCCTGGTCGCCGCCTGGGCCCAGTTGTTCGGCCTGATCTCCTTCGAGCTGTTCGGCCAGTTCAACCGGGTCGTCGAGGCGAGGGAGCCGCTGTTCCGGCAGGCCGCCGGGGAGCTGGCCCGCTCGGTGGGGCTGCGCGACTCCGGTACGGCCTGACGGCACACCGCCGCCCTTTCCCGGTGGCGTACTCCCCACGGAGTACGGGTGATCACCACGCACGGCGGACGCCCCGGCGTCCGCCTGCCGTCTAGCGTGGCCGCCATGGACGAACAGCAATCGCCGCACCGGGGCGGCGGTCCCTCCTGCGGCTTCCCGGGTCGCCGGCCGCCCGGCCGCCCGGGTTGGCGCAGCGGACCGCCGCCGTGGCTGTCCGGCGCGCGCTCGCGGACCGCCGCCGGGCTGCCCTGGGTGTCGACGGCGGTGCTCCTGGCGTTCGTCATGGTCGGTACGGGCTTCGCCGAGCAGGGGCAGGACCGCCGGCCCCTGGACCTGGCGGCCCGGCTGCTGCTGCTCGTCGCGGTCGGCGTGCTGCTCCTGCGTCGCCGCCGCCCCGTCGTCGCCGTGGCCACCACCTGCGCGGCGACCTTGGTCTACCTCGCGGCGGGCTACCCGTACGGTCCGGTGCTCGTCGCCGTCGCCGTGGGCTGCTTCAGCGCGATCGTCACCGGCCACCGCAAGGCCGCCTGGTGGTCGCTGGGCGGGCTGTGGGCCGGCCACGTCCTGGTCTCCCACTGGCTGTACCGCTGGCTGCCGCCGGACGGCGACCCGGCCGAGTCCTGGACGCAGGAAGGCTTCGTCGCCGCCTGGGTCGTGGCCGTCGTGGCCGCCGCCGAACTGCTGCGCCTGCGCCGCGAGCAGTGGGCCGCCGCCCGGGCGGAGCGCGAGGCGGCGGAGCGGCGACGGGCCGACGAGGAACGGCTGCGCATGGCCCGCGAACTCCACGACGTGCTGGCCCACTCGATCTCCGTCATCAACGTGCAGGCCGGGGTCGGGCTCGCCCTGCTCGACTCCGACCCGGAGCAGGCCCGGACCGCCCTCACCACGATCAAGGGGGCCAGCAAGGAGGCGCTCGACGAGGTACGCCAGGTCCTCGCCAACCTCCGTACGCCCGGCGACGCACCGACCTCCCCAGCCCCCGGCCTCGACCGGCTGCCGGAACTCGTCGAACAGGCGGCGGCCGCCGGACTCACCGTCACCGTGGAGAGCGAGGGCGACCCGGCCGCCGTTCCGCCCGGCGCCCACCTCGCCGCCTTCCGCATCGTCCAGGAGGCCCTGACCAACGTCGTCCGCCACTCCGGCTCCCGTACGGCACTGGTGCACATCGGCTACGGCTCCGGGCGGCTCCGCCTGCGTATCGACGACGCGGGACCGGCCACCGGCGGCGACGCGGGCGGCAGCGGCAACGGACTCGTCGGGATGCGGGAGCGGGCCGCCGCCCTCGGTGGCACGATCGACGCCGGGCCCCGTACGGGCGGCGGCTTCCGGGTCCTGGCCGAACTGCCGTTCACCGCCCCGGACCTCGACCGGCGCTCGCCCGGGCTTCCCGAGCCTCCCGAGGAGACGAAGTGATCCGCGTAACGCTCGCCGACGACCAGCTGCTCGTACGGGCGGGCTTCCGTGCCCTGCTGGACGCGCAGCCCGACATCGAGGTCGCGGGGGAGGCCGCCGATGGCGAGGAGGCCGTCCGCCTGGTGCGTGAACTGCGCCCCGACATCGTGCTGATGGACATCCGCATGCCCCGCCTCGACGGACTGGCCGCCACCCGGCGGATCACCGGCGACCCGGAGCTGAACGAGGTGAAGGTGGTCATGCTCACCACCTTCGAACTCGACGAGTACGTCTTCGAGGCCCTCCGTAACGGGGCCTCGGGCTTCCTGGTCAAGGACACCGAGCCGGAGGAACTGCTGCGCGCGGTACGGGCGGTGGTCGGCGGGGACGCGCTGCTCTCGCCGGGTGTGACGCGCCGGCTGATCGCGGAGTTCGCGGCCCGCTCCAAGGAACCGACCGCCGCCGCCTCGCTCGCCCTGCTCACCGAACGCGAGCGGGAGGTGATGGCGCTGGTCGGCATCGGCCTGTCGAACGAGGAGATCGCCCGCAGGCTGGTCGTCAGCCCGCTCACCGCCAAGACCCACGTCAGCCGCACCATGGTCAAGCTCGGCGCCCGAGACCGGGCCCAACTCGTCGTCCTCGCCTACGAATCGGGACTGGTGCGCCCCGGCTGGCTCGGCTGAACCGGGTTGTCGCCAGCGCTCTGAACGAAAACGATCACCGGAGTGGTGTTGATTGGCTCCGCATCGATCGGATGTGGCGACACGTCCGATCGATGCGGGGAGGCGCGATGGCAGAGCCGGTCAGGGTCCGCAGGCCGGCTGAGCGGCGCACGCCTTCGACGAGTTCGGGCCGCTGCGGCAGTTCACCCTGGCCAACTCCCACCACCCCAACCACACCGTCCAAAACCCGGGAGCTGCACCGCTACCTGCGCTGGCGCAATCAGAACGCGCGTCGCCCCGTCGTTCTGGCCGCCCAACGACGCGAGCGGGCCCGCGTCCGTAGCGAGAAAGGCATCCGCCGGGGCGGACGTCCCCTGCATGAAGGCAGCGGCCTGATGCTGTCACGCCCGCCTGTCATCTGAGAGTTTCGGCCACCTTGGTCATCGGCCCGCCTGCGTCACCGGTGTTGAGCGTTCCCTCTGGTTCGAACAACAGGATCGCGGTCTCCTCGTGTGCCACCGGGCAGTGCTCCACCCCGCGGGGGACCACGAACAACTCACCGGGCTCCAGCACCACATCGGCATCCCTGAGCTGGATGGTGAGCCGTCCACTGATGACCAGGAAGAGTTCATCGGTGTCCTCGTGCGTGTGCCAGACGAACTCACCCTTCAGCTTGGCCAGTTTGACCTCGTAGTCGTTGAGCACAGCCACCTTCTTCTGTGACCACAGCTCGCTGAACTGCGACAGCCTGTCGGTGAGATTGACAGGGACAGCAGACTTGGACATGCGGCATCCTCTCTCAAGGCCGGTCAACCGGGGAGCGACTCTCCGCCCCTCCGGCCGGCGTCACGAGCCTGCCGCGCTCGGCTTCCGCCAGTCTTGTACGTTCCTGGCATGAGTGGTGACCGACCCCGCACGTCCGTCAGCGCCTGGAGGCCACAGGTCCCAGGGATCGCCGAGGTCCTCCACGCGCACTTCACCGACCACGCATATCCGGCCCACACCCACGACACGTGGGACCTGATGATCCTCGACGACGGGGCGGTCGACTTCGCACTCGACCGTCACCGCCATGGGGCAACCGGCACCGCCGGCGTCCTCCTGCTACCTCCCGGCGTCCCCCACGACGGCCGCACGGTCAATGCGTCAGGTTTCCGCAAACGCAACCTCTACCTCGACGACTCCGTACTTCCTCAGCGTCTTGCCGGGCGTGCGGTGGACGCCCCGGTCGTCACCGACGGACTACTGCGCCGTCGAATCCACCAGCTGCACGCCGCTCTTGTCCATACCGAAGACCGATTCGAAGCCGAGTCCCGCCTCTCGTTCATCACAGAACGCCTCCACTCCCACCTCGACGCGCTCAAGCCCCGCACACCGGGACACGAGACAAACCGGCTCGCCGCCAGACTGCGAGAACTCCTGGACGCACGGATCCACGTCGGCATATCCCTGCACGAGGCTGCGGCCATCCTGTATGCCCACCCCACCCACCTGATCCGCTGCTTCAAGCAGACATACGGACTGCCGCCACACACCTACCTCACAGGCAAGCGCATCGAGCAGGCGCGACGACTTCTCCTCGACGGCCGCCGGCCCGCCGAAGTCGCCACAACCCTGGGATTCCACGACCAAGCCCACCTGAACCGACACTTCACACGCCACATGGGCACCACCCCCGCGCGCTACGCGCGCACGCGCAGTGGTTCTGCCGCACCTCCTTTCTGACCCCCTCATCGGATGCTCACGGGCAACCGCCTCTACAGCCCCGGCCATGACCATCAACCCGGCGAACCAATGTGGTCGGAGCACTAGTCCCTCGAACGGCCCGGTGCTCACCAGGTGACGGCGGAGTTGTCCGTCCAGAGCCGGGCCACCGCGCGGTCGCCGCGCAGGGTGAGGGCGGTGAGCGGCAGCCGGTTCCAGAGGACGAGGTAGAGCCCCTCGGCCGTACCGCTCAGCTCGCAGTCGAAGCCGTCGTCCGACTCGGCCTCGGCCCCCGACCGTACGGCCTGCGGCGGGTCCTGGGAGATCCGTACCGTCCAGGTCGCCGCCGTGTCCACGGCCCGTACCCGCAGGGTGCGGGGCTTCTCGGAGCGGACCTTGCTCGTGGGGCGGGCGTGGAAGCCGGTGAGGAGTTCGTCGATGCCGTCCACCGCCCGGTCCGCGGAGACCGGGGTCAGCGGGGAGCCCAGCGCCGATTCGGCGTCCACCCGGTGCACGGTGGTCTCGTTCAGCTGACGGCGGGACCAGAACGCCAGCGGGGACGGCGCCGGCAGGAAGGTCCAGCAGTCCAGGTCGGCGGGGGCTTCCTCCAGCGACCGGACCAGCCGGCGGTGTCCCTCGCGGAACCATGCCAGGAGTTCGGCGCCGTCGAGGGCCGGTTCGCCGCCGTCCGGCTGATAGGCGGTGTGGCCCTCGGCGACGAAGGCCGCCGCCCACCGGTGCACCATGCCGGTGTGCCGCAGCAGATGACGTATCTGCCAGCCGGGACAGGTCGGGACGGATGCGCCGGGGCCGGCCTGCTCGGCGGCGGCCGCGAGCAGCCGGCCTTCCTCGGACAACGACGCGATGTGCTCGGTGATCTGCATGGCGGCGATTGTGCCAGGGCTCTGTCGGGCCTTCAGACGCCCTGCGGGTGCGCGGATCCGGCCGAACCGGCCCGGCGCACCAGGCGGACGAACCAGCCCAGGGCCAGCGACTGCACGAGGACCGAGACCACCAGGCCGAGCACCAGGAACCACGTGGGCCCGCCGGCCTCGGCGCCCGCCAGGGAGCCGCCGACGAAGAACAGGAAGACGGTCGGGGCGGCGAGGAGGAAGAGCCAGACGCCGGAGAACGAGGCGTCCTCGTGGGCGACGAACAGGGTGTCCACGGCGAAGAACAGCGTCGCCGCGAGCACCAGCCCGAGATAGATCAGGGATGCGCGGTTGCCGAAGGTCAGGCGGACCAGGGTGTTCAGGTGCGGGTGGCCGGTCAGCCGCTTCATGAGGTGCTCCCTTGCTCGGTCGGGGTTCGGTCGAGGCCTCCATCGTGCGACCGGGGAGCGGGTCCTGCCTGAGTACGGCTACTCAATCGACCGTGTGTGCGGGTGATCAGGTGTGCGCGTCCGTCGTCGCGTTGCGGGCCCCGTAGCCCAGGGCGGCGGCCGCCGCTGCCAGCAGGGCGACCGTCGTCAGGGCCAGCGGCAGCGAGAACCAGTCGGCGAGGAAGCCGATCGCGGGCGGGCCGAGCAGCATGCCGCCGTAGCCGAGCGTCGAGGCGGCGGCGACTCCGCTGGGCCCGGCCAGTTCGCCCGCGCGCCCCACGGCGACCGGGAAGATGTTGGCGAGGCCGAGCCCGGTGACCGCGAAGCCGGCCAGGGCGAGCCATGTGGTCGGGGCCAGCGAGCCCAGCAGCATCCCCGCCGCGGCCGTCGCCCCGCCGAGGGTCAGGGTGCGGGTCTGGCCGAGCCGTTCCAGGAGCATGGTCCCGGTCAGCCGGCCCGCCGTCATCGTCAGGGCGAACAGCGCGTATCCGGCGGCGGCGAGCCCCGGGTGCGCTCCCAGGTCCTGTTCCAGGTGCAGGGCGCCCCAGTCGGCGAGCGCCCCCTCCCCGTACGCCGTGCACAGGGCGATCACGCCGAAGAGCACGACGATCCGGCGAGCCCGGGGAGAGAGCCGCTGCTTGGGCTGCTGCGGGTCGAGAGCCTCCGGGGCGGCGGGGACGGGGCGGTGGCGCAGCAGGGAGGGTCCGGCGAACGCGGTGACGAGCAGTCCGATCCCGGCCAGCAGGAACAGGTGGGTGGAGGCGGAGAGACCGCCCGCCACCAGGCCGCCGAGCCCGGCGCCGACCATCCCGCCCAGGCTGAACGCCGCGTGGAAGCTCGGCATCACCGGTCGGCGCAGGGCGGCGACCAGGTCGACGGCGGCGCTGTTCATCGCCACGTTCATCCCGCCGTACGCCGCGCCGAACACCAGCAGTACGAGGCCGAGGGAGAGCGCCGAGTGGGTCTGGGCGGGAAGCGCGATGCTCAGGGGGAGCAGGACGCCGCAGACCACGGTGACGGCGTGGCTGCCGTACCGACGGCAGAGCCGGCCGGTGAGCATCATGGTGATCACCGCGCCGGCGGAGACGCCGAGCAGGGCGAGGCCGAGGGTGGAGGCGGAGGCTCCGGTCTGCTGCTTGATGGCCGGGATACGGACCACCCAGCCGGCGAAGAGGAACCCGTCGAGGGCGAAGAACACGGTCAGCGCGGTACGGAGGCGGGCCGACGAGGATGGGGCGGTGTCTCCGCCAGGTCCCCCCGGTAGGGCCGTCCGCAGTTTGTTTAGTTGCGGCACAAACTCAGCATAGAGGCGCTCCGGCGGCGGGCGCAACACCGCCGCACACCGCTCGTTCCGGAGGCGCCGACCTGGCCGGAAGGGGATCCCCGGACCGGCCCTGGGCGTCCGGGGAGCCTCCGGATCATGGGAGACTCGCCCCCATGAACGGCAAGGCGACCACCACCCGGACGAAGTTGGAGAGGGGCCGCAGTGCGCTCGGGCCCGCACTGGAACTGGTGCACACCGGACGCGCCCCCACCCGGGCCGTCCTCACCTCCGAACTCGGCGTCACCCGCGCCACCGCCGGGGCGGTCGCCGCGGAACTTGAGGCGCTCGGGCTGATCCGGGTCGACTCCAGCCCCGGGTCGGCGGCCGGCTCCCAGGGCCGCCCCTCGCACCGGCTGTCCGTCCTGGAGACCGGCCCCGTCGTCCTCGCCGCCCAGGTGCACGCCGACGGCTTCCGGGCCGCGCTCGTCGGGCTCGGCGGCCGGATCGTCGCCACCTCGCCGGGGTGCGTCGCGGTGATGGCCGACCCCGCGCAGGTGCTCGGCGAGGTCGTGGAGGCGGGGGCGGAGCTGCTCCGGGCGAGCGGGCTGCGCTGCGTCGGGGCCGGGCTCGCCGTGCCCTCCGCGGTCGCCGAGCCGGAGGGGACCGCCCTCAACCCGCTGCACATCGCCTGGCCCGCGGGCTCCCCGGTCCGCGACATCTTCGCCGCCTGCGTACGCCGGGCGGGCATCACCGGACCCGCGTTCACCGGCAACGACGTCAACCTCACCGCCCTGGCCGAGCACCGGCACGGCGCGGGCCGCGGCGCCCAGCACCTCCTCTGCGTGGCCACCGGGCACCGGGGCGTCGGCGGGGCCCTCGTGCTCGACGGCCGCCTGCACAGCGGGAGTTCGGGCCTCGCGCTGGAGGTGGGCCATCTCACGGTGAACCCCGAGGGGCGGCCCTGCCACTGCGGCGGACGCGGCTGCCTCGACGTGGAGACCGACCCGCTGGCCTTCCTCACCACCGCCCGCCGCGAACCGGGCCCCGAGGAGTCCCTCCTCAAGCAGGCCGGGAACCTGCTCCGGACGGAGTACGGCGACCCGGCGGTGCGGCAGGCCGCCGAGGCACTGATCGACCGCCTGGGCCTGGGACTGGCCGGGCTGGTCAACATCCTCAACCCCGACCGCATCATCCTCGGCGGCCTCCACCGCGACCTGCTGGAGGCGGACCCGGAGCGGCTGCGCGCGGTCGTCGCCGACCGGAGCCTGTGGGGGCGCAGCGGCAGTGTGCCGATCCTGCCGTGCACCCTGGCCCACAACAGCCTGGTGGGCGCCGCCGAACTGGCCTGGCAGCCGGTCCTCGACGACCCCCTCGCCGCGCTGGCCTGATCGGCTGCCGGGCGGATGTCGCGCGGGGAGGCGTGCTCCCGCCGCAGTACGCACACGGCCGTCTCGCGTACGACGCCCCCGAGCACCTCATCGCGGCAGGCTCGAAAGCGACCGGACAGGCATCACGCCATCCGCGAACGAGGGAGCTGACCGAGATGAACATCCTGGCGCACACCGGCGGACCCGGACCCTGGGTCCTGCTCTTCCCGCTCTTCTGGGCGGCGGTCGTCATCGGAATGGTCACCCTGTTGCGCCGCACCGTGTGGCGCGGCCGAAAGGGGCCATGGACGGCCGCCCGCACTCCGCAGGGTGCCCCCGGACCGTCCTCGCCGATCGCCCTGCTCGGCCGCCGCTTCGCGGCGGGTGAGATCGACGAGGACGAATACTGGCGCCGACTGTCCGTGCTGGACGAGCAGTTCGGCCGGTCCGCGGGCGCGGCCACGATGTCGTCGGGTGTGATGGTCACGGCCCCGAACGGCCCGTCGGTCATCGACCCGTACACCGCGAGCGGTGGCAGGGTCGAGGCGGCGGAGGCCGCGGGCAGGGTGAACCAGACGGCCTTCCCGGCCGAGCCGATCGGCCGCACGCCCCAGCTCTCGCTGACGGCGGCGATCAGGGCCAGACCCCTGCCCGACGTGGCGAACGAGTCCGCCTCGTTCACCGTGGGCAGACGCGGGTCGTGGTCGTGGACGGAGACCGTCAGACGGTCGAGCAGCAGCTCGATGTCGACGGTGCATGACTTGTCCGGCTGTGCGTGCCGGTGAACGTTGGTGAGAAGCTCGGTGACGCCCAGGGCCGCCTGGTCGATCAGAGGATCGAGATGCCAGTAGCGCAGTTGCGCCGAAATGATTCTGCGGACCTGACCGATCCGCGACGGCAGGGCCTGGAGCTCCACCGTGCAGTGCCTGCTTGGCTCGCTGATCACGGCTGCGACTCCCCGAAATAGGTCCGGAAGAAGAGAAGAGATACGAACGGGGCCGGCGGACGACTGACTGCCGAATCCGCTCTGCTCTTGTCGTGTCTGCTCGTGTCGCGCGACCCGGTCCGTGGAGCGGATCGCTCTGTCACCGAGGGTGCACCTTCAGTGACGTGGATCCAGCGTGGCCCAGGGGATACGGCTCCGCAACTCGCGGCGGAGCCCGACGGGCCGGAGACCGGACGCCGCGTGCGTACCGGCAGGCCCGGGAACGAGCCTGCCGGCGTCCGTGCCGAAGGGCGGGAACCGGCCGACCGCCGTCCGTACCCCCAGATCAGTCCCGGCGGCCGCGCGCACTGCGCAACGTCTCCAGGAAACGCCGCAGCGGAGCCGCCCCGTCCCGTCTGCGGTTGCGCTGCCCCATCGTCAACCGGTAGCGCACCCCGTTCACCCGTGCGATGACGGAATCCGCCGCGATGAACCACCACTTGCGTGCGCTGACCGTGCCCACCGGGGCGCTGTCGATCTCCCGCCCGTTGCTCGTGAGGAGGGACAGCCGGCCGTCCTTCACCACCACCTGACCAGCCCTGGTCAGCGACCTGGTGAACCGCTCGATCCTGACCCCCGACGCACTGAACTCGACGTCCGCCATCGCGGATTCGCCCCCCTTCGTCACTACTCCTGCTGTTGCAGTGTGCCCGGACGCGGGCCGGACCGCCAGAGGGCCGGGAAGCTCCCCGCGCGGCCGCTCGCACCCCCCCGTCACAGCCGTCCCGCAGACGGTGGTCAAAGGCATCGCTATGGGCCATCAAAGTGACCGTTTGTGCAGGTGGGGTGC
The DNA here is from genome assembly GCF_016901035.1 of Streptomyces durocortorensis. Classification (GTDB taxonomy): domain Bacteria; phylum Actinomycetota; class Actinomycetes; order Streptomycetales; family Streptomycetaceae; genus Streptomyces; species Streptomyces durocortorensis. The sequence goes on from NZ_JAFEUF010000069.1 coordinate 24,261, forward strand.
CTATCGTGGAGGGGCGAGCACCGGATCGACGACCCAACAGGAGCAGGCCCATGGAGACCAGTGACAACACAGTCGGGGGCGGGGCCAGGGCGACCGTGGACGTCGACCGCAGCGACCCGGAGTACCGGGCCTGGCTGAAGGAGGCCGTCCGCAAGGTTCAGGCCGACGCGAACCGCTCCGCCGACACCCACCTGCTGCGCTTCCCGCTGCCCGAGGCGTGGGGCATCGACCTGTACCTCAAGGACGAGTCCACGCACCCCACGGGCAGCCTCAAGCACCGCCTGGCCCGCTCGCTCTTCCTCTACGGGCTCTGCAACGGCTGGATCCGGCCCGGCAAGCCCGTCATCGAGGCGTCCAGCGGTTCGACCGCCGTGTCGGAGGCGTACTTCGCCAAGCTCATCGGCGTCCCGTTCATCGCCGTGATGCCCCGCACCACCAGCCCCGAGAAGTGCCGCCTCATCGAATTCCACGGCGGGCAGTGCCACTTCGTGGACGACTCGCGCACCATGTACGAACAGTCCGCGGCGCTCGCCGCCGAGACCGGCGGGCACTACATGGACCAGTTCACCTACGCGGAGCGCGCCACCGACTGGCGCGGCAACAACAACATCGCGGAGTCGATCTACCAGCAGCTGCGCCTGGAGCGCTACCCGGAACCGGCCTGGATCGTCGCCACCGCCGGGACCGGCGGCACCTCGGCGACCATCGCCCGCTACGTCCACTACCTCCAGCACGACACCCGCATCTGCGTGCCGGACCCGGAGAACTCCTGCTTCTTCGACGGCTGGACCCACCACGACCCGGACGCCACCAGCGACCGCGGCTCGCGCATCGAGGGCATCGGCCGCCCGCGTATGGAACCCAGCTTCGTGCCCGGCGCCATCGACCGCATGATGAAGGTGCCCGACGCCGCCAGCGTCGCCGCCGTCCGCGCCCTGGAGCGGGCCATCGGCCGGAAGGCGGGCGGCTCCACCGGCACCGGGCTGTGGAGCGCGTTCAAGCTGATCGCCGAGATGGTGGAGCGCGGTGAGCAGGGCAGCGTCGTCACCCTGCTGTGCGACCCGGGCGACCGCTACCTGGACAAGTACTACTCCGACTCCTGGCTGGAGGAACAGGGCCTGGACATCGCCCCGTACGCCGCCGCCATCGACGCCTTCCTCGCCACCGGGACCTGGCCCTGCTGAGAGCCCGCGTCCGGTCCGCTCAGGGCGTCGTCGTCGCCAGCCGCGCGTCCAGGCGGCGCACGGCGTCCCGGAAGGACCGGCCCACCCCGGCCCGGCCCAGGCTCAGCACGAGGCGGAACAGCCCCGTCCCGTCGGCGGCGAACGTCCACTGCACCCGTGTCCCGGACCCCTCCGGGGTGAGCCGCCACTCCTCCAGCAGGGCCCGCAGACCGGGTGCGTTGGTCTCGTCGACCCGGTAGGCATAGCACGTGCCCGGCTCGGCGGCGACGATCGTCTCGCGGAAGTGGACCCCGCCCCGCAGCCGCACCTCCCGGCCCGCGCCCGCATCGGTGGGTGTGGCCCGGGTGACGGCGGTGAACCAGGACGGCCAGGACGCGACATCGTCGGCGAGCGCGCGGTACACCACGTCGGGCGGCGCGGAAACCTCGGCGGCGAACACCAGCCGCATCGGCGCGGAGTCGGCGAACTCCCGTCCCACGGTACGGAGTCGGCGTGCCATCGTGTGCACCTCCTGGCGGTCCGCGGTCGCGGTGTTGCGTCTGTGGAGCGCACACCCCAGGGTGCGCCCGGCGGATCCGGGCCGGGTCCACGACGCCGGGCACACCCTAGCGGCCCGACCGTCAGTTGTCTGTACCACTGTCGGCAACTGCCGCGCGCCCCCTGTCGGCCACCGGTCCGCGCCGCTTCTCCTCGGCCGCCGCCGCCTCGGCGATGTTGCGCGCCATCCCGCCGAAGACCACCGAGTGGAAGGGCCACACGCTCCACCAGTACGCGTGTCCGAACAGCCCGCGCGGATGGAACAGCGCGCGCTGCCCGTACACCGTCCGGCCTCGCTCGTCGCGGCGCACCGACAGCTCCAGCCAGGCCAGGCCCGGCACCCGCATCTCGGCCCGCAGCCGCAGCAGTTCGCCCGGCAGGATCTCCTCCACCCGCCAGAAGTCCAGCGAGTCGCCCACCCGCAGATGCTGGGCGTCCCGCCGGCCGCGCCGCAGGCCCACCCCGCCGACGAGCCGGTCGAGCCAGCCCCGTACCGCCCAGGCCAGCGGGAAGGAGTACCAGCCGTTCTCCCCGCCGATGCCCTCGATCACCCGCCACAGCGCCTCGGGCCCGACCGGAACGGCCATCTCCCGCTCGTCGCGGTAGAGGCTGCCGCCCGCCCAGTCCGGGTCGGTGGGCAGCGGGTCACTCGGAGCGCCCGGCACCGCCGCGTTGGACCAGCGGGTGTCGACCCTCGCCTCCTGGATCCGCTGCAGCGCCAGCCGCAGCGCCCGGTCGAAGCCGATCATCCCGTCCGGCGGATCGGGGACGTACTCCTTGATGTCGTGCTCCCGGCAGACCACCTCGTGGCGCAGCGACTCCGTGAGCGGCCGTGCGATCGAGCTGGGCACCGGGGTGACCAGCCCGACCCAGCGGCTGGAGAGCGTCGGGGTGAGCACCGGAACCGGCAGGATGACGCGCGGCCGCAGCCCCGCCACCGCCGCGTAGCGCTGCATCATGTCCCGGTACGTCATGACGTCCGGGCCCCCGATGTCGAAGGCCCGGTTCACCCCGGCCGGCAGCGCGGCGCATCCCACCAGGTAGCGGATCACGTCCCGTACGGCCACCGGCTGGATCCGGGTCCGTACCCAGCTCGGGGTGACCATCACCGGCAGCCGCTCCGTGAGATACCGCAGCATCTCGAACGAGGCGGACCCCGAGCCGATGACGATCGCCGCGCGCAGCACCGCCGTCGGCACCTTGGAGGACAGCAGGATGTGCCCCACCTCGGCCCGTGAACGCAGGTGCGGCGACAGGTCCTTCTCCGGCACCCCCGCCGGAGTCAGCCCGCCCAGATACACGATCCGGCGCACCCCCGCCGCCCGCGCCTGCTCCCCGAAAGTGCGGGCCGCCTCGCGGTCGGTCCTCTCGAAGTCGGAGCCGGTGCCGAGCGCGTGCACCAGGTAGTACGCCACATCGACGCCCCGCATCGCCTCCGCCAGGGAGTCGGCGTCGGTGACATCGCCGCGCACCACCTCGACCCGGTCCGCCCACGGGTAGTCGCGGAGCTTCTGCGGGGTTCTGGCCAGGGCGCGCACCCGGTACCCGGCATCGAGCAGGGCGGGCACCAGCCGGCCGCCGATGTAACCGGTGGCCCCGGTCACCAGGCAGCGCGGAGCGGAGTCGTCGGGGTGTCCTGTGCTGTCGCCGGGGCCGTTCTCAAGATCCGTCACCTGTCCCAGTGTGGCACCGGAAGGCCCCCGGGACCGGTCGAGGACTCCGTACGGCGGCATCGACCTCATCGGTACGGTGACGGCCCCCGGTCCAGGCTTCCGGTCCCGTCCTCCTGTCCCGGCCCCCGGTCCCGGCCCCTTGCTCCCCGGCCTCAGGCCCTCGCGCCGGCTCAGTGCACCGCCGTGAGCGTCCCGCCCTCGCGCAGCGACGCCGTCAGCTCGACCTCGGCGTCCCGGGGTGCCCGCACCGCGAACGTCGGCCCGCCCGCCGCGCCCCGGACCTCCCCGGTCGCCCGGATGCCGGTCACCGCCCGGCTGCCCGCACCCAGCACGTACCACCGGCCGGAGTCGGCCCTCCAGTGGGTGCCCGCCAGGACGTGCTGCCCGAACTTGCTGCACAGGGCCGTGTCGTCACGGTCGGCGACCACCGCGGCCGGGTCCGTGGGGGAGGCGGCGGGCGCGAGGAACTGCACCAGGACCCGGCCGGGCCCCCGCCAGGTGTCGGCCCGGGTGCACACCCAGTCGGCCGACGTGCCGCCCTCGGGGAGCTTCTGCTCCGCGAAGGCCCAGTTGTTGACCGACCGTACGCCGGAGCCCGACAGGGACCGCAGGGAGCACGCCGTGCGCGCCCAGGCGAGCAGCGCGTCGGGCCCCGTCGCCTCGCGCGGCTGGCGGGCTGGCGTGCCCCGGCCGGGCTTCGGCATGTACGTCAGATGCGCGGGGGCCAGCTCCCCCAGGTCCGTCAGCAGGAACGCGTGCTTCTCCACGATCCGCTCGGAGGAGCGCAACTGGACCACCGGCCAGGCGTCGCACGCGCCGCCCGCGCCGGGCCGGGGCACCGCGGCGGTCACCCCGTCCGGGCCCACCTCCAGCGGCCGTCCGGGCGTGTCGGGCGCAAGCAGGTCCCGGGTGGTGGACTCCGCGATCCAGGGTGCGAGCAGGAACCGCGCACTGTCGGCCGTACGGCTGACGACGACCGCCGCACCCGTCGTCACGTCCGCGTCGTCGGTGCGGGCGAAGTCGAGCGCCGCCCCGCCGGAGCCGGACAGCGGTTCCGCGTAGCGCACCACCCGGTCGGCGCTGTCGTGGAACAGCACCACGGCCGCCCCGTCCACCTCGTCGGCGAACAGCAGCTGGGGCGGCCCGGCGGGCGGCACCGCCGCCGTGCCCGGGGTGGTGGAGACCCGGACCGACTCCGGCGGCTCGGCCCAGGCCCGCAGCGCCCGGCCCAGCAGTGCGTCGTCGTCCGTGCGCCCGCCCCTGGCCGGCCAGGCGGTGAAGTCGACGCGCGAGGTGTCCGCCCACCGCTCCGCCGCCGTCCGCGTCAGCTCCGCAGGATCGAGCACCGGCGCGAGCACGCCCGCGGGGGACCGGTCCTCGCCCGGGCCGTTCGTCCCCTGCTCGACGGCGGCCGCCAGGCCCCCCGCCACCACGCACAGCGCCGCGGCCACCGCCGCCGCCCGCACCCGGTGCCTGCGCCGCAGCAGGTCGCTCGGGCGGGTCTGGACCGTGCACGGGTCGAACTCGCCGGACCTGAGCATCGCCTGCGCCCCGGCCCGGTCCGGCCGCCCCAGCCGGGCCGCCCGGCGCACCGCACCCGAAGGGTCCGCCACCACTGCTTCGGCCAGCAGCTCCCGGACCCCGGACTCGTCGAGCCCTTCCAGCAGTTGCAGCGCGAATGCCGCCCGGACCGGCCCGTCCACCGCCGACAGCGCCCGGTCCAGGGCCAGTTCGTCGACGCCGCCCGCCCGGGGGAAGAGCCGCAGCCCCCACACCACCGGCAGGGCCGGACGCAGCGCGGCCGGCGCCGGGAGCCGCCCGGGCCACCAGCGGGGCCGCCGTTCGTGGGCCAGCGCCGCCCGCAGCACCCGCAGCCGCACCCACCCGTACGCCGGGTGGGCGGGGATCCGGTCCTTCGAGGCGCCCTCCGTGCCCGTCGGAGGGCCGGTCCGGCGGGACTGGGCCGGAACGCGCGGGCCCGACGCCTTGCTCCCGGCGGCGGGCAGGGCCCGCTGGACGACGGAGTGGGCGGTCAGGACCCGGCGGTGCCGGCCGAGCGCCGGCGGCAGGACGACATAGGCCAGTCGAACCAGGCGCGGGTAGTGCTCCACGAGGGCGGCCTCGGCCTGCTGCACGCCCGTGCGGTCGCTCTGTACGTCGGTCCGCTGCTGCGGTTGATGGATCGGCATGGAATCGGTGCCTTCCGGGGCCGTGGCGGGGGTGTCATACCGACAAACGAGTCAATCGTGTGACGGTCACATCACCCGTACGCGGCGCGTGTGCTCCCCACCCGGGCGGGCCCGCTCGTGCAGGCCCGCACCCGGCCTCACCCGTGCGCGTCGCCGGGGGAGGCGAGCAGGGCGTCCAGGACCTTGCCGAACATCCGCCGCCCGGCGGAGGCGAGCAGCGGGTCACCGAACCGGGGAACCAGCCTCACCCGCAGCTCCTCGACCCAGACCACATGGGAACCGGAATCCGTGGGCAGCACGTCGATCGAGGCCCGGCCCAGCACCACGGAGCCCCGCTTCTCCAGTCGGCAGACCCCGGCCCGGCCCCCGGCGGGCGGCGTCCACCGCACCACTTCCATCGGGTCGTCGAACGCCAGCGGGCCCAGTCCCGTACGGGCCACGAAGACCGTGCCGAGCTGCGAGGGAAGCCCGGTCGGAACGGAGATCGCGGTCAACGGCACCTGCGCGGCGTGCCGTTCCCAGTCGGTCACCCGACGCCAGGCCTCGGCTGCGGGGAGAGGGGAGAAGCGCTCGATCCGGAAGACGGCCACAGCCCGATCCTAGGGCCTGTCCCGCACACCGCGAGCCGAGCGGAACCCGCGTCAGCCCTCGGTGGTGGGCGCGGCGTCGGCGGTCTCGGCCGGAGCGTCGCCCGCCACCAGCAGACCCGGCAGATGCTCCTCGATCTCCGCACGCAGCTCCGGAGCCAGGCCCGCGTCCGTGACGAACGTGTCGACCTCCTCCAGCGCGGCGAAGGAACTCAGGCCCACCGTGCCCCACTTGGTGTGGTCGGCCACGACCACGATCCGGCGCGCCGCCCGGACGAAACGGCGGTTGGTCTCCGCCTCCGCGAGATTGGGCGTCGAGAGCCCGGCCTCGGCCGAGATCCCGTGCACGCCGAGGAACAGCACATCGAAGTGGAGGGAGTCGATGGCCCGGTCCGCGACCGGCCCGACCAGCGAGTCCGAGGGGGTGCGCACCCCGCCGGTCAGCACCACCGTCGCCGCCCCGGGCCGCGCGCCGCGCCCCCCGGCCGGGCGCTGCGCGTCGTGGAACACGTCGGCCACCCGCACCGAGTTGGTCACCACCGTCAGATCCGGCACGTCCAGCAGATGCCGGGCCAGCGCGAACGTCGTCGTCCCGCCCGAGAGCGCGATCGCGCTGCCGGGCACCGCCAGCGCCGCCGCCGCCCGCGCGATGTCCTCCTTGGCGCTCAGCTCCAGCGCCGACTTCGCCTCGAACCCGGGCTCGTGCGTACTCGCCTCGACGACCGGGACCGCACCGCCGTGGACCTTCTCGATGACGCCCTGGCGGGCCAGCGCGTCCAGATCCCGGCGGATCGTCATGTCGGAGACGTTCAGCTTGCGGGTCAGCTCGTTGACCCGGACCCCACCACGCCTGCGCACCTCGTCGAGGATCAGCGCACGGCGCTGCTCCGCGAGGAGGTTCTGATTCTCGCTCAACGCCGGGTCCGGTCCTTCCCTCTGCCGTACGGTCCGCAGCCCTCGCCGCGGCACGCCCATCCTGCCACGCACGCATGTCCCGCGTATCACCTGGGGAGATTCCGTAAGACCGCTCACACACCCGCGCCGCGCCCGGAATTCTGGGTCCGGGCCACCGGCGGGCGTCACGCCCGGAGCCCTCCGGCCCCCCGGACCCGCTCCATCCGCTCCAGCTGTAACTAATACAAAAATCCCAGCCCACGCAACAAGAAA
>NZ_JAFEUF010000596.1 GCF_016901035.1 Streptomyces durocortorensis
ACCACCTCCCCGAAGGCGCGGCGATGAGCGTGAAGCAACTGGCCAAGCAACTCCCGCTCTACGGACAGCAGGCCATCGGCACAGCCCTGAACGCCCTGTCCGTCGCCGGGTATCTGCGGCGCGTCCGGTGCCCGGTCGGCACCGGCGACGAGACCCGGTGGGCCTTCCGCACGTTCTGGTCCCGCACCGCCCGCGACAACGAGTGGTGGAACACCTACCTCGCCACCGAAACGGCCTCCCAGACCGCAGCGCCTACCCCCGACACGGC
>NZ_JAFEUF010000070.1:0-1730 GCF_016901035.1 Streptomyces durocortorensis
GGAGCGACGGGAGGGGGAGGGGAAGCGTCAGGCCGCCGCGGACTGGGCGAGGCGTTGGATGGCCGCCATCGGAACCGGCAGCCAGTCGGGCCGGTGCCGGGCCTCGTACACCACCTCGTACACGGCCTTGTCCGTCTCATGGGCGCGCAGCAGCTCCGGTTCGCCGCGCGGATCGCTGCCCGACGCCTGCGCGTAGCCCTCGCAGTAGGCGGCACGGCAGCGGGCCGCCCACTCCGGGTTCCACGGGCGGTGCGAGCGGGCCGCGTAGTCGAACGACCGCAGCATCCCCGCGACATCGCGCACCGGGGGCGCGGGCATCCGGCGCTCGGGCAGCGGGCGGGCCGGTTCGCCCTCGAAGTCGATCAGCGACCAGAAGCCGTCGGCGGAGCGCAGCGTCTGCCCGAGGTGGAGATCGCCGTGCACCCGCTGCTGGGCCCAGCCGCTGCCCCGGATCCCGAGATCCGTCACCGCGTCGAACGCGGCGCGCAGCCCCGGGACGTACGGCACGAGCGCCGGGACCGCCTGCGCGGCCGCCTCCAGCCGCTCGATCATCCCGGCCACCAGCTGCCGGGTCTGCGTGCCGCGCAGCGCCGGGGTCGGCAGTGCGGCGGCGAGCGCGGTGTGCACCTCGGCGGTGGCCCGGCCCAGCGCCCGCGCCTCGGGCAGGAAGTCGCGGCCCGCGGCGAGCGCGGCCAGCGCGAGCTGCCAGCCGTCGCGCGCTCCCTGCAGGAAGGGCTGGAGGACGCCGAGGGTGAGCGGTTCGGGTCCGGGCGCCTCGAACCAGGCGACCGGAGCGGGCACCCGTTCGCACCCCTCGCCGCCGAGGGCGAGCGGCAGCTCCAGGTCCGGGTTGGTGCCCGGGAAGACCCGCCGGAAGATCTTCAGGATGAACGCGTCCCCGTAGACCAGCGAGGAGTTGGACTGCTCGGCGTCCAGCACCCGGGGCGCGAGGCCGGCCGGGATGGCGGCGGTCCGCTCGAAGCGCAGCGAGCCGAGGCTGCCGGGGCGGCGGAACCGTTCCAGCAGGACATCGGCCAGCCGGGGGTCGTGCAGCGCGTCGTACACGGTCCGTCCGGCGAGCGGCCCCCGCTCCACCCGGCCGACCAGGGCTCCGGCGAGCAGCGGCGGCAGTGACGTCCGTACGCCCAGGAGCAGTTGGTAGCAGTCGTCGGCCGCCCGGACCGACCGGGAGGGCTGCTCGACCCGCAGCAGCAGATGCAGGAGACCGGGCCCCGCCGTGCCGTCCAGCGGCACCATCTCGGTGGCCGAGACCAGCCGGAAGCCGGTGACGGGCCGGCCCTTGCCGGCGAACCAGCGCTGCCGGGGCAGCCATTCGTGGAGCAGTGGAGCGAGGGACGGGAGCAGGGCCCCGTCCTTCGTACTTCCGGTGGTTGCGCTGTTCCTCGTGCTCTTCGCCAGGGCGACGTGAGTGGATGCAGCCTCCGACATGGCATCGCGTCCTTTCCCCGGGCACACAGGATGCGAAGAGTGTCCCGGATTGCGGCAACGGCTGTCCGGCTGTGCGGGACGTGTCGGGAGAGGAAGGTGCTTACGGACTCGAACGGCCGAACCGTGAAGGCCCGGTCTCTGCGTCCAGAGTGCCGCGGGGGGGGGGGGGGGGGGGGGGGCCCCCCCCCGGGGGGGGGGGGGCCCGCCGCGGCCGGGGGGGGGGGGGGGCGGCGCCCACCAGGGACGGCGGGGAGCCGCCCGCAGGGGCCCGGGGGGGCGCG
>NZ_JAFEUF010000070.1:1740-9114 GCF_016901035.1 Streptomyces durocortorensis
GTTGGGGGGTGGCGCTGTGGTTGATTCCGTACCCCCCCCCCCTACCGTTGCGGGCGGGGGCTGCGCGTCCAGCGGCCCCGGGGGGGGCGGGCTCACCCCCCCCCCCACGGAGCGATGGCGTCTCAGGCCGGCGGCGCGTCCTTGCGCAGCCGGAACCAGTAGAAGCCGTGTCCCGCAAGGGTCAGCAGGTAGGGCCACTGACCGATGGCCGGGAAGCGTACCCCGCCGATCAATTCCACCGGATGACGTCCGGCGAACGATCGGAGGTCCAGCTCCGTCGGCTGCGCGAACCGCGAGAAGTTGTGCACGCACAGGACGAGGTCGTCCCCGTACTCGCGGGTGAACGCCAGCACCGCCGGGTTGGAGGAAGGGAGTTCGGTGTACTCGCCGAGCCCGAAGGCCGGATTCTGCTTCCGGATCTCGATCATCCGGCGGGTCCAGTGCAGCAGCGAGGACGGCGAGGCCATCGACGCTTCCACGTTGGTGACCTGGTAGCCGTAGACCGGGTCCATGATCGTGGGGAGGTAGAGCCGCCCCGGATCGCTGGAGGAGAACCCGGCGTTGCGGTCGGGCGTCCACTGCATCGGGGTGCGCACCGCGTCCCGGTCGCCCAGCCAGATGTTGTCGCCCATCCCGATCTCGTCCCCGTAGTAGAGGATCGGGGATCCGGGCAGTGACAGCAGCAGCGCGGTGAACAGTTCGATCTGGTTGCGGTCGTTGTCCAGCAGCGGGGCGAGCCGCCGGCGGATGCCGATGTTGGCCCGCATCCGTGGGTCCTTGGCGTACTCCGCGTACATGTAGTCGCGCTCTTCGTCCGTGACCATTTCGAGCGTGAGCTCGTCATGGTTGCGCAGGAAGATGCCCCACTGGCAGTTCTTCGGGATCTCCGGGGTCTTGGCCAGGATCTCGGAGACCGGGTAGCGGCTCTCGCGGCGCACCGCCATGAAGATCCGCGGCATCACCGGGAAGTGGAACGCCATGTGGCATTCGTCGCCGCCCTGCTCGTAGTCGCCGAAGTAGTCGACGACGTCCTCCGGCCACTGGTTGGCCTCGGCGAGGAGCACGGTGTCCGGGTAGTTGGCGTCGATCTCCTTGCGGACCCGCTTGAGGAAGTTGTGGGTCTCGGGGAGGTTCTCGCAGTTGGTGCCCTCGCGCTGGTAGAGGTAGGGCACCGCGTCGACCCGGAAGCCGTCGATGCCCAGGTCCAGCCAGAACCGCAGGGCCGCCAGGATCTCCTCCTGGACCGCCGGGTTCTCGTAGTTGAGGTCCGGCTGGTGGGAGAAGAAGCGGTGCCAGTAGTACTGCTTGCGCACCGGGTCGAAGGTCCAGTTGGACGTCTCGGTGTCGACGAAGATGATCCGGGCGTCCTGGAACTGCTTGTCGTCGTCGGCCCAGACGTAGTAGTCGCCGTACGGCCCGTCGGGGTCGGTGCGGGACTGCTGGAACCACTCGTGCTGATCGCTCGTGTGGTTCATGACGAAGTCGATGATGACGCGCATGCCCCGCTGGTGCGAGGCGTCCACGAACTCCACGAAGTCGGCGAGATCGCCGAACTCCGGCAGCACGGCGGTGTAGTCGGAGACGTCGTAGCCCCCGTCGCGCAGCGGCGACTTGAAGAACGGCGGCAGCCAGAGGCAGTCGACGCCGAGCCACTGGAGGTAGTCCAGCTTGGCGGTGATGCCCTTGAGGTCGCCGATTCCGTCGCCGTTGGAGTCCTGGAAGGACCGGACGAGCACCTCGTAGAAGACGGCTCGCTTGAACCAGTCGGGATCGCGGTCCTTGGCGGGAGTGTCCTCGAACGTGTCGGGAACAGGCTCATTGACGATCATGGTGTGGGTGACCCTCCGGTCGGCGGGGACGGTCGCAGGACCGCGATGTGCGCGGGCGTGATGCCCGGCTCTAGGCGCACGTAGAAGTTCCTGCCCCAGTGATAGGTGTCGCCGGTGAGCTCGTCGCGCACCGGTACGCGCTCGTGCCAGGAAAGGCCGAGCCGCTCCATGTCCAACGAGACCGTGGCCTCCTGGGTGTGGTGCGGGTCGAGGTTCACGACCACCAGAACGGTGTTCGGTCCGGAATGCTTGCTGTAGACGATCAGCGCTTCGTTGTCGCTGTGGTGGAAGTGGACGTCGCGCAGCTGCCGCAGAGCGGGGTGACGCCGCCGGATCCGGTTCAGCGAGGTGATCAGGGGGGTGAGCGTGCGGCCCTCGCGTTCCGCCGACTCCCAGGCCCTCGGGCGCAGTTCGTACTTCTCCGAGTGCAGGTACTCCTCACTCCCCGGCTTGGCCGGAGTGTTCTCGCACAGCTCGAACCCCGCGTACACACCCCAGGAAGGAGCCAGCGTCGCGGCCAGCACCGCCCGCGCCTCGAAGGCCGGGCGGCCGCCCTCCTGGAGGTAGCCGGGAAGGATGTCGGGGGTGTTCACGAAGAAGTTGGGCCGCATGTACGAGGCGGCCTCGCCGGCCAGCTCCGTGACGTACTCGGTCAGTTCCTGCTTGGTGTTGCGCCAGGTGAAGTACGTGTACGACTGCTGGAAGCCGACCGCGCCGAGCGTGTGCATCATCGCCGGGCGGGTGAACGCCTCCGCCAGGAAGATGACATCGGGGTCGGTGCCGTTGATCTCGGCGATGACCTTCTCCCAGAACACCACCGGCTTGGTGTGCGGGTTGTCGACCCGGAAGATACGCACGCCGTGGTCCATCCAGAAGCGCAGAACGCGTACGGTCTCCGCCACCAGACCGCGCATGTCCTTGTCGAAGGCGATCGGATAGATGTCCTGGTACTTCTTCGGCGGGTTCTCGGCGTACGCGATCGAACCGTCCTGGCGGTGGTGGAACCAGTCCGGGTGCTCCTTGACCCACGGGTGGTCCGGCGAGCACTGGAGCGCGAAGTCCAGCGCGATCTCCATCCGGAGGTTGCGGGCCACCTCCACGAAGTGGTCGAAGTCCTCCAGCGTCCCCAGCTCCGGGTGGACCGCGTCGTGCCCGCCGTCCGGCGAACCGATCGCCCACGGCACGCCCGGATCGTGCTCCCCGGGCGTCAGCGTGTTGTTCGGGCCCTTGCGGTGCGTGGTCCCGATCGGGTGGATCGGCGGCAGGTACACCACGTCGAACCCCATCGCGGCGACCGCGGGCAGCCGCTCGGCCGCCGTTCGGAAGGTCCCGCTGACCAGCCGGGTCGGTGCGTCCGGCGAGGTGTCCGCCGGGTCCACCGGCACCTCCCGCGCCCCCTCCGAGCGCGGGAACAGCTCGTACCACGACCCGAACAGCGCCCGCTCGCGCTCCACCCGCACCGCCAGCGGCTTGGAGCGGGTGACCAGTTCACGCAGCGGATAGCGGGCGAGTACGGCGTCGGCGGCCGGGGTCAGCGCCGCGGCCAGCCGGGCGGCCGCCGGGTGCGCGGTGTCGCGCAGCGCGTCCACCGCGGCCAGCACCGCCTCGCGGCCGTGCTTCTTCGGTACGCCCGCGGCGGCCCGCTCCAGCAGCGCCGCGCCCTCGGCCAGCACCAGGTCCGTGTCGATGCCCGCCGGGATCTTGATCGCGGCGTGGTGCCGCCAGGTGCTGACCGGATCGCTCCAGGCCTCCACCGTGTACGTCCAGCGGCCCTCGGAATCCGGCGTGATCTCGGCCCCCCACCGGTCCGTGCCCTGCGCCAGCTCGCGCATCGGGGTCCACGGCCCGACCCGTCCGCTCGGATCGCGCAGTACGACATTGGCGGCCACCGCGTCATGGCCTTCGCGGAAGACGGTGGCGGTGACCTGGAAGGTCTCACCGACGACGGCCTTCGCCGCCCGTCTGCCGCAGTCGACGAGAGGACGGACGTCCAGGACGGGAATACGACCGATCATGGAATCACCTGAGGGCTGGAGGAGCTCGGCGTGCACGGGGGACGGCACGGACGCGGAGGACCGACCGCGTGTGCCGCGAAGACGGGGATCTGTCCTTTGTAACTGCTCAGCAGTCTGCTGACGGGCTGTGGGCATGGCCGCTCCTGTCCGCGTTCACTCGAATGGCACTCGAATGGGTGGGTCGCGGGGGTTTCGCGCATGTTTCGGGATGCACGGAGAACGAGTGCGGGCCGGGGTCGTGCGGTGTACCGGGGAAGCCTTCCCCGCGTCGGAGGGTGGGAAATCCGGCGCCGTGTTAACTACTCGGTCGTAACGGGCCGCTCGGGCCCCGCCGCACGCGGCGCGTACGCCCCGACCGGCGCAGGAGTCCCGAAGCGCCCCCTACGGGTTTCCGGATACCCGTTCTGCGGCGCCACACGGCAGCCTTCCCTGTGGCAGGGAGGTCCACAAGGCTGCGTACGGGGGGAAACCGGCCAAACCGCCAGGTGGAAGAAGTGACGGGAGATCACTGGCGGGGCGGATGGGGCGCCCGTGGAACACCCGTGGAGTGTCGGGGGAACGTTCGTGGAACGCCTGCGGGCGGTCGGTGCGGCTGCGGCGGGGAGGCGCGCGGCGGCCGGACCCGGACCCGGTGAGCCGTCCGCGCGCCGTGGCAGCCCGCCACGGACGGCCGCTACCGTCAGGGGTGACGGAAGGGACGCACACCGTGGTGCGTCCGCTCGGATGCGCAAGTCCCCTGTAAAGGTGGAGCAGTGAAGGCCATTCGTCGATTCACCGTGCGTCCTGTCCTCCCCGAACCCCTCCGACCCCTCCACGACCTCGCGCGCAACCTGCGCTGGTCGTGGCACACCGAGACCCGCGAGCTCTTCCGGTCCGCCGACCCCGAGGGCTGGCGGCCCGCGGACGCCGACCCCGTACGCCTGCTCGGTTCGCTGTCCGCCGGGCGGCTGACCGAACTGGCCGGGGACGCGGAGTACCTCGGCCGCCTCGCCGCGGCCTCCGCCGATCTGGCGGAATATCTGGACGGCCCCCGCTGGTATCAGGAACAGCGGGCCGCCGGAGCCGAACTCCCCTCCGCCATCGCCTACTTCTCACCCGAATTCGGTGTCACCGCCGCCCTGCCCCAGTACAGCGGCGGCCTCGGCATCCTGGCCGGCGACCACCTCAAGGCCGCCAGCGACCTGGGCGTCCCGCTCATCGGCGTCGGCCTGCTCTACCGCCACGGCTACTTCCGCCAGACCCTCTCCCGCGAGGGCTGGCAGCAGGAGCACTATCCCGTCCTCGACCCCAACGAACTCCCGCTCGACCTGGTCCGCGAGGCGGACGGCACCCCCGCCCGGGTCGTCCTCGCCCTGCCCGGCGGACGCTCGCTGCACGCCTGTATCTGGCTGGCCCGGGTCGGCCGCGTGCCGCTGCTCCTCCTCGACTCCGACGTCGAGGAGAACGCCCCCGGCGAACGCGACGTCACCGACCGGCTCTACGGCGGCGGCAGTGACCACCGCCTCCTCCAGGAGATGCTGCTCGGCATCGGCGGCGTGCGCGCCGTACGCACCTGGTGCCGGCTCACCGGCACCCCGGAGCCGGAGGTGTTCCACACCAACGAGGGCCACGCCGGGTTCCTCGGCCTGGAGCGCATCCGTGAACTGGCCGCCGAGGGGCTCGACTTCGACGCCGCGCTCGAGGTGGTCCGGGCCGGGACCGTCTTCACCACCCACACCCCGGTCCCCGCCGGCATAGACCGTTTCGACCGGGGGCTCGTCGCCCGCCACTTCGGCGACGAGGGCGAACTGTCCGGCGTACCCGTCGAGAAGATTCTGCCGCTCGGTACCGAGACCTACCCCGGCGGCGAGCCGGAGCTGTTCAACATGGCGGTGATGGGCCTCAGGCTCGCCCAGCGCGCCAACGGCGTCTCCACCCTGCACGGGGCGGTCAGCCGGGAGATGTTCTCCGGGCTCTGGCCGGGCTTCGACCCCGCCGAGGTGCCGATCACCTCCGTCACCAACGGCGTCCACGCCCCGACCTGGGTCGCCCCCGAGGTGTTCCGGCTCGGCGCGGGCCAGGTCGGCGAGGGCCGCGCCCACCAGGTGCTGGCCGGCGGCCCGGTGGCCGACGAGGCATCCGCGCAGACCGGCACCCCCCGCCGCTGGGACGCGGTGACCGGCATCGGCGACCAGGAGATCTGGGACCTGCGCCGGGACCTGCGCGGCCAGCTCGTCACCGAGGTCCGCCGCCGCCTCTACGCCTCCTGGCGCAGGCGCGGCGCGGGCACCGCCGAGCTGGGCTGGATCGACGGCGTCCTCGACCCGGACATCCTGACCATCGGCTTCGCCCGCCGCGTCCCCTCGTACAAGCGGCTGACGCTGATGCTGCGCGACCGCGACCGGCTCCGTTCCCTGCTGCTGCACCCGACGCACCCGATCCAGATCGTCGTCGCGGGCAAGGCCCACCCGGCCGACGACGGCGGCAAGCGTCTGGTCCAGGAGCTGGTGCGGTTCGCGGACGACCCGCGCGTGCGCCACCGCATCGTGTTCCTCCCGGACTACGGCATGGGCATGGCGCAGAAGCTCTACCCGGGCTGCGACGTCTGGCTCAACAACCCGCTGCGCCCGCTGGAGGCCTGCGGCACGAGCGGGATGAAGGCGGCGCTCAACGGCTGCCTCAACCTGTCGGTGCGCGACGGCTGGTGGGACGAGTGGTTCGACCCGGACTTCGGCTGGGAGATCCCCACCGCCGACGGCTCCGCGGTCGACGAGGACCGCCGGGACGAGCTGGAGTCGAACGCGCTGTACGCCCTGATCGAGGACCGGGTGGCGCCGCGCTTCTACGACCGGGGCGCCGGCGACCTGCCCGACCGCTGGATCGAGATGGTCCGCTCCACCCTGGTGAACCTGGGCCCGAAGGTGCTGGCGGGGCGGATGGTGCGCGAGTACGTGGAGCGCCTGTACGCCCCCGCCGCCCAGGCCCGCCGGGCACTGGAGCCCGCGGTGGCACAGGACCTCGCCGCGTGGAAGGCCAAGGTCCGGGCGGCCTGGCGCGGGGTCTCCGTCGACCACGTGGAGACGGTCACCGGGGACGCCGCAGGCGGTTCGGCGGAGCTGGGGGCCACCCTGGCGCTGCGGGTGCGGATCGCGCTCGGCGGCCTGGAGCCGGACGACGTCGAGGTCCAGGTGGTCGCGGGCCGGGTCGACTCCGGCGATGCCATCGCGGACGCCCAGACCTTCCCGCTGAAGCCGGCGGGCGGTCAGGACCTGGAGGACCGCTGGCTGTACGAGGGCCCGCTCACCCCGGACCGGACGGGACCGTACGGCTACACCGTGCGCGTCCTGCCCGCCCACCGGCTGCTGGCCACCAGTGCCGAACTGGGACTGGTTGCCCTGCCGACCGAGGCGACGGGGGAGGGCGGGGGCGTGCTGATGCGCTGAGCGCGCGTCATGACGGACCCGGGGGGCGGGGGGGCCCCGGGGGGGGGGGGGCCCCCCCCCGGGCCCGGGGGGGGGGGGGGGGGGGAAGATTGAACAGCAACCCTAACG
>NZ_JAFEUF010000070.1:9124-31317 GCF_016901035.1 Streptomyces durocortorensis
AATATCAGGGTGTGCGGGGGGGCTTTCTTATAGTTTGGGTTTGTGTTTTTTGGGGGTATTTTGTTTTTTGGCGTGTGGTTTTTTTTTTTGTGGTTGGGTTGGTCTTCGGGGGGGTGGGGGTTGGGGTGGGGGTGTTGTTTGGGGTTTGGTTGGTTTATTTGGTGCTGTGGGGGGGCGGCCCGGGGGGGGGGGGGGGGCCCCTGCGCGTACCGGCGGGGTGCGTTCCCTTCGTGCAGTGAACGCAGAACCTTGACGTGTCCATGGAATGGTTTTACGTTCCTGACTCATCGCACGGTTCATCATGCGGCCCATCGTTCACACCCATGAACTACCTCGCCAGGCCGGGCCGTTGAACCGCCACCCCACCGGAAGGCACCCCACATGCGTACCGGCACCATCCCCCGCGTCCTCGGCACCGCCGCCACCCTGGCCGCGCTGCTCACCACGGCCCTCGCCGCACCCGCCGTGGCGGAGAGATCCGCGACGCCCGACCGGGCACCCGTCGAGGCCGCCGCCCCCGCGAACTTCACCCACCCCGGCGTGCTCGTCAGCCGCCCTCAGCTGGACTTCGTCCGGGGCCGGGTGCAGGCGGGCGCGCAGCCCTGGAAGAGCGCCTACGACCAGATGATGGGCAGCAAGTACGCCTCCCTGACCCGCACCGCCAAGCCGCGCGCGGTCGTCGAGTGCGGCTCGTACTCCAACCCCAACAACGGCTGCACGGACGAGCGCGAGGACGCCATCGCCGCGTACACGCTCTCGCTGGCCTGGTACATCACCCAGGACAGCCGGTACGCCCAGAAGGCGATCCAGATCATGGACGCCTGGTCGGCCGTGATCAAGGACCACACCAACAGCAACGCCCCGCTCCAGACCGGCTGGGCCGGCTCGACCTGGCCGCGCGCCGCCGAGATCATCAAGTACACCTACAGCAGCTGGCCGGGCTCCGGCCGCTTCGGCACGATGCTCCGTGACGTCTACCTCCCCGAGGTCACCAACGGCTCCCACTCCAACGGCAACTGGGAGCTGTCCATGACCGAGGCGGCGATCGGGATCGCGGTCTTCCTGGAGGACCGCGCCGCCTACGACAAGGCCGTGGGCACATTCCGCGGCCGTGTCCCCGCGTACATCTATGTGACCGCAGATGGTTCGCTGCCGAAGGTCGCGCCGGGCAGCGGGCTCGACACCCGGGCGAAAGTCATCAACTACTGGCAGGGCCAGTCCACCTTCATGGACGGGCTCTCCCAGGAGACCTGCCGCGACCTGACCCACACCGGCTACGGCCTCTCCGCCATCTCCCACATCGCCGAGACCAGCCGCATCCAGGGCCAGGACCTCTACCCGGAGGTCGCCGACCGGCTGCGCCACGCGATGGGGCTGCACGCCAAGCACCAGCTGGGTACGCCCGTGCCGTCCTCGCTCTGCGGCGGCTCCCTCAAGGACAGTCTGGGCCCGGTCACCGAGGTCGGCTTCAACGCGCTCGCCAACCGCCTCGGGTACGCGATGACCAACACCCAGACGCTGACCGAGCGGCAGCGGCCCGCCGGGTCGAACAACCTGTTCGTCGCCTGGGAGACCCTGACCCACGCGAACAACCCGGCCTGACGGCACGGGACTCGCCATGACGAACGGCCCGGAAGAGGTCTCCCTCTTCCGGGCCGTTCGGTCACAGCGGGTGGATCGGTCGGATCCGGTGGATCAGAAGGTGAGCTTGAAGCTGTTGATCTTTCCGGTGTCCTGACGCGCCACGTCCTGGACCTTCAGCTTCCAGACCCCGTTGGCCACCTCGGACGAGGCGTTGACCGTGTAGGTCGCCACCACGTTGTCCGCGGAGTCGCCGGAGGAGGAGTTCTTCAGCCGGTAGGCCGTGCCGTCCGGGGCCACCAGGTCGACGACCAGGTCGCCGCGCCAGGTGTGCGAGATGTTCACGTCCACCTTGAGGGCGCTCGGCGCGTTGCCGGTGACACCGGAGACGGTGACCGCGCTGGTGACGGCCGCACCGGCGTCCGGGATGTTCACGACGGTCTTGTTCTCGAAGACCTTGCCGCCCGGGTCGGGGTCGCCGCCGCCGGGGCGGGCGCCCACGTTGATGCCGGCCCAGGCGTGGGCCACGGCCGCGTACTCGGGGCTGGTGGCCCCGTACAGCTCACTGGCGACCGCGAGCGTGCCCGTGCGGGCGGCGGCGTAGTTGGTCGTCGAGGTGAACTTCGTGGTGAGCGCCTTGAACCAGATCTGCAGGGCCTTGTCCCGGCCGATTCCGGTCACCGGGAGCCCGTCGGAGGTCGGCGAGTCGTAGTTGACGCCGTTGACGGTCTTGGCGCCGCTGCCCTCGGAGAGCAGGTAGAACCAGTGGTTCGCCGGGCCCGAGGAGTAGTGGACGTCGACGTTGCCGATGCCCGCGTACCAGTAGTCCTTGGACGAGCCGTCCTTCGAAGGCTTGTCCATGTAGCGCAGCGGCGTGCCGTTGCCGTTGATGTCGATCTTCTCGCCGACCAAGTAGTCGCCCGGGTCCTGGGTGGTGTTGGAGTAGAACTCCACACCGGCGGCGAAGATGTCGGAGGTGGCCTCGTTGAGACCGCCGGACTCACCGCTGTAGACGAGCTTGGCGGTGACCGAGGTCAGACCGTGCGTCATCTCGTGGGCGGCCACGTCCAGGGAGGTCAGCGGCTTGACGTTGCCGCTGCCGTCGCCGTACGTCATGCAGAAGCAGCTGTCCTGCCAGAACGCGTTGACGTAGTTGTTGCCGTAGTGGACGCGGGAGTACGCGCCGACGCCGTCACCGCGGATGCCGGAGCGGCCGTGCACGTTCTTGTAGTAGTCCCACGTCTCGGCCGCGCCGTAGTGGGCGTCCGCGCCGGCCGTCTCGGCGTTCTGCGGAGTGCCGTCGCCCCAGATGTCGTCCGGTCCGGAGAACAGCGTGCCGGTGCCGGAGCTGCCCCGGTTCAGGTTGTACGTCTTGTGGTTGCCGCGCGTGGTGTCGGTCAGGGTGTACGAGGGCGCGGTGCCCAGGGTGACCTGGCCGTTGTACTGCGTGTTGCCCGTGCCGTTGTGGACGGCCTGCCACTCGTAGAGCTTCTCGCCCGAGGTGGCGTCGGTGAGCACGTGCAGCTCGTTCGGGGTGCCGTCGTGCTGGAGTCCGCCGACCACGGTCTCGTACGCGAGCTGCGGGGAGCCGCCGCCCAGCCAGACCACCTTGCGCGGGGCGTTCTCCGCCTTCTTGGCCTTCGAACCCTCGGCCTTGGCCGCGCCGAGCGCCTGCTTCTCGGCGGCGGCCGGGGCCACGTCGGCGGTCAGGCCGACGGCCTTCAGCTGCGCGCTGGTCGCCTTCGACGCCTTGCTGACGCCCTCGGTAGCCCCGGCCGCGGACTCCTTGACCACGAGGTCGCCGCCGAGGACGGGGAGCCCGTCGAGGGTGCGCTCGTAGCGGGTGTGTGTGGTGCCGTCGCGGTCCTGGACCACGTCACGGACCACGAGCTTCTCGGTGGACCCGAGACCGAGCTCCTTGGCGGTGGCCGCCTTCGTGGCGTTCGCCTCGCTGAGCAGCTCCGCGCGCTGGGCGGGGGAGAGCTTGGCGGGCAGGGCGCCCGGGTCGGCCTTCGTGCCGGCGGTGATGCCGCCGAGCGGGGCCGAGGCGGGGGCGGAGGTGGCGGTCGCGGCGCCGGACGGGACGGCGACGGCGATGAGGGCTGCTGCGGCTATCAGAGCGCCGGTCGCGGTGGCGCGGCGGCTGGGCAGTGGTCTCACGCGGACTCCTTCTGCGAGGGGGGTACCGGGCGGCCTGGAGGGGCTGTCCGGACGGTGCAGGCGGTGCGCAGAACGGGGTGAAGAGTGTCAGTCGACGGCCGTGCCTGTCAGGAGCGCGTCAACAACTTGGCCGGTTTTCGTTCGTTGCTGGAAAGGTCATGTTCGTTAAGCGGACGTTTCGCCGATCATTGCCGCAGTGTTACCGGGAGTTGGAGAGCCCGGTATTCACAGGGTGGTCACAGGTTTCGTGCGCGAAGGTCACCGCGCGGTCGCGGGCGGGAAAGCGTGTGATGACCGCCAGATGAGACGGCGTCGGGTTCTGGCCAGATCCGCGCGGCGGAATGTGCCGGTCCGTCAGGGTGCCTGGATCCCATCGGAGTCGGGGATCCCTTCGGGGGCGGGGTGCGGGCTTCAGGCCGTCGCGTCCGGCGGGTACACCGTGTCCAGCAGGTCGCGCACGAAGCGGTCCGGGTCCTCCAGCCCCGCCGCCGCGAGCGTGCCGGGCCCGTTCGTCAGCAGATGCGGGATCGCCGCGTGCAGGGCGAGGGTGACGACGGCCGCCCGCTGCGGGGTCACGGGTAGCCCGGCAGCGCGCTGGGCCAGCTCGAACCCCGCGAAATCGCTGCTTGCTATCGGGTCGAGGATGCCGGAGAGCCAGGGCCGCCGGGTCGCCTCGGCCTGGAGCTCCAGCACCGCGAGCAGCCGGGCCCGGCCCGGCCCCGCCACGTTCTCCAGGAGCGAGCGGAAGAGGGTCACCAGGCCCTCGCGGTCCGCAGGCCCCGGGCCGGCGGCCAGCAGCTCGGTGAGCGCGAGGTACTGCTCAAGGCAGCGCTCCGCCACCGCGCGGAGCACCGCGTCCCGGGTCGGGAAGTAGTTCTTGGTGGTGCCGGACGGCACCTCGGCGGCCTGGTCCACGGCGCGGTGCGTCAGCCCGCGCCCGCCGTCCCGGGCCAGCACCTCGATCGCCGCGTCCCGCAGCCGGTCCCGCCGGTCCGGATTCACCCGCGCCCGCTCCCTCGTCCCCGCCGTCTCCGCCACCTGTCCTTGCCGATATTACCCCAGCCGTGGTACCACAGGTGTGGTGACCCTTCTGTGTGGCCCTACGAGCTTCGGGAGCGCGACATGACAGGGACGGCGACCGTGGTCGGCGCGGGCATCGGCGGTCTGGCGACCGCGATCGGCCTCCGCCGCGCGGGCTGGAACGTGACCGTGCTGGAGCGCCGCACGGAACTGGAGCGGTACGGCGCGGCCTTCGGCATCCACCCCACCGCACAGTCCGCGCTCGACCGCCTCGGCGTGGGCGACGCGCTGCGCGAGCACGCCGTGCCGTACCGCGACGCGCACATCCGCACCCCGGACGGGACGTCGATCGCCCGGCTCCCCCTGGATCGCATCGAACGCAAGGCGGGCCGCCCCGAACTGCTCATCTCCCGCCCGTACTTGCTCGACGCCCTGCTCGCGGGCCTGGACGCCTTCGGGGACGTACCGGTCAAGCTCGGCGAGCGGGTCACCGATCTGGACGCCGTCGCCGCCGGGCAGGACCTGGTGATCGGTGCCGACGGCATCCGCAGCGCCGTCCGCGCCGCCCGCCTCGGCGACCGCAGCGGCCCGCGAGAGGCCGGCACCGTCGCCTGGATCGGCATCGCCGACTTCGAGAGCCCGGTGCACGGCGAGACCTGGGGGAGCGGCCGCTTCTTCGGCCTGACCCCGGTCGAACCGGGCCGCACCAACTGGTACGCCACCGTGCCCGGGGCCACCACCGCCGCCGAGCTGCGCGGCTTCTTCGCCGACTGGCACGACCCGATCCCGCGCATCCTGGACACCACCGACCCGGCCACCTGGATCCGCTACGAGATGCGCCACCTGCACCCGGCGCTGCCCTCCTTCGTCGCCACCGGGGCCCGGCCCGCCCCCGTGGCCCTGGTCGGCGACGCGGCCCACGCCATGACGCCCAACCTGGGCCAGGGCGCCTGCACCGCGATCCTGGACGCGGACGCCCTGACCCGCGCGCTCGCCGCCGCGCCCCAGGGCCGGGAAGGCGTCGCGGGTGCCCTGCACGCCTACGACCGGGAGCGCCGCCGCAGCGCCCAGCGGACCGCCTTCGCCTCCCGCACCCTGCACCGCTTCATGAGCACCGAGCGCACCCGGCTGCGGAACGCGGCGGTGCGGCTGCTGCCGGGGTGAGGACGGCGAATCCGCTCGCCCGCGTGTCCCGTCCGGCCGGGTCGGCGTGCGGCGCACGCGCCGGAAGGGCGCCCGCCGTCAGTTCGAGCCCCACTCGAACCTGATCACGGAGAAAGTCTCCCCGTCCTGCGGCGGCCGGATCCAGGAGCGGGTGGTGAACGTGTGCAGCCGTCCCCACGTGATCGCGTGGCGCGGCAGATGGACTCCGAACTCGCCGGCTATCGCCTCCAGCAGCGCCCGTTCCGTCCTGATGGCCGGCCCCGTCCCGGTGGGCCCCTCCTGCGAGGGGAAGAACCGGCCCGGGTCCAGGGCCGGCGGGATCGGCCCGGTCCGCCGCACCTCTCCGTCCGCGAACGTGAACGCGTACAGCTCCGCCCCGCCCTTCGCCACCGAGAGGTGGAAGAACGGGTTCCCGTGCCCGTCCCGCAGGCCGCCCCACACGACCACGGCACGGGCGTCCGCGCAGGCGGCAGCGGCCGGAGAGACAAAACGCTGCGGTGCGAAATGCGGACGGTCGCCGTCGAAGGCGAAGCTCCAACGAGCGCCCGCCCGGCCGACCACCACGAGGGCCCGATCGTCGAAGGACGAGAACTCCCGTCGCCCGCGGAGCGACCG
This sequence comes from Streptomyces durocortorensis, assembly GCF_016901035.1. Lineage (GTDB taxonomy): Bacteria > Actinomycetota > Actinomycetes > Streptomycetales > Streptomycetaceae > Streptomyces > Streptomyces durocortorensis. The sequence goes on from NZ_JAFEUF010000070.1 coordinate 15,665, forward strand.
CTCGTGCGCTTCGTGCACGGTCACGGGCTCGTCCAGCGCGGCCTCCTCCCCGTCCGCGAGGCGTCCGGGCAGGTCCCACGGCTCCACCCCTTCGACCAGGACGAACCGGTAGGACGTGTGGTCGCCGGGGGCGTCCGGGTCCGCGAGCCAGGACAGACCCTCCGGATCGGAACGGTCTGCGCCGGCGGTCCGTGGCTCACCCGGCTGTCCGCCCCTGGGAGTCGACAGCAGCGCGCGGCCCCGCTCCGGGGTCAGCAGCGGGCCGAGCAGCGGATCGGCCACCCAGCCCAGCGGCGCCAGGTGGTCGGGGCCCAGCGGCTGCCACAGGGGCAGGGCGTCCAGCATCGTCCGCCACGCCCCGTCGGTGTCGCCCCACCGCGCCGACTCCCGTGCCCGTTCGACCGCTTCCCCGAACGGGCCGGCCGCCGTGTACCGGTACGTGCCCGAGCGCACCTGCTCCAGCAGCGTGTGTGCCAGCGTCACCACGTCGTCGGTGGCTCCCCTGAGGCTGTAGTTCAGCGTGGAGTCGTCCCGGTGCGGGTTCGCCGCGTGCTCGGCGACCAACGGCGGGAGCAGCTCGGGGGCGTACCGGGGGTCGATCGCCAGGTCCTCGTAGGCCAGGTTCGTCCGTCCGAGCAGGCGGCGTATCTGGTCGCCCAGCCCGGCGGCCCTCGGTCTGCCGTACCCCTTCGCCTCGTCCAGCGCCCGTTCGGCCCGCTCCCGGTCGCCGCCCAGCGCCCACAGCCGGGCCTCCTCCACCTGGGCGTCCAGCCGTCGCGTCGTGGCGTTGACGAACTCCGGCTCCCCGTCCGCCGGGCGGGCCCGCAAGCAGTGGAACTCCCGGTGCATGTCCCGCATGAACGTGGCGAAGTCCGGGAACCGCTGGGGTGGTGCGGCCCGCCAGCCCGCCCAGGTGTAGACGGCCCACTCGCCGTTCTCGTCCACGTCCCCGGGATCCAGCACGACGCTCATCGCATCGGACTCGACGTCCAGCTGGAGCCCGCGGCGCCAGACCGCCACGTCCCGCAGCTCTTCGGGGGTGGGGTCCTCGTCCAGATACTCCTCGAACATCGCCGCGAGCCCGGACGCGTCGTTGTGCCAGCGGGCCTCCGCGGTCCCCGCCAGCAGGGTGATGAACCCGCCCGCGTGCCGCCACCCGTCGCTGACGGCGAGGAACTCCCGGTACGACGGGGGCATCCGCCGGCCGAGGCGCTCCTCCAGGGCCGCGATCCGCTCCTCGGGCGCCGCCGGAAACCCCAGCCAACGATCCCGCCGGGCGGTCTCGTCCTCCCGCGCGTATGTCCCGTCGTCGGACAGGGAATCCGACCACTCCCCGCTCCAGTCGCGCAGGAACGGTCCCCAGGTGAATGGCATCGCATCCGTCATACGACCGATGCTGCCACCCGCCACTGACAGTGCCCGCGACGCCCGGACCACCGCAGAGGACGGCCTGAACCCCGGCCCCACCTCGCGGCTGTCAGCAGCGTTCTCCCCAGGGCAGGCCCCTGCGCAGCCGACGTGCCGTGGGGGCGCTCGCGACGCCGAGGGCCGCGCCCGCGCCCCCCTCGCCGGGGTAGTGCACGCCGGTGTGGACCCGGGAGTAGGCGACGGCGCTCGCCAGGCTCCAGAGCGGCAGCAGGGCCCCCGGCAGGACGGTGCCGGCCCCGATGGCGAAGGCGACGGCCGAGGCGGTGTGGCCGGACGGGAAGGAGGCCGAAGCGGGCATGGGGACCTGGCGTGCGACCGTGACCCGGGCCGCCTCCCGGTCGGGGCGGCGCCGGTGGACCAGGCGTTTGGCGAGCAGGTTCGCGGAGGCGGAGGCCACGGCGACCGCGCCGAGCCCCGCACAGGCGGCCTGCCGGGGCCGTCCGGGGAAGACGGCGAGCCCGGCGGCGATGCCCAGCGAGAGCTTGGAGTGGTCGGCCGCCCGGGACAGTCGCCGCAGCGCCGTGTCCAGCGTGGGGGTGGGCGTGGTGGCCACCGCCGCGTACACCGCACCGTCGATGGCGCGCAGGTCGCGCAGCGCGGCGGCGACGATCGCCCCCACGGACCCGGTCCGGCGCGGCCCGCCCGCCTCGCCGTCGGGAACACCGGAGGCACCGTGTCCGTCCGCCGCCCTCATCGCGCACGCCCGAGGGCCAGCGCCGTGATCCAGCGCCAGTTCAGCGGTGAGGCCGGCGCCACCGTGCCCGGCCGGGTACGGGGGACCAGGACGCGCAAGGCCCGGTGGCGCACCGTACAGACGACCGGGGCGGACAGCATCAGCGCCTCACCGTCCACCGCGACCGGAATCACGTCTTCCGGGGCGGTCACCTCGACGCCGCGCCCCGTCGCGAAGACGACGCCCTGCGCGTGTGCGCCCCGCACGGCGAGGTCGGCGGCCTGGGCCGCGCTCTCCACGCGCACGGCGATCACCCCGAGCTTGCCGCGGTCCAGGCGCGGCCGCAGACCACCGGCGAGCGGATCGGGCCCGGCATAGGGGTTGTTGGTGACGAGGACGGCCTGCTGTCCGGTGAGCAGCTTCTCCCCGACGGCCGCGTCGAGCCGCCTGCCCTCCGTTCCGAGCAGGTCGGGCAGCAGCGCGAGCGCGGTCCCCGCCTTCGCGTCGCGGTACTCGGGCTGCTGCACGATATCCGCGTACGCCCCGAAGGACACGGTGTTGACGAAGGGCCGCCCGTTCACCACGCCCAGGTCGACGCGGAGTTCCTCGCCGTCGGTCAGCGCGTCCAGGCAGCGGGCCGGGTCGGCGCGGTCCAGGCCGAGGTCCATGGCGAAGTGGTTGCGCGTGCCCGCCGAGATCACCAGGAACGGCAGCCCGTGCTCGGCCGCGACCCCCGCGACCAGCGCCTGGGTGCCGTCACCGCCGGCCACTCCGAGCAGGTCGGCACCGTTCGCGGCGGCCTCGCGCGCCAGCTCCTCCACATCGGTCCCGCCGCCCTCGGTGTCGAGCAGGTGCACCCGCGCACCCAGCCGTTCGGCCTTCTCCACGAGGTCGAAGCGGCCGACCTTGCCGCCGCCGGAGCGCGGATTCATGATGAGGAAGGGCTGCCGCGGCCGCTTTCCGGCCCTGCCGCGCACCACGTACGCCTTGCCGTGCGCGCGCATCGCCGCCCGGCCGCAGACCAGGGCCAGGCCGTACAGCACCAGGGCGAGCAGCGCCCAGACCCAGACGCCCCGCCAGATGTAGTAGACGAGCACCGCGACCGGCGCGGCGACCGCGAGCAGTGCGCCCAGCAGGCGGGACAGCCCGCGCAGGGAGAGCAGCCACCACAGGCCCACGGCGGACAGGACAACACCTGCGATTCCGGCGACGAATACCAGCACCCCGACGTCGACGAGCGCCAGGCACAGCACCGCGACCACGGCCGTCAGCGCCACCAGGGCGCACCGGGCCAGGAAACGGGCAGCTCCCCGTGAGGGTCGACGAGCGGTCACCCTTACCACCTCCGGTCCGATTCTCAACGATGCCGTCCGGCCCGGCATCCGGGGCCGGGCCGGACGCGGCGCCGCCGCGCGCGGGCTCCCCGGAACCGCGGCCCGGACGCCGCCTCCCTCAGCTCAAGCTGTCCCGCCACGTCCGGTGCAGCCCCGCGAACCGCCCCGTCCCGCCGATGAGTTCGGCCGGCGCACCGTCCTCCACGATCCGGCCGTGCTCCATCACCAGCACCCGGTCCGCGATCTCCACCGTCGAGAGCCTGTGGGCGATCACCACCGCCGTACGGCCGTGCAGCACCGTGTCCATGGCCCGCTGCACCGCCCGCTCGCCCGGGATGTCCAGGGAGCTGGTCGCCTCGTCCAGGATCAGCACCGAGGGGTTCGCCAGCAGGGCGCGGGCGAAGGCCACCAACTGGCGCTGGCCCGCCGAGATCCGGCCGCCCCGCTTGCGTACGTCGGTGTCGTAGCCGTCCGGCAGGGCCGCGATGAAGTCGTGCGCGCCGATCGCCTTCGCCGCGTGCTCGATCTCCTCGCGGGTGGCGTCCGGGCGGCCGATCGCGATGTTCTCCGCGACCGTCCCCGAGAACAGGAATGCCTCCTGCGTCACCATCACCACGCCCCGCCGCAGCTCGGCCGTGGACAGGTCGCGCAGGTCCGTGCCGTCCAGCAGGACCCGGCCCTCGGTCGGGTCGTAGAAGCGGGCCAGCAGCTTCGCCAGCGTCGACTTGCCCGCGCCCGTGGAGCCGACGACCGCCACCGTCCGGCCCGCCGGGATCCGCAGGTCGAAGGCGGGCAGCACCTCGCCGCCCGTACGGTAGGCGAACCGCACCTCGTCGAAGACGACCTCGCGGCCCGGGAGGTCGCCCGAGCGCGGCGGCAGTTCGGTGGGGCGGTCGGTCTCGGGGACGTTCGGCGTCTGGGCCAGCAGCCCGGCGATCTTCGTCAACGAAGCGGCCGCCGACTCGTACGAGTTGAGGAACATCCCCAGCCGGTCGATCGGGTCGTACAGCCGGCGCAGATACAGCACCGCCGCCGCCAGCACCCCGAGCGCCAGCGTCCCCTCCGCCACCCGGTAGGCGCCCCACAGCACCATGCCCGCCACCGCCGTGTTCGCGATCAGCCGGGAGCCGACGACATAGCGGGCCATCTCCAGGATCGCGTCGCCGTTCGACCGCTCGTGGCGGGTGTTCAGCTCCGTGAAGGCGGCGTCGTTGCTCCGCTCCCGGCGGAACGCCTGGACCGGGCGGATGCCGTTCATCGTCTCCGCGAACTTCACGATCACCGCCGCGATCGCCGTGGACCGCGCGGTGAACGCCACGGACGCCCGCCGCCGGTACATCCGGACCATCAGATACAGCGGTACGAAGGAGAGCGTGGCGATCGCGCCGATCCCCAGGTCCAGCCAGAGCAGCACCAGGGCGATCGACACGAACGAGAGGACCACGCCGATCAGTTCCTGGAGCCCCTCGCTCAGCAGCTCCCGCAGCGACTCCACGTCCGTCGTGGAACGCGAGATCAGCCGGCCCGAGGTGTAGCGCTCGTGGAAGTCGACGCTGAGCGCCTGCGCGTGCCGGAAGATCCGGCCGCGCAGCTCCAGCAGCACGTCCTGGTTGATCCGCGCGGCGGCCCGGATGAAGCCGTACTGGAGGACGCCCGCGCCGACCGAGCACACCGCGTAGCCGACCGCGACCGCCACCAGCGGCCCGTAGTCGTGGTCCCGGAACGCCGGAACCCCGCTGTCGATCGCGTACGCCACGAGCAGCGGGCCCGCCTGCATCGCGACCTGCTGTACCACCAGCAACAGGGCCGTCACCGCGACCCGGCCGCGCATCGGGGCCAGCAGCGAGAACAGCAGCGTCAGGGTCGCCCGGGGCGGCGCGGGCAGGTCGTCCTGGTCGAACGGGTCGTCGGAGCGCCGCCGCGGTTCGGGGGCGGCCGGGCTCTTCTTCCGCGGGCCGTCGTCCTCGGCCGAGGGAAGCGAGGCGTCATCGGTGGTCGTCGTCATCGGGCACTGCCCTCCTCGGCGGGAACCTGCTGGACGGGGGCGGTCTTCGGCGCGGCGGGGGCAACGAGGGAGTCGCGTCCGGATACGGGACCGGGCTCCGCGCCCGACATCAGCCAGGCGTACTCCGCGTTGTCGCGCAGCAGCTCCTGATGGGTGCCGACCGCGGCGATCCGGCCCCCGGACAGCAGCGCCACCCGGTCCGCCAGCATCACGGTCGAGGGGCGGTGCGCCACGACCACCGCCGTCGTCCGCTCCAGGACCTGCCGCAGCGCGGCCTCCACCAGCGTCTCCGTGTGCACGTCCAGCGCGGAGAGCGGGTCGTCCAGCACCAGGAAGCGCGGCTCGCCGACCACCGCGCGGGCCAGCGCCAGGCGCTGGCGCTGGCCGCCGGACAGGCTCAGGCCCTGCTCGCCGACCTCCGTGTCCAGACCCTGCGGCAGCTTGTGCACGAAGTCCGCCTGGGCCACCGACAGCGCCCGGCGCACCTGCTGCTCGTCCGCGTCCGCCGCGCCCATCGTCACGTTCTCGCCGACCGTCGCGGAGAACAGCGTCGGCTCCTCGAACGCCACCGACACCAGCTTCCGCAGCCGTGAGCGCTCCATCGTGGCGATGTCCTCGCCGTCCAGCGTGATCCGCCCGCCGGTCACCTCGTGCAGCCGGGGCACCAGCGCGGTCAGCGTCGTCTTGCCCGACCCCGTACCGCCGACGAGGGCCAGCGTCTCGCCGGGCCGGATGTGCAGATCGATCCCGGCGAGGACCGGCGGCGCGTCCGGATCCGCGTCCGGGTAGCGGAACTCGACGCCCTCGAACACCATCCCGGGTGCGGTGGCCGGCGCACCCTCCCGTACGGCGACGGCGCCCGGCTCCTCCGCCACGTCCATCACCTCGAAATACCGGTCGGTGGCGGTCGCCGACTCCTGGCTCATCGCCAGCAGGAAACCGATCGACTCCACCGGCCAGCGCAGCGCGAGCGCCGTGGACAGGAACGCCACCAGCGTGCCCGCCGACAGCGACCCGTCCGCCACCTGGATCGTGCCCAGCACCAGCGCCGCGCCGATCGCCAGCTCCGGGATCGCGGTGATCAGCGCCCAGATCCCGGCGAGCAGCCGGGCCTTGCCCAGCTCGGTGTCGCGCAGCCGGTGCGCCATGGCCCTGAACGCCTGCGCCTGGCTGCGGTGCCGGCCGAAGCCTTTGACGATACGGATGCCCAGCACGCTCTCCTCGACGACCGTGGTGAGGTCGCCGACCTGGTCCTGGGCCCGCCGCGCGACCACCGAGTACTTCGTCTCGAACAGCGAGCACAGGATCATCAGCGGCACCGCAGGCGCCAGCAGCACCAGACCGAGCGTCCAGTCCTGGGCGAACAGAAGGACGAACCCGACGAGGATCGTCGCCGTGTTGACGACCAGGAAGGTCAGCGGGAACGCCAGGAACATCCGCAGCAGCATCAGGTCCGTCGTCCCGCGCGACAGCAGCTGACCCGAGGCCCAGCGGTCGTGGAAGGCGACCGGCAGCCGTTGCAGATGGCGGAAGAGATCCGCCCGCATCGACGCCTCGACCCCGGCCAGCGGCCGCGCCACGAGCCACCGCCGGAACCCGAACAGCAGCGCCTCCGCGATGCCGAGCAGCAGCAGATACAGCGCCCCCAGCCACACCCCGCCCGGATCGCGGTCGGCGACCGGGCCGTCCACCATCCACTTCAGGACCAGTGGGATCACCAGCCCCAGGCAGGACGCCAGGATCGCCACGAAGGCGGCGGTGAACAGGCGTACCCGCACGGGTCGGACATAGGGCCACAGGCGCAGGAGGGAGCGCACGGCGGACCGGTCCGTGCGCTCTGCAGGCATTTTGGGCATCAGGGCCGACCCTACGTTTCACCACTGACATCGGGCCTCCCAATTTCCGGCCCACCGGGATCATCGCCCAGCTCCAGGTTGTCATCTCCCTCACCGGCCGCGGCCCGGAGACCGCCCGGGTCCACCTCGACCGGGCCGAGAGTCCCCCGGTCGGACACCCGTGAACGGCCCTGCTGCGCAACCCGATCGGGTATCCACCGACGGCCCCGCCGCAGGCCCTGGCCAGACGCCCATGACCCCCCGTACGGTGCGATCATGACCGAGACCCCCGCCCGCGCCATCAGCCTCGTCGTCGTCGACGACCACCCGGTCGTCCGGGACGGGCTGCGCGGCATGTTCACCGCCGCCCCCGGCTTCGAGGTGCTCGGTGAGGCGGCAGACGGCGTGGACGCGCTCGCCGTCGTCGAACGCCTCGACCCCGATGTCGTCCTGATGGACCTGCGGATGCCCGGCGGCGGGGGAGTCGCGGCCATCGCGGAGCTGACCCGGCGCGGCGCCCGCTCGAAGGTCCTGGTGCTGACCACGTACGACACCGACTCCGACACCCTCCCCGCGATCGAGGCGGGCGCGACCGGCTATCTCCTCAAGGACGCCCCGCGCGAGGAACTGTTCGCCGCCGTCCGGGCCGCCGCCGACGGGCGCAGCGTCCTGTCACCCGCCGTCGCCTCCCGGCTGATGACCCGGGTCCGCACCCCCGCGGCCGACCTCGCCGAGACCGCGCTTTCGACCCGCGAGCGGGAGGTGCTGGTCCTGGTGGCGCGGGGCACCACCAACCGGGAGATCGCCGCCGAACTCTTCATCAGCGAGGCGACCGTGAAGACCCACCTCACCCATGTCTTCGCCAAACTGGGCGCCAAGGACCGGGCCGCGGCCGTCGCCGTCGGCTACGACCGGGGCATCCTCGGCTGAGCCGCGCCTCCCCTCGCGGCTACTCCACCACCCGCAGCAGCAGCACCGAACGGGCGGGCACCGTCACCTCCGTACCGCCGTCGAGAACCGTCCCCGGGGCCTCCGCCTGGTCCTCCCGCGAGGTGTCCAGGACCAGTTCGTAGGCGTCCGCCCACGGCGCGCCCGGCAGTTCGAAGGTGACCGGCTCCGCGCCCGCGTGCAGCACCGCCAGGAAACTGTCGTCGGTCACCGGCTCGCCCCGCGCGTCCCGCCCCGGAATGTCCCGGCCCGAGAGGTACAGCCCGAGCGTGGCCGCCGGGGCGTACCAGTCGCCCTCCGTCATCTCCCGCCCGTCCCGGGCGAACCACGCCAGGTCCCGCAGCCCGTCCGGGGCCTGCGCCCGGCCGGAGAAGAACGCGCGGCGCCGCAGCACCGGATGGGTCCGGCGCAGCGTCAGCACCCGGGCCGTCAGCGCGGTCAGCTGCCGCCACTCCGGCTGGTCCAGCAGTGACCAGTCGACCCAGCCGGTCGCGTTGTCCTGGCAGTAGGCGTTGTTGTTGCCGCCCTGCGTCCGGCCCATCTCGTCGCCCGCCACCAGCATCGGCACCCCGGTGGAGAGCAGCAGCGTGGTCAGCAGGTTACGGAGCTGGCGGCGGCGCAGCGCGTTGATCTCCGGGTCGTCGCTCTCACCCTCCACCCCGCAGTTCCACGCCCGGTTGTCGTTCGTCCCGTCCCGGTTGCCCTCCCCGTTCGCCTCGTTGTGCTTCTGCTCGTAGGAGACCAGGTCGCGCAGGGTGAAACCGTCGTGCGCGGTGACGAAGTTGACCGAGGCGTACGGGCGGCGGCCGCCCCAGGCGTACAGGTCGCTGGAGCCGGTCAGCCGGTAGCCGAGATCCCGTACGTCGGGGAGCGCGCCGCGCCAGAAGTCCCGTACGGCGTCGCGGTAGCGGTCGTTCCACTCGGTCCACAGGGGAGGGAACGCCCCCACCTGGTAGCCGCCGTTGCCGACGTCCCAGGGCTCGGCGATGAGCTTGACCCGGCGCAGCACCGGGTCCTGGGCGATGACCGCGAGGAACGGCGAGAGCATGTCGACGTCGTGCATCGAACGGGCCAGCGCCGCCGCCAGGTCGAAGCGGAAGCCGTCGACGCCCATCTCGGTGACCCAGTAGCGCAGCGAGTCGGTGATGAGCCGCAGCACCTGGGGCTGCACGACGTGCAGGGTGTTGCCGCAGCCGGTGTAGTCGGCGTAGCGGCGCGGGTCGCCCTCCAGTCGGTAGTAGCCCCGGTTGTCGATGCCGCGCAGCGACAGCATCGGGCCCAGCTCGCCCGCCTCCGCGGTGTGGTTGTAGACGACGTCGAGGATCACCTCGATCCCGGCGTCGTGCAGCGCGCGCACCATCCGCTTGAACTCGCCGACCTGCTGACCGGCGGTGCCGGAGGCGGAGTAGCCGGCGTGCGGGGCGAAGTAGCCGATGGAGTTGTAGCCCCAGTGGTTGTGCAGCCCGCGCCGCAGCAGGTGGTCCTCGTGGGCGAACTGGTGCACTGGCAGCAGCTCCACCGCCGTGACGCCGAGCCGGGTGAGGTGCTCGATCGCCGCCGGGTGCGCGAGACCCGCGTACGTACCGCGCAGCTCGGGCGGGATGTCCGGGTGCAGCTTGGTGAAGCCGCGTACGTGCAGCTCGTAGATGACGGAGTCGGCCCACGGGGTCTTCGGCCGACGGTCCTCCACCCAGTCGTCGTCATCGTGGACGACCACCCCCTTGGGGACGTACGGAGCCGAGTCCCGGTCGTCGCGCACGGTGTCGGCGACATGCTGGTCCGGCCAGTCCCGGACGTGCCCGTACACCTCGGGCGGCAGGGTGAAGGTCCCGTCGACCGCACGGGCGTACGGGTCCAGCAGCAGCTTCGCCGCGTTCCAGCGGGCCCCCGTCCAGGGATCCCAGCGGCCGTGCACCCGGTAGCCGTACCGCTGGCCGGGCCGCACCCCGGGCACGAAGCCGTGCCAGATCTCATGGGTCAGCTCGGTCAGCGGGCAGCGCGTCTCGACGCCCCGCTCGTCGAACAGGCACACCTCGACCGCCTCGGCCCCGCCCGCCCACAGCGCGAAGTTCGTCCCCGCGACCCCGTCCGGGCCGACCCGGAAGCGGGCCCCCAGCGGCATCGGGGCCCCGGGCCACACGGCGGGGGCCGGGGCCGCGGCCCGTACGGCTTCGGCGTGCTCGGTGCGCTGCACCTCCACGATCTCCGCCCGGACGGCGGCCACCGTCCCCGGATCCTGCACCGCATCCCGCTCGGGATCCTGTACTGCCTCCTGCTCGGCTGCGCTCGACACCGTGTAGCCTCCCGCGGCTCGTAGGACGGGCACCTTCGAGAGGGCGCACGGCGTCCCGGCCGCGGCCCTTCGGGGTAGTCCTCCCCTCTGTTCTGCCCACCGGGCGGCCCGCACTCACGTTTCCCCCGACCGGCCCTGGTCGTTGGGGGAGCGTGAACCACACAGCGAAGAGCGCACGCGCCGGCTCGGCCGCCGTGCTGACCTGGGCAGGACTGCTGACCGTGCTGGCCCTGCTGACCGGCTGCACCGACACCCGGGAGGGCCTGCTCAACGGCAAGGCGCGATCCCCCGGCGACGTGATCAGCGTCTTCCCCGAGAACGGGGCCGAGGACGTCGACGAGGAGACCCGCATCGCGGTGAAGGTCCCGGACGGGCGGCTGGAGAGCGTGAAGGTCCTGCGGATCGAGGACGCGCAGCAGCAGACGGTCGCGGGGCGCATCGCCGAGGACGGGCGCTCCTGGGCCCCGGAGCCCAAGGTGGCCCGGCTCGCCCTCGCCGCGAAGTACAGCATTGACGCGGTGGCCGTGGACGGACAGGGCCGCCGCTCCGCCCGGCACGCCACGTTCACCACGCTCGTGCCCGAGCACCGCTTCATCGGCTACTTCAAACCGGAGAACCGGTCCACCGTGGGCACCGGCATGATCGTCTCCTTCTCCTTCAACCGGCCCATCGCCGACCGGGCCGCGGTGGAGAAGGCCATCCGGGTGACGTCCGATCCGGTGGTGGAGGTCGCCGGCCACTGGTTCGGCAAGGACCGGCTCGACTTCCGCCCGAAGACGTACTGGAAGCCCGGCACCGAGGTCACCGTCGACATCGGGCTGCGGGACGTCGAGGGCTCCCCGGGCGTCTACGGCAGCCAGGACAAGACCGCCGTCTTCACGGTCGGCCGCTCCCAGATCTCCCGGGTCGACGCGGAGGCCAAGACGATGGAGGTGCGCCGGGACGGAGAACTGGTGGAGACGGTCCCGATCACCGCGGGAGCCCCGAAGACGACCACGTACAACGGGCGGATGGTCGTCACCGAGATGCACGAGGTGACCCGGATGAACGGGGCGACCGTCGGCTTCACGGACAAGAAGGGCAAGGGCGAGTACGACATCAAGGACGTGCCGCACGCGATCCGGCTCACCACCTCCGGCACCTTCCTGCACGGCAACTACTGGGCCGACGAGTCCGTCTTCGGCGAGGAGAACGTCAGCCACGGCTGCATCGGACTGCGTGACGCCAAGGGCGGTGGCAGCTCCACCCCCGGCGGCTGGTTCTTCGACCGGACCCTGATCGGCGACGTGGTCGAGGTGGTCAACTCCAAGGACAAGAAGGTCGCCCCGGACAACGGGCTCAGCGGCTGGAACATGGGCTGGAAGAAGTGGAAGGCGGGCTCCGCCCTGCGCTGAGACCCCGGGGCCGGGTGCTCCGCCCGACCCCCCGCGCCACCTGCACAGCTGTCCGGACCGGTTGGGACGGAACGGTGACATTCCGGAGGGAGTTCACCGCGCCCGCGATGTGATTATCTTGCGGCGGGCGTGCATGTTCGGCGCGCGGGGGTGCGGGTCATGGCGGGAGCCGGGCCGTGCGAGGGGAGACGACCACAGTGAACGGGCAGCCGATATCGGGGGCATCGGCCGGGGCGAGCGGGAAGCGGCGCGGCGGGCCGGGGCTTCTGGCCCTGGTTCTGGGAGCACTGCTGTTGCTGGTGACGGCGTGCGGCGGCAGTGCCGACGCGGGGGACAAGAAGGGTTCGGCGGGCAGCGCGAAGAAGGACGACACGACCGCCTCGCAGGCGGTCGTGACCATCGCGCCCAAGGACGGCGCGGACGCCGTGGCGACCAGCGGCGCCCTGAAGATCGGTGCCGAGCAGGGCAAGCTGACCACGGTGAAGGTCGCCGACCCCAAGGGCAACGAGGTCGAGGGCGAGATCTCGGCCGACGGCGCGAGCTGGACGCCCGAGCGGCACCTCGCCGCCTCCACCAAGTACACGGTGCACGCGGTCGCCAAGGACGCCGAGGGCCGTGAGTCGGCGAAGGACACCACCTTCACCACGCTCGTCCCGGCGAACACCTTCATCGGCCACTACACGCCCGAGGACGGCTCCACCGTCGGCGTCGGCATGCCGGTCTCCATCAACTTCACCCGGGGCATCACCGACCCGGCCGCGGTGGAGAAGGGCATCAAGGTGACGGCCGACCCGGCCGTCGAGATCGAGGGCCACTGGTTCGGCAACGACCGCCTCGACTTCCGCCCGGAGGCGTACTGGAAGCCGGGCACCAAGGTGACCGTCGAACTCAACCTCGACGGCGTCGAGGGCCGGCCGGGCGTCTACGGCAAGCAGGCCAAGACGGTGAAGTTCACCATCGGCCGCAGCCAGGTCTCCACCGTCGACGCGAGCAGCAAGCGGATGAAGGTGGTCCGCGACGGCAAGCAGATCAAGGACATCCCGATCTCCGCGGGCGCCCCGGCGACGACCACGTACAACGGTCAGATGGTCATCAGCGAGAAGCTCAAGGTGACCCGGATGAACGGCGACACCGTCGGCTTCGGCGGCGAGTACGACATCAAGGACGTCCCGCACGCCATGCGGCTGTCCACCTCGGGCACCTTCCTGCACGGCAACTACTGGGGCGCGTCCTCGATCTTCGGCACCACCAACACCAGCCACGGCTGTGTCGGTCTGCGCGATGTGCGCGGCGGCTACGACAACCAGACGCCGGCGGCGTGGTTCTACAACAAGTCGATGATCGGCGACGTGGTCGTCGTGAAGAACTCCAAGGACAAGCAGATCGCCCCGGACAACGGCCTCAACGGCTGGAACATGGACTGGGAGGAGTGGAAGAAGTAACTCCCTTCCTCTCTTCGGCCGACCCGGCTGGGCCCGGTGCTGTGACCAACGGCACCGGGCCCAGCGTCGTTAGCGGTGGTTAACCTCTAGCCATGACTGTGACCTTCGAAGTACGCGACGGCGTCGGCACCATCCAGCTCGACCGGCCGCCCATGAACGCTCTGGACGTCGCGATCCAGGACCGGCTGCGAGAGCTGGCCGAGGAGGCGGCCCGGCGCGAGGACGTGCGCGCCGTGATCCTCTACGGCGGCGAGAAGGTGTTCGCGGCGGGCGCGGACATCAAGGAGATGCAGGCGATGGACCACACGGCGATGGTCCTCCGCTCCAAGGGCCTCCAGGACGCCTTCACCGCCGTCGCCCGCATCCCGAAGCCGGTCGTCGCAGCCGTCACCGGCTACGCGCTCGGCGGCGGCTGCGAACTGGCGCTCTGCGCCGACTTCCGGATCGCCGCCGACAACGCGAAGCTCGGCCAGCCGGAGATCCTCCTCGGCCTGATCCCCGGCGCCGGCGGCACCCAGCGCCTGGCCCGCCTGATCGGCCCCTCCCGCGCCAAGGACCTGATCTTCACCGGCCGCATGGTCAAGGCGGAGGAGGCCCTGACCCTGGGCCTGGTCGACCGCGTGGTCCCGGCCGCCGAGGTCTACGACCAGGCACACGCGTGGGCCGCCCAGCTCGCCAAGGGCCCCGCGCTGGCGCTGCGCGCGGCGAAGGAGTCGATCGACGCCGGGCTGGAGACGGATATCGACACCGGACTCACGATCGAGCGGAACTGGTTCTCGGGCCTGTTCGCCACGGAGGACCGGGAGCGGGGGATGCGGAGCTTCGTGGAGGAGGGGCCGGGGAAGGCCACGTTCCTCTGAGCGGTGGCTCCGGCCGGATCGGCCGGCGACGGTCACACCAGCTGCTGCGTCGTTGCCGCGACCTGCAAGCACCTGATCCATAGTCAGATGACCGGTGATCCGTAGTCAGGTCGGGGCCGCCGATAGTCGGGTCGGGTGGGCCCCGCGGGTGGGGTTCATCCGTGAGGGCGGATTATCCGGGCCTTAAGGCAACCTTAAGGCCCGGCGTCGTCGTCGTCCGGGCAATTCCCGTCGGGCTGGGCATCGTCGCAGCTCAGGTGGGCCGTTTGTGGGGTTGGATTGCCATGGGCATATGTCGAAAGCCTTCCCCGGGTCGCGTCGGGGCGGGGTGCGGATTCCGAAGGAACGGCCCCGGAAGGCGATGCGTGCGGCCATGATGGTGGGCATGGCGGGCCTGGAGGGTGTGGAGCAGCCGCGACCGCGCAGCAGCGCGACGGCGGCACGCAGTTCGTCGATCATCGATGACGAACAGGCGTTCAAGGCGCTGGAGTTGTTCGGAAATCCGACCGAGGGGGAAGTCCGGCTGCCGTCCCGGCCGGAGTCGGCGGCGACGGCCCGGCGGCTCACCTCCTGTGTCGTGCTCCGCCAGTGGGTCCTCTCGCCGCAGACCGCCGAGTACGCGGTGCTCCTCGTTTCGGAGCTCGTCGGCAACGCGGTGCGTCACACCGGGGCCCGGGTCTTCGGGTTACGCATGGTGCGCCGCCGGGGGTGGATCCGCATCGAGGTGCGTGACCCCTCGCGCGGGCTGCCGTGTCTGATGCCGGTGCGCGAGATGGACGTCAGTGGCCGGGGGCTCTTCCTCGTCGACAAGCTCTCCGACCGCTGGGGCGTGGACCTGCTGCCGCGCGGCAAGACCACCTGGTTCGAGATGCGGATCTCCGACCGCTGATACGGGGAAGTCCCGCGCCGAAACGCAGAAGCCCCCGGTCGGCCGGGGTGCGGCGCTGCGGGGGCTTCTGGCGGGGGCCGTGAAATGGGGGGTGTGTTCACGGCCGCTCAGGACGACCTGGCCCGGGTCAATGGGGGTCGTGGCTCCGACTATGGCAGACGGGCGACCTCGCGCCAAAGCGACTTGTCGGGATATTTAGGGGTTAAGCGGGCACTTCTGAGTTGAATCGCAGGTGTGCTCGGTCACTCGCCTGGCTTTCCGTGCATCTTTATGGCGGCGCTTGAATGATTCCTTGATCATCTGCTGAACTGCTCAATCGTCCTATTTCGGTCAGTGCGCCCCTACTGTGTCCCCGGGATTCAGTCGTACCCGTGGAACGCGAGGTGGTCGGGCATGGACGGACGCAGGGCTCCGGTGGGCCGCCGTGATGTGCTGGGTGCAGGGGCCGCCGGTGCGCTGGCCGCCGTTTTCGCCGCAGGCTGCGCACGGAGCGACGGCACCTCCGGTCGAGCCGCCGCCCCCGGCCCCAGCGCCCCCGGCCCGCCCCCCCCC
>NZ_JAFEUF010000071.1:0-6798 GCF_016901035.1 Streptomyces durocortorensis
GGGGGGGTTGCTTGGGGGGGTGCGTGTTTTTTTTTTTCTGGGTTGGGGGGCTTTGGGCGGTCGGGGGGGGGGGGCCCCCCCCGGGGGTGGGGCCGGGGGGGGGGGGGGGGGCCGGGGCCCCCTTCCCGTACAAAAGGGCTTCTAATACACCGGCTCAGTACACCGGCTTCTCGGGCTCGATCTGGTTGACCCAGCCGATCACGCCGCCGCCCACGTGCACGGCGTCGGCGAAGCCCGCGGACTTGAGGACCGCGAGGACCTCGGCGCTGCGGACACCGGTCTTGCAGTGCAGGACGATGCGCTTGTCCTGCGGGAGGTCCTGGAGGGCGGTGCCCATGAGGAACTCGTTCTTCGGGATCAGCTTCGCGCCGGGGATCGAGACGATCTCGTACTCGTTCGGCTCGCGGACGTCGATGATCTCGATCTTCTCGTCGCCGTCGATCCACTCCTTGAGCTGCTTGGGAGTGATCGTCGCGCCGAGCGCCGCCTCCTGCGCCTCCTCGGACACGACGCCGCAGAAGGCCTCGTAGTCGATGAGTTCGGTGACGGTGGGGTTCTCGCCGCAGACCGCGCAGTCGGGGTCCTTGCGGACCTTGACCTGGCGGTACTGCATCTCCAGGGCGTCGTAGATCATCAGTCGGCCGACGAGCGGGTCGCCGACGCCGGCGAGCAGCTTGATGGCCTCGGTGACCTGGATGGAGCCGACGGACGCGCAGAGCACGCCCAGCACGCCGCCCTCGGCGCAGGAGGGGACCATGCCCGGCGGCGGGGGCTCCGGGTAGAGGCAGCGGTAGCAGGGGCCGTGCTCGGACCAGAACACGGAGGCCTGGCCGTCGAAGCGGTAGATCGAGCCCCATACGTACGGCTTGTTCAGCAGCACCGCGGCGTCGTTGACGAGATAGCGGGTGGCGAAGTTGTCCGTGCCGTCCACGATCAGGTCGTACTGCGCGAAGATCTCCATCACGTTCTCGGCTTCGAGCCGCTCTTCGTGAAGGACCACGTTGACGTACGGGTTGATGCCCAGCACCGAGTCCTTGGCGGACTCCGCCTTGGAGCGGCCGATGTCGGACTGGCTGTGGATGATCTGGCGCTGCAGGTTCGACTCGTCGACCTCGTCGAACTCCACGATGCCGAGCGTGCCGACACCGGCCGCGGCCAGGTACATCAGGGCCGGCGAGCCGAGGCCGCCGGCGCCGACGCACAGCACCTTGGCGTTCTTCAGGCGCTTCTGTCCGTCCATCCCGACATCCGGGATGATCAGGTGACGGGAGTACCTGCGGACCTCGTCGACGGTGAGCTCGGCGGCCGGCTCGACCAGGGGTGGCAGCGACACAGGAACCTCAACAATGCAGGTGGTCGGATTCTACGTAGACCGGCTTCTTACAGCCGACTACGTACGGTTGTTCTCCCCGTAACACTGCCACGCCCCTTCTCATTCCGAGATACTGGGTCCGACCCGCGAGACGATTTCGTCCCAGTACCTGGGCAGCGCCGCGAATGGATCGGTTTGTCCGCTTCGGTCGGTGAAGAAGATCGTCCCGGCACCCTGCCAGCGGGCGATGCGCATGGCCTCCTCCAGGTGGGTGCGCGGCACGCCGTGGACGAAGTGGGCGAACCGCTCCGGCGGATAGTCGGCGGTCCACTCGGCCACCTGTGACCAGCGGTAGTCGGTCCAGGGGCCCCGGAAGGTGACCAGTTGGTCGGCCGTCTCCGCGTACCCGGGGTACGGGTGGGTGCCCTGGCCCAGGACCAGGCGGCCGCCTCCGTCCGCGCTGTCGCTCTCCGCCAGCAGGGCGTGCAGGGTGCCGGTGAGCCGCCGGACGGCGGGCAGGCCGGCCCGGTCGACGGGGCACCGGGCGAGGTAGAAACCGCCGATCCGGTACCAGTCGATGAAGGACCGGGCGTCCGCGATCAGCTCGCCGAAGGGCCGCTCGCCGTGGGCCAGGTCGAGGTGGCCGAGCAGCCTGCCGCCGGAGGCCCGGACGGTGTCGTCCGGGGCCTCGCCGTGCAGGGCGCGCTCGCGGGCGTTGCGCAGCCGGCCCGCCGCCTCCAGGCAGTGCGGGTCGGGCCGGGAGCCCGGGCCGTCCGCGATGTTGAGGACGGCCCAGTGCAGCGGGGTGCCGGGGCGGGCCAGCTCGGCCCATTCGGCGGGGGCGAGCAGCGGGTGGGCGTAGCCCGGGACGCCGAAGCCGAGCTGTTCGCCGCCCGCGGTCCGGCGGGCGTCGGCTGGAGCGGTCAGATACGGCATGCCGCCTCCATCCAGATGTCCGCGAGGGACTCCTCCAGGTTGATCCGGGGCCGCCAGCCGAGCCGGTCCCGGGCGGTGCGGACGTCGGCCTGCTGCCAGGCCCCGCAGCCGTCCGGGTACGGCGACGGGGTGGCGGAGAGGTGTTCCATGACGGACTCGGCGGAGGTGCGCGGGGCTCCGATGGGCAGGCGCTGGGGCGGGCCGTCCAGCTCGTGGAGCGCGCCCGCGTACCCGGCGACCCGCGCCAGGACGGCGGCGGCGTCGCGGAGCCGGACGGCACGGCCGGTGCCGATGTTGACGACGCCCTGGGCGGCGGAGAGCGAGGCGGCGTGGACGGCCCGCGCCACGTCCCGCACGTCGACGAAGTCCCGCTGCACGCCGAGGCCGCTGAGCTTCAGCTCGCCGTCGCCCGCCTGCATGGCCCGGCGCATGGCCTCGGCGAGCCGGCCGAGCGGGGAGCCGGCCGGGGTGCCGGGGCCGACCGGCGAGAAGACCCGCAGCACGACGGCGTCGAGGCCCGAGCCGAGGACCAGTTCGGTGGCGGCGAGCTTGCTGACGCCGTACGGACCGCCGGGGCGCGGAACGGCGTCCTCGGCGGTGGAGGACCCGGGCTGCGAGGGCCCGTACTCCGAGGCGCAGCCCACCTGGACGAGCCGGGCCCCGCAGCCGCTGCGGCGCAGCGCCTCGCAGACGGTGGCGACGGCGACGGTGTTGTGGCGGGTGAGGTCCCGGGCGCCGCCGCGGGTGGCGCCCGCGCAGTTGACGACGACTCCGGGGTGGACGGCGTCCAGGAAGCGGGTGAGCGCCCCGGGGCTGCCGCCCGCGAGGTCGAACCGGACGTCGGCGTCGTCGCCGCGCCCGAGGGCCGTGAGGTGGACGGCGGGATCGGCGAGCAGCCGGTCGGCGACGAAGCGGCCGAGGAATCCGTTGGCTCCGAGCAGCAGCACCCTCATCGCGCACCGCCTCGGTGCCGACGGCGGGCTGCCGGTGCGGGGGATTGGGGGGTCATGGCGGGTTTCTCCTAGGTCAGTCAGTCGGTCGTACGGTGCCGGGCGTGGCCCGCGGCGTCGGCTCCGCGGGAGTGGTGCGGGGTGGTAGGTGGGTGGCGCGGTGGTACGTCGGTGGGGCGGCTCGGACCCCGGGCCTCTCAGCCGCGGGTGTGGGCGGAGGCCCGGGAGAGCGCCAGGGCTGCGTGCAGCAGCAGCCCGAGGGCGGCCCCGCCGCAGGCGAGGGCGGATACGGCTCCCGTCCCGCCTGCTGAGACAAGTACGTTCACGGGCTGGGCAAGGGGTTCGAGGCCGGGGAGCCGGGCGGAGAGGACGAGGGCCGGGGCGAGGGCCTCGACGGCGCAGGCGGCGGCGAGCGCGACGGTGCCCGGCTCGGGCAGTCCGTGTGCGGCGAGCAGCCGGGCCACGAAGAACAGGACCCCGAGGGCGACGGCGGCGACGGGCGTGCCGCCCCCGCCGAGGCCGAGGTCGGCCAGGTACAGCAGGGGCAGCAGCGCGCCGAGGAAGAGGGTGACGGCCGCCAGGAGCAGGGGGCGCACTCCCTCGCCGAACTCCTCCAGGCCGCGGCTGCCGGACAGTTTGCGGTGGGCGTGGACGGTGAAGAGGTGGGCGCACCAGGCGGCCAGGGCGACGGCGGCGGCGAGGCCGAGCAGCGGGGCGGGGGTGCCGTCCCACGGGCCGTCCGGGCCTCCGGACATGACCTGGGCCAGCAGTTCCTCGCCGTACACCGCGTAGCTCAGCAGCCAGCAGGCGTACATCCCGGCGCGGCCCGCTCCTTCGGGGGCGCGCAGGGGGCCGCGGCCCAGGCACGCCCGGAGCGCCAGGCAGGCGAGCAGCGCGCCGACGACGGTGACGAGGGCCCGCGTGCCGTCGCCGAGGACGCCCTCGGTGACCCGCAGTACCCCGGCGGTGGCGAGGCAGGCGGCCCCCGGGAGCAGGGCGAGGAGCGTCCAGGCGGCCCGCGCCTCGGTGTCGGGACCGGGCCCGGTTTCGGAGGGCCCGCCGATGGCGGGTTCCCGCGTACGGGGCGGCATGCGGGCGTACAGCTCCTCGGCGAGGGCGAAGACGTCCCGGTGGCGGTAGCGGGCTGCGGTGCGGTCGGTGAGGCCGTGCGCCTCCAGGCCGGCGGCGATCTCCAGCGGGTCCACCGCCCGTTCGCACAGGTCGCGGTGGTGGTGCAGCAGCGACTTCACCGGGTCGGCGGGGCCCCGCCGGGCGGTGGTGCCCGGTGCGCGGCGGGCCGTGGTGCGGGGCGGGATCTCCGCGGGGCGTTCCGGGGCGGCAGCGGGCGTCGCCGGGTCGTCCGGACGGGTCATCGGGAGGTCTCCGTGGTCGTGAAGCGTCGGGTCGTGCGGGGCGGGGAGGCGGAGGGCCCGGTCATCGAGGGCCGGGCCACCGCGAGACGGCGAGCCGAGGGCCGGAGCATCGAGGGCTGAGGCATCGAGGGCGGGGGCATCGAGGGCCGGGTGGTCAGGCATCGCTGTCCCCCGCCGGTCCTGCCGCGACCGCGCAGACGCCCTCGGGCTCCGGCTCCCGTGTGTGCTGCGGCTCGGGCTCACCGGGCCGGTCCGGCAGGCGGGCTCCGCCCGGGGCGGCCCAGCCGGGTACGGCGGCCACGGGGTCCTCCGGCGGCCGGAGGTGGGAACCGGGCTGGGTCCAGTGGCCGAGGAGGTGTGCCTCCGGCGGGGTGGCGAAGGGCAGCGGGTCGCCGTGGGCGTCCACCGTGTCGGCCTCCCGGCGCACCGGGGTGTGCGACATCAGCTCCAGGTAAATGCCGCGAAATGCCGCGAGGTTCTGTTCGACGGTGAAGAGTTCGAGCGCGCGGGCCCTCGCCGCGGCCCCCAGCCGCGCCCGGCGCTCGGGGTCGCGCAACAGCGCGACACAGGCGTCCGCGAGCGCCTTGGGGTTGCGAGGGGGGACCACCAGGCCCGTGCCGCCGATGACTTCGACCACCGCGCCCACGTCGGTGGAGACGGTGGCTCGGCCGCAGAACATGGCCTCGACGAGGCTGACCGGGAAGCCCTCGACGGTGCTGGAGAGGACGATCACGCCGCCCGCCGCGTACGTCTCGGCGAGGTCGGGGATCTCCGGGCCGCCGATCTCCTCGAAGGTGACCGGGCTGCTGCCCTCGGCGTGGGCGCCGGCGGCCTCGTCCGGGAAGAGCTGGGCGGCCAGTGCCGTGCAGTGCGCGAGGTAGGCGGCGGCCTCCTCGCCCTCCGCCGGGGCGCCGAAGATCCGCAGCCGGGCGTCGGGCCGGGCCCGGCGGACCTCGGCGAACGCGTGGAGGAGGGCGATCAGGTCCTTGGCCGGCTCGATCCGGCCGACCCAGACCAGCGTGTCCGGGCCGCCCGCCCCGGCCTCCTCCCCCGCCGCGCCGAGGCGTTCGGGGTCCGCCTCGGCCGGGCCGTAGCGCTCCGCCGCCATGCCCGGGTAGACCGTGCGCTGCTTGGCGGGGTCGGCTCCGCAGCGCTGCTGCCAGCGGCGGACGTGGGTGTTGCCGGGGGTGACGAGCGCGGCCTGCCGGTAGATCTCGGTGGCGAGGCGGCCGTGGAATCCGGCGAGGAGGGCGCGCACGGGGGCCCCGTACGGGGTGTCGGACGCGGCGGCGGCCAGGTAGTGCGCGCGCAGCGGGACGCCGTGCTCGGTGACCAGCAGCGGCACCCCGAAGAAGCGTTTGGCCAGGAGACCCGGGAGGGCGGCCGCCCCGCCGGAGGCCGCATGACAGAGGTCGACCGCGCCGAGGCTCTCCTGGTCGTACCAGTCCAGCGAGAGCGGGCGCAGCGCGCGTTCCAGCTCGGCGGCGAAGGCGAGGTGGTCGGGGACGGTGGCGCTCTGCACGGTCCGGCCGGTGCCGCGGGCACGGGAGGCGGACTCCAGGATCCGTACGGTGGTCTCGGAGCGCAGGGCGAGGTGGAGTCCGCCGCGCTCGCGGGCCAGCTCGGCCAGACCGTAGAGCCCTTCGGCGAACAGCTCCGCGCCGGGGCCCTCGCCCACTACCGTACCGGCCTCGTCGGGGGTGCAGACAGCGGTGGCGAGCGCGGTGAAACGGTCGGTGAAGCGCTTGCGGTCGCGCCGCCCGTAGGACTGCTCGCCGCCGGTCACCAGCCGGGCCAGCAGGCCGCGTTCGCCGCTGCCGCGCAGGGTGCCGTCCTCGGGGGTCCACAGCGGCGCGGTGCGCACCCGGCTGACCTGGTAGGGCAGTTGGACCCAGCCCCGGTCCTCCTGATGGGCGGAGCGGCTCAGCGCGAACAGGTCGAACTCGTGCTGCGGCAGCCCGCGCACCAGTCGGTCGCACCAGAGTCTGGACTCACCGGTCGCATACGGATAACCACCGTCGGTGAGCAGTCCGATCCGCACGAGTACACCCCCGATCTCCCTTGTGGGCGGCCGCCGTTGAAACGGCGACTCGCAGCGGGACGACCGTAAGCGGATACGCCGGTGGGGGGGGGGGGGGGGGGGGGGGGGGGGGGCGGGGGGGCGGGGGGGGGGGCCGGGCGGGCGAGCCGGGGCGAGCCGACCGCCGCGAGCGGGCAGCCGTGGGGG
>NZ_JAFEUF010000071.1:6808-15235 GCF_016901035.1 Streptomyces durocortorensis
GGGCGGCCGGCCGCCCGTTGCCGCCCGCCGCGGCGTGGCTGCCCCCCCGCGCGGGGGGGGCCCCCCCGCCCTCAGCCTCCGGTTCCGCCCGGGCGCCCCGGGCGCCCCGGCCGGCCGCCCCCCCCCCCCCCCCCCACCGAAAGGGGTGAACCGTCGTAACTTTCCTGCCCCGGTCGCGTTCCGTCGCGATACAGCGGTCGGTTGTCACGGAGGGTCAGGCCCGGGCCAACTCCTGCCGGGCTGCCCGGCGGGCCGACGCGTGCTGCGACAGGCCCCGGGGGATCAACCCTTGGGATGCACCCAGGGGTTGGCCTTGCACTTGATGCCTTCGAGGTCGAGGGTCTTGGTCTGCTGCTGCATGACCGGGGCCAGGGCGCCGGGCGTACGGCAGCTCACATGGTTGTACCCGAGCCGGTGGCCGACCTCGTGGTTGATGAGCATCTGACGGTAGGACAGCATCTTGTCCGGACCGAAGGTGGCGGCGCCCTGCGCCCAGCGATAGGCGTTGATCATGACGCGGTCGGTCGATGCCGAATCGCAGGAGACGTTGTCGATCGTGGTGTCCAGACCCGATTTGGCACACCAGTCGCCGGTGGTCCCGGGACTGGCGAGGGTGATCACGAAGTCCGGCTGCCCCGACGAGATGCGCTCGAAGGTCATAGCGCCGTTGTGCGCCCAGCTCCGGTCGTCGTTGAGCGTCTTCTGCACGGCTTCGGCGAACAGACCGGCGTCGAGGGCGAGCCCCTTCTCCACGTCGATCCGGTAGCGGTGCTTCTGCCCCTTGCCGGGGGCCTTCGCCAGACCGGGCACGGCCTCGAACTCACCGGTCGCCTTCAGGTCGGCGGCGAGCGGATACGGCTGCGCCATCTTGGCCGCGTACGAGAGGGGCTTCACCTCGGGCTTCGCCGAGGGCTCCTTCGGGGTCGGGCGGGCGTCGGAGCGGGATGCCTCGTCACCCAGGCCCTGCCGTTCCACATCGGCGGCGCGCGCGGCGGCCGCACGGCCCCCGGAGTCCTCGGCGACCTGGCCGGCCACGATGACCGCGAGCACGGTCGTCACCGCGGCGGCAGCGATCCCGGTGAAGGTCCGGCCCTTGGAGCCGCGGGGCGCGGCCTGTTCGTCGGGCTCCGCGGCCTCGGTGTCGTCCGGGCCGTCCGGGCTCCCGGCCGACGGTGCGGACGCGGTCCCGGGGGCCTCGGCGTCGAAGGCCTCCAGGAACTCCTGGCGCGGGCCCGGCACCGGCGGCCCGGCGGGCTGCTGCTGTGCGGCCCGGCCGTCCGCGGCGCGCTGGGCCGCCCGCTGGGCGGAGACCTGGCGGGCCACGGCCTGCTGCCGCGCGGCGGCGTCCTCGGACCCGGCGGGCCCGGCGGACCCGCCCGGCCCGCCGGGATACGGCCGGGCGCCACCGGGGCGGCCGTCCGGGCCCGCGTACTGGTGGGGAGCCTGGGACCGGGGGGCGGCCTGAGGTGCGGACGCGCCGGGCCCCTGCCCGTTGCGGGGCTGCGGGCCGGTGCTCCAGGTGCCGCCCCAACCGCCGCCCTTCTCATGCTGTTCGGGGTGGCCGCCGCGTACCTGCGGGGCGTCGGGCGAGAACGGGCCCTGCCCGTCACCGGTCAGCGGGGAGAAGAGGTTCCGCCCGTCCGCGGTCGGCGCGGATCCGTTCCGCCTGCGGCGGCCGGTGCCGGTGCCGGTGCCGGACGCGGGATGCGCCGTGGCGCGCTCGCCGCCCGGCTCGGCCGCTGTCGCGTCGGGGCGGATCGCCCCGGAGCCCTTTCGACTGTGTCGTCCCACGCCCCGGATCAGCTCCCGCCGCTATCGTCCAGCAGTTCCCGGAACGCCTGGGCGACCGCCTCCGGGTACTCCATCATCGCCACGTGCCCCGCGTCGGGCAGGGTCAGCAGCCGGGCGTCGCGGAAGGCCGCGGACGCCCTGCGTGCCATCCGGTACGAGACGAGCTGGTCCCGTCCGCCGTACACGAGCTGGGTCGGTGCGAGCACCCGCTCGGCCTGGCGCCACAGTCCGTGCTGGCCGCCCAGGGTGTACGCATCGACGATGCCCCGGGCCGAACGCGTCATCGCGTCCCAGAAGTACGGCAGCTCCAGCCGTCGCTCCATCTCGGCCACCGCGTTGCGGAAGGCTTCGTCGGAGACTTGTGCCGGATCGCCGTAACAGAGTGCCATGACTCCGCGGGTCCGCTGCTCCGCCGTCCAGCCCTTCGTGAGCCGGGAGAACAGCGAAGCGACCCCCGGCACCGCGAGAAGACCGGTCGGAACGGCCGGCCGTTGCACCCGCCACTCCGGAAGGGCGGGCGAGATCAGGGTGAGGGTGCGCACCAGGTCGGGGCGGACGGCGGCGACCCGGGTGGCGACCGCGCCGCCCAGCGAATTGCCGAAGAGGTGGACGGGCCCCCGCTCCTCCGCGTCCAGCAGCCGGATCACCGCGCGGGCGTGTCCGGTCACCGAGTAGTTGCCGTCGTCCGGCGGCGGCGAGTCCCCGAATCCGGGCAGGTCAACAGCCTCTCCGTCGACCAGGTCGGACAGCAGCGGCATCAGCGCGGACCAGTTCTGCGACGAGCCGCCGAGCCCGTGCACGTACAGCGCGGGGGGCAGCCCGGTCCGGTCTCCCGGCCGGCAGCGGATGTTCAGACCGATCCCCGGCAGGGACACGGAGCGCAGTCGTTCGCCGTCGGCGACCCGGACGGCACTGACCGTGGGGGCCAACGCGGCGGCGGCGGCCTGGGCACCCGGCAGTTCGGTCGAAGACATGCGCCAATGTTACGAGACGATCACGCCCTGATTCATGTGTTCGCCGTCACAAGGCCGCATCGCGGGGTGGACGGGTAACTCCTAGGCTTCAGGAGGGAACGACAGGAAGGGAGCTGCACATGACGGTCGACCCGAGCGACCCGGACACCTTCGAGGGCGCGGAGCCCGACGAGCCGGGGCCGGAGGCTCCGGAGGCCGACGCCGCCGAGCAGCGCGCGGACGTCCGGCCCGAGGACGACGAGCGGGTGGAGAGCGTCGACCCGACCGCCGCCAATGAGGCCGATGTGGCGGAGCAGCGCAGGGTAATCCCCCTCGACGAGGACGATTACCGGTAATACGCCCCGGTTTACTCACGACCGCAGGGAACTGTGGCTTCCACAGCCGTCCGGTCCATGAAATTCTGCGTCCGCGCCGCGCACACCCGGGTTACCCAAAAGTACGATGGCTGTACGGCGCAGCGTGCACGGACCGGCTGTGCTGGAACACATATTTGGGAGGCGGCGTGACAGCCATCGAGCAGACAGAGGCGGCGCGCCCGCGGGGCACCCGCCTGCCCCGCCGCGCCCGACGCAATCAGCTGCTGGGCGCCGCGCAGGAGGTCTTCGTCGCGCAGGGCTACCACTCCGCCGCGATGGACGACATCGCCGAGCGGGCCGGGGTCAGCAAGCCGGTGCTCTACCAGCACTTCCCCGGGAAGCTGGAGCTCTACCTGGCCCTCCTCGACCAGCACTGCGAGTCGCTGCTCCAGGCCGTGCGCACGGCGCTGGCCTCGACGACGGACAACAAGCTGCGCGTCGAGGCGACGATGGACGCCTACTTCGCGTACGTGGAGGACGAGGGCGGCGCGTTCCGGCTGGTCTTCGAGTCCGACCTGACCAACGAGCCCGCCGTGCGCGAGCGGGTGGACCGGGTGTCCCTCCAGTGTGCCGAGGCCATCTCGGACGTGATCGCCGGGGACACGGGCCTGTCCAAGGACGAGTCCATGCTGCTGGCCGTGGGGCTCGGCGGCGTCTCCCAGGTGGTGGCCCGTTACTGGCTCTCCAGCCGGTCCGCGATCCCGCGGGACACGGCCGTTCAGCTCCTCACCTCGCTGGCCTGGCGGGGCATCGCGGGCTTCCCGCTGCACGGCGTCGAGCAGCACTGAGCCCTCCGTGACGGGACGTGCGACGCCGTGTTCGCTGCGGGCGTTGCCGGTCGGGCCCTGAGCTCCGCTCGCGCCGGGCTAATGTGGCTGCGTACGGCGCGGTTCGCCGCGCAGGGACTGACCGTCGGAGGGACATAGCCGTGGAGGTCAAGATCGGGGTGCAGCACACGCCCCGCGAGATCGTTCTGGAGAGCGGGCTTTCCGCCGAGGACGTCGAGAGCGCGGTCGCCGCGGCACTGGGCGGCAAGGCGGAGCTGCTCAGCCTCACGGACGACAAGGGCCGCAAGGTCCTGGTGCCGGCCGACCGGATCGCGTATGTGGAGATCGGTGAGCCGACCACCCGACGGGTGGGGTTCGGGGCGCTCCTGTGTGGTGTGCGGGCCTCTTTGACGGATTACCCGCCGGGATCCCGTACGGGTCGGAAGGAGCTGCTGGAGGGTTGCTCGGCGCAGGCGGGGGGTAGTACCGCCTACGACCGATTTGCCCGCCCCGCACACCCCCGCGAGGTGATCCTCTGTGATCTGGGAATCCTTCGGCGCCGCCGTGCTCGGACTCGCCCTGTCCTGGGCGGCGCTCCGATCACTGGCCGACCGACTGCCGTCCGGCCGTGCGGTTTATCTCACCGGCGCGCTGGGCGCCCTGTTCGGCGCGTATCTGACACATGCCGCCCTGGGGCCCGGCCATGTACTGGCGACGCTGATCGGAGCCGTGTCGGTCGGGGCGGTGACGCTGTCGCTCCTGATCCGCCCACGCGGCCGCCGCCTCGCCCGGTCGGCGGCGGCCCAGTAGCGCGCGGTACGGGCCCGGTAGCGCGGTGACGGGGTACGGACCGGTAGCGCGCTGACGCGGTACGGCGCGTTGCGCGGTCCTACGCGGCCAGCCCCAGCGCGGCCATCCGCTTGGTGTGGGCCTCGGTGATCCGGGAGAACATCCGGCCCACCTCCGCCAGGTCGAAGCCGTCCGCGACGCCGCCCACCAGCATCGTGGAGAGGGCGTCGCGGTCGGCGACCACGCGCTGGGCCTGCGAGAGCGCCTCGCCCATCAGCCGGCGCGCCCACAGCGCGAGCCGCCCGCCGACCCGGGGGTCGGCCTCGATGGCGGCGCGCACCTTCTCCACCGCGAAGTTGCCGTGGCCGGTGTCGTCGAGCACGGACAGCACCAGGGACCGGGTGTCGGTGTCCAGCCGGGCCGCGACTTCGCGGTAGAAGTCGCTCGCGATCGAGTCGCCGACGTACGCCTTGACCAGGCCCTCCAGCCAGTCGGACGGCGCCGTCTGGCGGTGGAAGTCGTCGAGCGCCTTGGCGAACGGCTCCATCGCGGCGGTCGGCTCCTCATCGACCGCGGTGAGCCGCTCGGTCAGCTGCTCGAAGTGGTGGAACTCGGCGGCGGCCATCTTCGCCAGCTCCGCCTTGTCCCCGAGGGTCGGCGCGAGCTTCGCGTCGTCGGCCAGCCGCTCGAAGGCCGCCAGCTCTCCGTAGGCGAGGGCGCCGAGCAGGTCCACGACCGCGGCGCGGTACTGCGGGTCGGCGGCCGCGGTGGCCCAGTCCTGGGCGGCGATCCCGGTGGTTCCGGACGGGTCGGCGGGGGTATCGGTGGCGTGGTCTGGCGTCTCCATGAACGGAACGATAGCCCGCTCCGCGCAGGGCGGAAGGGCCTGGTCAGCCGGGGCCCTCATACCGTTCCGATGAATTCGTCCAACACACATGCGCGAATCCGGGGTACAGTGGTAATGCGCTTACTGAGCACTGTGCTGTGCCAGGGGCGCGCCCTTTGAATGAGGATGCCCGGTCGGTGGCCCGATCGGCTCCGACCCGACAGCCCTCCACGCGGTGCGTACGACACGTACGACTGCAGATGAGGGGCCCCCTCAGCGGCACGAGCGCTCGAGCGACGGCAGTGGTCCCGCGCCACCCGGCCCATCCACGGCCGGATGACCAACCCCGGCACGGTACGACCCCCAGCGTTCGCCTCGGACCGCGTCTCACAGAAGAGGCAGCACCCTGACTACGTTCCGCGACCTCGGTATTTTCCCCGAGACGGCCGAAGCCCTTGAGGCAGTCGGCATCATGTCCCCCTTCCCCATCCAGGAGCTGACGCTCCCCGTAGCCCTCTCCGGCTCCGACGTCATCGGCCAGGCCAAGACCGGCACCGGAAAGACGCTCGGCTTCGGTCTTCCGCTCCTGGAGCGCGTGACCGTCCCCGCCGACGTCGAGGCCGGGCGGGCCAAGCCCGAGCAGCTGACCGACGCGCCGCAGGCGCTCGTCGTCGTCCCCACCCGCGAGCTGTGCCAGCAGGTCACCAACGACCTGCTCACGGCCGGCAAGGTCCGTAACGTCCGCGTTCTCGCGATCTACGGCGGCCGCGCGTACGAGCCCCAGGTCGAGGCCCTGAAGAAGGGCGTCGATGTGATCGTCGGCACCCCGGGCCGTCTGCTGGACCTGGCGGGCCAGCGCAAGCTCGACCTCTCCCACATCCGCGGGCTCGTCCTCGACGAGGCCGACGAGATGCTGGACCTGGGCTTCCTGCCCGACGTCGAGCGCATCATCACGATGCTGCCGCCCAAGCGCCAGACGATGCTGTTCTCGGCCACCATGCCCGGTGCCGTCATCAGCCTCGCCCGCCGCTACATGTCGCAGCCGACGCACATCAACGCCACGTCGCCCGACGACGAGGGCACGACCGTGAAGAACACGGTCCAGCACGTCTACCGCGCGCACAACATGGACAAGCCGGAGATGCTCGCCCGCATCCTCCAGGCCGAGGGCCGCGGCCTGGCGATGATCTTCTGCCGGACGAAGCGCACGGCCGCCGACATCGCCGAGCAGCTGGAGAAGCGCGGCTTCGCCTCCGGCGCGGTCCACGGCGACCTCGGCCAGGGCGCCCGTGAGCAGGCGCTGCGCGCCTTCCGCAACGGCAAGGTCGACGTCCTGGTCTGCACCGACGTCGCCGCGCGCGGTATCGACGTCGAGGGTGTGACCCACGTCGTCAACTACCAGTCGCCCGAGGACGAGAAGACCTACCTCCACCGCATCGGCCGCACCGGCCGCGCGGGCGCCAAGGGCATCGCGATCACGCTGGTCGACTGGGACGACATCCCGCGCTGGCAGCTGATCAACAAGGCCCTGGACCTGAAGTTCCCGGACCCTCCGGAGACGTACTCCACCTCTCCGCACCTCTTCGAGGAGCTGGGCATCCCGGCGGGCACCAAGGGCGTGCTGCCCCGCGCCGACCGGACCCGTGCCGGACTGCGCGCGGAGGAGGTCGAGGACCTCGGCGAGACCGGCGGCCGCGGCCGCAAGGCCGCCGCTCCGGCCCCCGCCCGTGAGGAGCGCGAGCCGCGCACCCGTACGCCGCGTCAGCGCCGCCGCACCCGTGGCGGGGCCGCCGCCGCGGAGGGGGGCGCCGCGACGGTGCCCGCACCTGCCAAGGAGGCCGCCCCGGTCGCCCCGGCCCGTGACGAGGCGTCCGACGCGCCGCGCACGCCGCGCCGTCGCCGCCGTACCCGCGTCAGCGCCCCCGAGGCCGTCGCCGAGGCGGCCGTGGCGGTCGCCGAGGCCCCGGCGGTTCCCGCCCCGGTGGCCGAGGCCGCACCCGTGACCGATGTCGCTCCCGTGGCCGAGCCGGTCGCGGAGGCCGTGACGGCCGTGGCGGAGACCAAGCCGCGACGTCGTCGCAGCCGCGCCGCCGTGAAGCCGGTGACCGAGGAGGCGGCTTCGCCCGTCGCCGTGGCTCCGGCCGCCCCGGCCCCGGCCGAGTTCCAGACCGTGGCCGTCGCCGCGGGCATCGCGGAGCCGGTCGCCGAGCCGAAGGCCGTCAAGCCGCGCCGCCGCACCCGGATCGTGAAGCCGGCCGACGAGGTCGACTTCCAGATCGCCCCGGCCGCCGAGCCGGAGCCCGAGGTGAAGACGCGTCGCCGTCCGGCCCGCGCCACGAAGCCGAAGACGGAGTCGAAGGCGAAGACCGAGTCCAAGGCCACCGAGTCCGCGCCGGTCGCCGAGCCCAAGGCCCGGGCGACCAGGGCGACGAAGTCCCGCGCGAAGGCGGAGACGGCGGAGCCCGCGGAGAAGAAGGCCGCGAAAACCACGAAGACCGCGTCGAAGGCGACCGCCAAGGCCGTCGCCGTCGAGCAGCCCGCCGTCGAGGCCCCGGCCGCCGAGGCGGAGACCAAGCCGCGCCGACGCCGGGCCACCCGCAGCGTCACCTCGACCGCGACGCAGGAGGCCGCTGTGGTCTCCGAGGCCGAGGCCGTGGTGAGCGAGGCGGCCGCCGAGCCGAAGCCGCGCCGCCGCCGCGCCACCCGCCCGGCGGGCAAGGCATCGGCGACGACCGAGAGCTGACGCTTCCGGCGACACCGCAGCAGAGACGGCCCCGGCCCCCGCACCCGCGCCGCGCCCCGGGGGGGGGGGGGGGGGGGGGCGGGGGGGGCCCGCCGCGGTGTGGGCGGCGGCGCGGCCCGCCCCGCGGCCCGCACCGGACCCCACGAACACGACGGGGACCCCGAGCGCGACGGTGCGCAGC
>NZ_JAFEUF010000071.1:15245-31239 GCF_016901035.1 Streptomyces durocortorensis
CGGGGCGGGGGCGGGCCCGCCGTCGGGGGGGCCCCGCGACCAACATGCGGGCCCGCCCCCCCCCCCCCCCCCCCCCCCCCCCCCCCCCCCCCCCCCCCCGGGGGGCCCCGGGGGCCGTTTTCGCTGCCCGTGACACCGGGAGAGCCGCCCGGTGACCTCGGGAAAGGGTCGGCGGGGATAGCCTCGGCGTATGAGCCGCCCGCCCACCTTCGCCCCGCCGCCCTGTGCCCGCGCCCGTGTCCTGGACACCGAGCGCGGCGTCTTCGCCGATCTGGACGCCGTGCCGCGTACCCCGGCCCGGGCCACCGCCCTGCTGCTGCCCGGATACACCGGCAGCAAGGAGGACTTCGTCGCCCTGCTGGAACCGCTGACCGGGGCGGGCTACCGGGTGGTCGCCGTGGACGGCCGGGGGCAGTACGAGTCGAAGGGGACGGACCGTCAGGAGAGCTACGCCCAGGGCGAGTTGGCGCGTGATGTGCTGGCCCAGGCGGTGGCTCTGGGCGAGGAGCCGGGGAGCCTGCACCTGCTCGGGCACTCGCTCGGCGGGCAGATCGCCCGCGCCGCCGTCCTGCTGGACGCCACCCCGTTCCGCTCGCTGACGCTGATGTCCTCGGGCCCCGCCGAGGTCGTCGCGGCCCAGCGGGACAAGGTGAAGATGCTGAGCGACGCGCTGTCCGTGCTGTCCATGGACGAGGTGTGGCAGGCGATGCAGGCGCTGGACCCGCCGCAGGACGCGGACACCGGCGACGGAGCGGACATGCGCCGCCGCTGGCTGGCCCACAACTCGGCCCAACTGATCGCCACCGGGGCCCAGTTGGCGGCGGAGCCGGACCGGGTGGACGAGCTGGCATCCGTCGGTTTGCCCGTCCATGTGCTGTCCGGGGAGCGCGACGACGTCTGGCCGGTGGAGCTGTTCGACTCCATGGCGCGGCGTCTCGGCGCCCGCCGCACCACGATCGCCGGCGCCGAGCACTCCCCCAACACCGCCCGCCCCCAGGAGACCGCTGAGGCGCTGGCCGCGTTCTGGGACGGCCTGCCGGACGCCTGACGGGCTCCCCGCCGCCCCGCCCCGGGTCCGCACCCGCAAAGAGGGGTCGCCGCGTCAGTACTGCGCCTGAAGGTGCTGCCAGAAGCCGTCACGGAGCGCCCGCCGCAGATGGGCGTGGCCGCGCAGCGAGTGCTGGAGCAGCCGTTCGGCCTCCACCAGGAGGTCCTGGTCGACGGAGCCCGGCAGATAGGGGTGGCCGGGAAGCAGGTCGGCGAGGGATTCCCGGCCCCGGGCGGCGAGCCAGGCGGCCGCGATCTGCGCGCCGACGAAGCGGACGTCCTCCCGGGAGGGGGCCGGGGTGTCGTCCTCGTACGTGGTGACGGGCCGCCGGGTGACGTAGGGGCGGCAGAAGTCCAGGTCGAAGGTGCGCTGGCTGTCGACCTCCCAGAGCAGCGGTTCGGCCTGGTTGCGGCCCTCGCCGGCCTCGATGCCCCAGAGGTGGACGCGGGCCCCGTAGCCCTGGGCGGCCTCGACCGCCGAGACCAGGTCCTCGTCGCCGCCGACGAGCGCCGCGTCGCTGATGGCGCGGTGCCGGGCGAGGGATTCGAGGTCGGTGCGGATGAGCGAGTCGACACCCTTCTGCTGGTTGTTGGCGTTGAGGTTGCCGAGCCGCACCTTGACGTCGGGGAGTTCGGCGATGGCCTGCTGCTCGGTGGTGTGGATGCGGCGCCTGGCCCCGTCGTACCAGTAGACGCGCAGCAGCCTGCTGTCCGCGAAGATCGTGCGGGCCTTGTCGATGAAGGCCTCGATCAGCCCTTCGGCGTCGAGGTCGAAGGAGCGCCGGTCCTCGGTGCCGGTGACGAGCAGTCCGGCCGCGGCGTACACATAGCCGGCGTCCACGAAGATGGCGTGCGTCGACGGAGTCTTGGCGACCTCGACGAGCATGCGCTGGAGCAGCTCGTTGGTGCGGTCCAGCCGGGCGGCGAGGTCGGCCTCTGCGGTGACCCCGATGAGCTGCGGGTCCGCCTCGTTCATGCGAACCTCGTGGTCTGTGGTGGCGTGGCTACCGACGGGTACTTAGACATCCAAAAAATTTCCTTAGCGTAGGGAATGTTTGCCAGGGGCAACTCGTTGTAACCCACGTGGAACGCGAGGGAAGCCTCGCGTTCCTAGTCTTGCCGGTGGGACGCCCCACCGGCGCCAGTAGTTCTCCAGCAGGAGGATCAGACGAAGGGAAGCACTGTGCGCTTCGAGATCATGCGACTCGACGACGTCGACGGTACCGCCGTGGACAGCACCGTCGTGGACGCCGCCTCCGTCAACCGGATCGTGCAGCAGGCCGCGGCGACGGGCCAGCGCATCTACATCCGGCCGGCCGACAGCTCGGCCTCGTAACACCTGACGTTGTGAAGACGAAGCGCCCCCGCACGGAACGTCGGGGGGGGGGCGCTGTGGTGTGCGGGGGCGTCCGGGACCGGCTCAGGAGTTCTGGATGACCTGGGTGACGCCGTTGATGATCTGCTGGACGGCGATGGCGGAGAGCATCATGCCCGCGAGCCGGGTCACCAGCACCACGCCGCCGTCCTTGATCACGCGGATGATGACCAGCGAGTAGCGCATGGTCAGCCAGAGCACCACGTGCATGGCGACGATCGCGGACCACACCGAGAGCTGCCCGCCCATGCCGTCCGCGTGCTGCACGGCGAGGATGACCGAGACGATGGCGCCGGGCCCGGCCAGCAGCGGCATGCCCAGCGGTACGAGCGCCACGTTGACGTCTTTGGTCTGCGTCGGCTCGTCCGTCTTGCCGGTCAGCAGGTCGAGCGCGATGAGCAGCAGCAGGAGTCCGCCCGCGATCATCAGCGCGGGCACGGAGACGTGCAGGTAGTCGAGGATCTGCTGACCGAGCAGACCGAAGACGGCGATCACGCCGAACGCGACCGTGACCGCCTGGAGCGCCATCTTGCGCTGCACCTTGGCGGGGCGGCCCGCGGTGAGGGCGAGGAAGATCG
Source organism: Streptomyces durocortorensis (assembly GCF_016901035.1). GTDB lineage: Bacteria > Actinomycetota > Actinomycetes > Streptomycetales > Streptomycetaceae > Streptomyces > Streptomyces durocortorensis. The sequence goes on from NZ_JAFEUF010000071.1 coordinate 18,246, forward strand.
GCGTGATCCCGGGCGGGTCCATGATCACAAATAGGGTGAGAAAAAGGGATCCGAAGACAGCGACGTCGAACACAGTGAGCCTTGCGAGAGATGAGCGGGCGGTACGGAGGGGGCGCGGGTCCGGGCAGCGGGCGTCGCGGTGCGTCGGGCACGCGACGGTACGCACGGGGGCGCGGAGGGGGAACGGGGTACGGCGAAGGGTGCTGCGGGCCTCAGCGGCGGACGGCTCCACCGGCGCCCGGAACCGGGAAGGCTCCGGTCGCGCGCCGGGTGATCTCGCCGTAGATCTCGGGGTCGGTGGTGCAGGCGCCGAGCTCGACGGTCTTCCGGCTGCCGTGGTAGTCGCTGGAGCCGGTCGTGAGCAGCCCCAGTTCGCGGGCGAGGCCGCGCAGCCGGGCCCGGGTGGGCTCGTCGTGGTCCATGTGGTCGACCTCGATGCCGTCGAGGCCGGCCTCGGCGAGCGCGACGATCGTGGACTCGGGGACCACCGCGCCGCGTTTCACCGCGCCCGGGTGGGCGAAGACGGTGACCCCGCCCGCCGCCTTCACCAGGCGGACGGCCTCGAAGGGGTCGAACTCGTGCTTCTCGGCGTACGCCCGGCCGCCGTTGCCCAGCCAGTCGGGCGTGAAGGCGTCGGAGACGGTGGGCACGACGCCGAGTTCGACGAGGGCGGCGGCGACGTGCGGGCGGCCGACCGAGCCGTCCCCGGCGATGCGGGCGACCTGCTCCCAGGTGACGGGGACGTCGAGGGCGCGCAGCTTGCGGACCATCTCCTGGGCTCGCGGCACGCGGTCGTCGCGGACGAGCTCCCGCGCGCGCTCCAGCTCGGCGTCGGCGGGGTCGAAGAGGTAGGCCAGCATGTGCATGCCCACGCCGTCGACGCGGCAGGAGAGTTCGGCGCCGGTGACGAGGGTGAGCCCCTCGGGGAGCGCGTCGATGGCCCGCTGATGGCCGCCGACGGTGTCGTGGTCGGTGAGCGCGACGACGTCCAGGCCCGCGGCGGCGGCGTTCACGACCAGCTCGGCGGGGGTGTCCGTGCCGTCCGATGCGGTGGAGTGGGTGTGCAGGTCGATACGCACGACGGCTGACTCCGGAGCTCGCGGACGGACGGGGGACCGCTCAAGGATAACCGCCGCCCGCCAGGCCTCAGGCCGCGAAAGCCCCCTGCCCCACGTGATCTAGCGCTCGCTCTTCCCCTGCCGGGGCGGCGCCTCCGGGGCGGTGAGCAGCCGGGGGGTGAGCGCGCCGCAGGGGACGAGGTCCACCTCTCCCCCGGCGTCCCGCAGGTCGGTCAGGACCAGCTCGTCGTACATCAGGAGTCCCGACTGCTCGGGCCACAGGATCGCCCAGAGCCACAGACCTCGCGCTTCGCCCGCGAACACGGCGCAGTCCTCCGGGGCGTTCCTGACGTGCCAGAGCGGGGTGGGGCGGCCGGCGGCGTGGACCTTGGCGTCGGGGGCGGAGTCGACGTTCAGGTGGTGGCCGGGGTCGGGGCCCTCGATGCCGGCGTACCGGGCGCCGAGGCCGACGCCCAGCTCCTCTGCGACGAGGAGCAGCTCGCCCATCCCGCCCAGTGGGCCGGGTCCGGAGCAGGCCACGGCGCTCGCGCGTCCGCCGCTGCGGTCGTCGCCCGCGCTGGCAACCCCGGTGAACAGCCAGCCCACGGGGAGCGGCCAGGGCATCCAGACGGGGACCTGCGTGCGGTGCACCACGACGCCGAGCCCTTCGACGCTCGGCGGGATGACCGGCTGCATCGGGTGGACCTGGCCGTGCACGGAGCACTGCCAGGCGTCGGCGAAGAGACCGGGCGCCCTGACCCGGCCACCGCACTTCGGGCAACTGGGTTCGCCCCTCATAAGGACCAACCGTCCTCCCCGCCGGTCCTCGCGTCAAGGACGATCACCCGTCCGGAGCGTGGCCCTGACCGGGAAGAATAGATGTAACTTGCATTTATTAGTCCGCCTAACTTATTCTGTGCATAACGCATCGATCCGGAGGCCGGAGCAGTCCGGAGAGGCCGGAGAAGAAGGAGAGAGTCCATGCAGGGAGAGGATCCGTTCGACGAAGGAGCGACGGGGGTCAGCATCCTGCGCCAGCCGAAGGCCGTCTGGGCCACGGCGGGCGCCTCGGTGGTGGCCTTCATGGGGATCGGCCTGGTGGACCCGATCCTGCCGTCCATCGCCCAGGGGCTGGACGCCTCGGCGAGTCAGGTGTCGCTGCTGTTCACCTCGTACTTCCTGATCACCGCCTTCGCCATGCTGGTCACCGGCTTCGTCTCCAGCCGCATCGGCGGCCGCAAGACCCTGCTGGCCGGTCTCGCGCTCGTGATCGTCTTCGCGGCGCTCTCCGGCACCTCGTCCTCCGTCGCCGAACTCGTCGGCTTCCGGGCCGGCTGGGGCCTGGGCAACGCCCTCTTCGTCTCCACCGCCCTCGCGGTGATCGTCGGAGCGGCGGCGGGCGGCAGCGCGGCGGCGATCCTGCTGTACGAGTCGGCGCTCGGCCTCGGCATGGCGTGCGGGCCGCTGCTCGGCGCGCTGCTGGGGGACGCCAGCTGGCGCTACCCGTTCTTCGGCACGGCGGCGCTGATGGCGATCGGCTTCCTCTGCATCGCCGCGTTCCTCAAGGAGCAGCCGAAGCCGGCCGTCAAGACCTCACTTCTCGATCCCGTGAAGGCGCTGGGCCACGGCGGCCTGGCCTCGGTGGCGGCCTCGGCGTTCTTCTACAACTACGCCTTCTTCACGATCCTGGCGTTCACGCCGTTCGTGCTGGACATGACCCCGTACAAGTCGGGCGCGGTCTTCTTCGCCTGGGGTCTGCTGCTCGCCGTCTTCTCCGTGCTGGTCGCCCCGCGCCTCCAGCGCCGCTTCGGCTCGCTCAAGGTGCTCGGGGGCTCGCTGGTGCTGCTCGCCGCCGACCTGCTGGTCCTCGGGTACGGCAGCCACACCACGGCGATCGTCGCCACCATCGTCTCCGGCGCGTTCATCGGCATGAACAACACCGTCTTCACCGAACTGGCCCTCGGGGTCTCGGACGCGCCGCGCCCGGTGGCGAGCGCCGGATACAACTTCGTCCGCTGGTTCGCCGCGGCGGCGGCCCCCTTCCTCGCCCCGAAGATCGAGGAGTGGACCGACATCCACGTGCCGTTCGTGGTGGCCGCGCTCGCCGCCCTCGTCGGAGCGGCCGTCGTGGGGGTACGGCGTACGGCGCTGAACCACGAGGCCGAGGAGCTGGAGCCGGTCCACGCGATGGAGGACAGCGTGACGGTCTTCGCCGAATGACCGCGCCCTCAAGGCAGACGAATGCGGCTGACCGCCCCTCAGAAGGACCGGTCAGTCCAGCGGTACGGACGTGCGCAGCGGGTCGCGCAGGTCCGTACCGTGCGTCAGCCACCGCTCCTGGAGCTCCTGCGCGCCGCGCACCCGCTTCCAGGCGGCCTCGTTGTGCGTCATCGGCAGCAGCGGCAGGAAGCGCACCGGGTCCATCGGCTCGTCCAGCTCCAGGTCCTCCACCAGACCGCCGCCCTCCGCGACCAGCACCGAGGTGAACGGAGCCCCCGTCCACAGCGGCTCGCCCAGGTCCAGCGAGGCGCCCGGGGCCACGATCAGCCCCTCGACCTGCGGGGAGGCGGCCAGCACGGCGAGCGGGCGCAGCACCTGGTCGGTGTCGGCGAGTCCGCCCCGTACGGACAGGACCAGCTCGGCCCGGGGGCCCTTCACCGGGTCGGCCAGCGGGGCGGTGGGATCGGCCATCGGCGCGCCCGACATGCCGAGGGTCGCGTAGCGCACGATGTCGCCGTCGAGGAAGCGCAGCACCTCGATACGGTCCGTGCCGAGGAACGTCACATCGGCGCGGGCGTCCGGTTCCCCGAGGGCGGAGATGAGCCGGGCCTCGACCAGCGCGAGAATTTCTGCCATGCCGCGAGCATAGATCGCGTAGTGAATGGGCAAAGTACGGGATTGGGCCTTGGGCGGCTGATAGCCTGGCCGCCGGTCGGGACAGCACGCAGAAGCGTCGCTCTTCTTCGTCCCGACGACACGTCGTCCCCCACGGGGGACCGGCCGGAGGAGGTGGGGACTGCTATGGATCCAAGTCGACCGTGCAGTACCGACCGCTCTTCCGAGCCTCACCTCTCCCGCTGATCCGACACCTCTCGTCGGTCGCCCGGGGCCGACATCGCCGTCGTGTCCGGACGACTCGCCTACAGCGGTCCGCGTGACGGAAGAGCCCTTCGTTCCTGCCTGCCTGTAGCGCATTTTTGCCTGTCTGTAGCGAACGCCGTCATCGCGCCCGCGCGGTGGAGCCCGCTTTGCGGACGTGAGCCCACGTCCCCATTCCGGGCTGTTCCACGCCCTCGCCGACGGCCCTCCGTGAAGGAGCCAGCCATGTCGATGATCCGTGACCTGCGCGCCGCCGTGCGCCCGTCCCTGCGCCCGTCCCTCCGTAAGAACAGCGCTCCTTACAGCGCGTACGACACCACCCGCGATCCGTCCGCCTCCAGCGCCGTCGTCGACTGCGCGGTCTACCGCGACGGCCGCCGGCTGGTGACGCCCGCCACCCCCACCCCGCACGAGGCGATGCTCCAGGTGCGGGAGGAGGGCGGTTTCGCGTGGATCGGTCTGCACGAGCCGACGGAGGCCGAATTCGCGGGTATCGCCCGGGAGTTCGGGCTGCACCCGCTGGCCGTCGAGGACGCCGTCCACGCCCACCAGCGGCCCAAGCTGGAGCGGTACGACGACACGCTGTTCACCGTCTTCAAGACGATCCACTACGTGGACCATGCCGAACTGACCGCGACCAGCGAGGTCGTGGAGACCGGCGAGGTGATGTGCTTCACCGGCCGGGACTTCGTCATCACCGTCCGGCACGGCGGCCAGGGCTCCCTGCGGGCCCTGCGCCACCGCCTCCAGGACGATCCGGAGCTGCTCGCCAAGGGCCCGTCCGCCGTGCTGCACGCCATCGCCGACCATGTGGTCGACGGCTACATCGCGGTGGCCGAGGCCGTGCAGGACGACATCGACGAGGTGGAGATCGATGTCTTCTCCACCCCGGCGAAGGGCTCCGCACGCGGCTCGGACGCGGGCCGGATCTACCAACTCAAGCGCGAGGTGCTGGAGTTCAAGCGGGCAGTGTCCCCGCTGCTGCGGCCCATGCAGTTGCTGAGCGAGCGTCCGATGCGGCTGATCGACCCCGACATCCAGAAGTACTTCCGCGATGTCGCCGACCACCTCGCCCGGGTCCAGGAGGAGGTCATCGGCTTCGACGAACTGCTGAACTCGATCCTCCAGGCCAACCTCGCGCAGGCGACGGTCACCCAGAACGAGGACATGCGCAAGATCACCTCCTGGGCGGCGATCATCGCCGTGCCGACGATGATCTGCGGCGTCTACGGCATGAACTTCGACTACATGCCCGAGCTGGAGTGGAAGTACGGCTATCCGCTGGTGCTGGGCGTCATCGGCGTGGTCTGTTTCTCGATCTACCGCATCCTCAAGCGCAACGGCTGGCTGTGAGCACGGCCCACCGGTCTAAGCTCGCGCCCATGACTGATCCTGCCGCCGACCTGTTGGAGAGGGCCCTCGCCGAGGAGGCCACGAAGAAGTCCGGCCTCGTCTGGGTGCGGGGCTCCGGCCCGGCCCGTGCCGTCTGGCACGTCTGGCACGAGGGCGCGGCGCTCCTGGTCGGCGACGGCCCCGGCGAGCAGCCGCTGCCGGAGGGCCTGGGCGATGGCGGCCGCGCCGAGGTGACCGTACGCAGCAAGGACAAGGGCGGCCGGATCGTCGCCTGGAGTGCGGCGGTACGTTTCCTGGCGCCGCGCTCCGAGGAGTGGGAGGCGGCGGTCGCCGAGCTGAAGGGCAAGCGGCTGAACGCGCCGGACGCCGAGGCGATGCCCGAGCGGTGGGCGCGCACGTGCACGGTGGTGCGGCTGACGCCCGAGGCGGTGAGCACCGCGCTGCCGGACACCTCGCTGGCGGCCGTACCGCTGCCGACCGGGGCCACCACCCGGGAGCCCGCCCCGGCGGCGGTCCCCCGGCTGCTGCTGAAGCGCCGCCGGAAGCGCTGAGCGGTCTTCGAGGGGCCGCCGGGTCAGCCGGACGACTTCGGGAGCTGGCCGCCGTAGTCGACGGTGTCGTCCTTCTCGGGGGCCTCCAGGGGGAAGGCCTGCCCCCAGTCGGCCAGCGAGAGCGTGCCCCCGCCGCCGCCCCGGGCCACCCGTACCGGATACGGCTCGTCCTCCAGCGAGACGTCGAAGGCCCCGCCCTCGCCCTTGCCGCCGAGGATCTGGATGGTGCGCTGCCCGGCGACCGTGTCCCGGCCGCCCTTGTTGACCTTGCCGTGCAGCGCGAGCAGCCCGTCGAGCAGGACCTTCTTGTCGGTGAAGCCGCGCAGCTGGCGGTAGCTGGGGTCGCCCTCCGGGACCTTCACGTACTTGCCGCCCAGCTTCTCGGCGGCCGCGGCGTCGGCGGACTCGCCCGCGCCCTCACTGCCCTCGTGGGTCCAGAAGTCGGCGGGCGCCTTGAGGAAGAGCTCGTCCTCGACCCGCAGCAGGGCGAAGCTCTGCTTCTTCGAGGTCACCGAGCCCATGCCGCCCTTCGCGGTGAGCTTCATGTCCAGCCGGTAGGTGCCGCCCTTGCTGACGAGCGTGCCCGACAGACGGACGGCACTCGCCGCGTCGGCAGCCGCTCTGGCCTTCTTGTCGATCTCGGCGGCGGTGAGTTTGGCGACGCCGTTGGTCCCCTTGTCCGGGTCCTCCTCCGTGCCGCAGGCGGCCAGGGCCACGGTGAGCCCTCCGCACAGCACGAGAGCGAGGGCGGTCCGGCGATGGTTCCGCACGGCCGGGGCAAAAGAGGTCACGGGCGCACTGCCTCTCCACTGCGATCGGGGGTAGCAGACGGCAGCGTACCCGTGCGGCGCACATGGTCCGGCAGCCAGCCGTACGGACGGGTCCGCCGGGGCGCGGTGCGGCGGTACGGGCTAGCCTGATCCCGGCGTACCGGCGAAATCCGCTGGTCGGCGACGGCGGGCCGGGACGGTCGGACGCGGACGGCGACGAACCGGACGAAATGGTTCCGGCCGGATACGGGACCGCGGGAACACGACGGACACAGACGGCACGGCGGACACGGACGAAGGAGGCGGCGGATGGCGGCGGTCACGCCCAGGGTCTTCGTCTCCCACCTCTCCGGGGTGCCCGTCTTCGACCCCAACGGCGACCAGGTCGGCCGGGTCCGCGACCTGGTGGCGATGTTGCGTGTCGGCGGACGCCCGCCGCGCATCCTGGGCCTGGTGGTCGAGGTGATCAGCCGGCGGCGGATCTTCCTGCCGATGACCCGGGTGACGGGCGTCGAGTCCGGCCAGGTCATCACCACCGGCGTCGTCAACATGCGGCGCTTCGAACAGCGACCCACCGAGCGGCTCGTCCTCGGCGAGTTCCTGGACCGGCGGGTCCGGCTGGTGGAGGGCCACGGCGAGGAAGGTGAGGAGGTCACCGTCCTGGACGTGGCCATCCAGCAGCTGCCGGCCCGCCGCGACTGGGAGATCGACAAGTACTTCGTCCGCAAGGGGCGCGGCGGTGCGCTGCGCCGCAAGGGCGAGACGCTGACGGTGGAGTGGTCGGCGGTCAGCGGCTTCTCGCTGGAGGAGCACGGCCAGGGCGCGGAGAACCTCGTCGCCACGTTCGAGCGGCTGCGGCCCACCGACGTGGCCAACGCCCTGCACCACCTCTCGCCCAAGCGCCGGGTGGAGGTGGCCGCGGCCCTGGACGACGACCGGCTCGCCGACGTCCTGGAGGAGCTGCCCGAGGACGACCAGGTGGAGATCATCGGCAAGCTCGCCGAGGAGCGGGCCGCCGACGTCCTGGAGGCGATGGACCCGGACGACGCGGCCGACCTGCTCTCGGAGCTGCCGGAGGAGGACAAGGAGCGGCTGCTGGCCCTGATGCGGCCGGACGACGCCGCCGACGTACGCCGCCTGATGTCGTACGAGGAGCGGACGGCGGGCGGTCTGATGACGACCGAGCCGATCGTGCTGCGCCCGGACGCCACGGTGGCCGACGCGCTGGCCCGGGTCCGGCAGGCGGACCTGTCGCCCGCGCTGGCCGCCCAGGTGTACGTGTGCCGCTCACCCGACGAGACGCCCACGGGCAAGTACCTGGGCACGGTGCACTTCCAGCGGCTGCTGCGCGATCCGCCGTTCACCCTGGTCAGCTCGATCGTCGACAGCGATCTGGTGCCGTTGCGGCCGGACACCCCGCTGCCGCTGGTCACCAGCTATCTGGCCGCGTACAACATGGTCTCGGCCCCGGTCGTCGACGAGAGCGGTTCGCTGCTGGGCGCGGTGACCGTGGACGACGTCCTGGACCATCTGCTGCCGGACGACTGGCGCGAGACGGACCTGACGGATCTGCACGGGGAGGAGGGGATCGGTCATGGCGGGCGATGACCGGGCGAAGGCGTCCTCGACCGGCTCCTCGGGCCTGGTGCGGCCCCCGCGCACCCGGCTGGACCAGCCGAAGGCCCCGCGCCGGCGGCTGCTGCCGGAGTACGACCCGGAGGCGTTCGGCCGGTTCTCGGAGCGGATCGCGCGGTTCCTGGGGACCGGGCGGTTCATCGTCTGGATGACGCTGATCATCATCCTCTGGGTGCTGTGGAACATCTTCGCGCCCAAGGACCTGCGCTTCGACCAGTACCCGTTCATCTTCCTGACGCTGATGCTCTCGCTCCAGGCCTCGTACGCCGCGCCGCTGATCCTCCTCGCGCAGAACCGGCAGGACGACCGCGACCGGGTCACGCACGAGCAGGACCGCAAGCAGAACGAGCGCTCCATCGCCGACACCGAATACCTGACGCGGGAGATCGCCGCCCTGCGTATGGGCCTGGGCGAGGTCGCCACCCGGGACTGGATCCGCTCGGAACTCCAGGACATGGTGAAGGACATGGAGGAGCGGCAGGTGCTGTTCCCGGCCGAGAGTGACGAAGGCGACCGCTGAGGGGCTACCCGCCCGTAGTGCTTCGCGCCGTAACATCGTCAGTATGGCTACGGAAGACGCGGTGCTTGAGGCACTGTCGACAGTGAACGACCCGGAGATCCACCGCCCGATCACCGAGCTGGGCATGGTGAAATCGGTCGAGATCGATCCTGACGGTGTAGTCGCTGTCACCGTCTATCTCACGGTCTCCGGCTGCCCGATGCGCGACACGATCACCCGGAACGTGACCGAGGCGGTCGCCCGGGTCGAGGGCGTCTCGCGGGTCGAGGTGACCCTCGACGTCATGAGCGACGAACAGCGCAAGGACCTGGCGAGCTCGCTGCGCGGCGGCACCGCCGAGCGGGAGGTCCCCTTCGCCCAGCCCGGCTCGCTGACCCGGGTGTACGCGGTCGCCTCCGGCAAGGGCGGCGTCGGCAAGTCCTCGGTGACGGTGAACCTCGCCGCGGCGATGGCGGCCGACGGGCTGAAGGTCGGCGTCGTGGACGCGGACATCTACGGACACAGCGTGCCCCGGATGCTCGGCGCGGACGGCAAGCCGACCCAGGTCGAGAACATGATCATGCCGCCGTCCGCGCATGGCGTGAAGGTCATCTCCATCGGCATGTTCACCCCGGGCAACGCGCCCGTGGTGTGGCGCGGTCCGATGCTGCACCGGGCGCTCCAGCAGTTCCTCGCCGATGTGTACTGGGGCGACCTGGACGTCCTTCTGCTGGACCTGCCGCCGGGCACCGGCGACATCGCGATCTCGGTGGCGCAGCTGGTGCCGGGCGCCGAGATCCTGGTCGTCACGACCCCGCAGCAGGCGGCGGCCGAGGTGGCCGAGCGGGCCGGCTCGATCGCCGTGCAGACCCACCAGAAGATCGTCGGCGTGGTGGAGAACATGTCGGGCATGCCGTGCCCGCACTGCGACGAGATGGTCGACGTGTTCGGCTCGGGCGGCGGCGCGCGTGTCGCCGAGGGGCTGACGCGCACGGTCGGCGCCGAGGTGCCGGTGCTCGGCTCGATCCCGATCGACGTACGGCTGCGCGAGGGCGGCGACGAGGGCAAGCCCGTCGTCCTGTCCGACCCCGACTCCCCGGCCGGAAGCGCGCTGCGCTCGATCGCGCAGAAGCTGGGCGGCCGTCAGCGCGGCCTGTCGGGCATGTCTCTGGGGATCACTCCGCGCAACAAGTTCTGACGCCCCTGCACGGGCAGCACACGACAGGGCGGGCCGGTGGTCATCCGGCCCGCCCTGTCGTTGTACGTGCGCCGCGTCGTTACGCGTACGTCTCGATGTCCTTGATGGCCGCGAAGCCCAGACCGTAGGCGCTCATCCCCCGCCCGTACGCCCCGATGTGCACGCCCTCGTGGGCGGATCCGGCCAGCACCCAGCCGAACTCGGACTCGCGGTAGTGGAACTCCACCGGAACCCCGTCCACCGGCAGGGAGAGCGTCGTCCAGGGCGCGCTGCCGAGGTCGTCGGCGAGGGTGAAGGCCGTCTCGGTCTGCTGGTCCAGCCAGTCGTCGCGCAGGGTGTGGTCCATCTGCGGCGGCCAGGTGTACGCCAGCAGGCCGGAGCCCGCGAGCCAGGCCGCCGAGGACACCGTGGTGGCGTCCAGCACGCCCGTACCGTCGCCGGTGCGGCGCACCGGGCTCGCGGCGACCGTGATCACCGCGGCGAACCGCTCCTTGTCGGCGGAGCCGTCCGACTTCACCGACGGCTCGTCACCGTGCCCCGTGGCGCCGTGCTGCACGGTGCCGTCGGCCGCGGCGGCGACCTGCATCAGCCAGCGCGGGCCGGTGAAGGCCTCGTCCAGCCCGTACCAGGGGAAGGTCGCTTTCAGGTAGCCGTCGACGGCGCGCCGGGCCGCCGGCCCCTCCTCCGCCGTGGCCGTGCCCGGGACACCGTCCGTATCAATCCGACTCGTCGTCTCCATCTGCGCGGCCGCCTCCTCGATCAGTCAGGATCCGGAGCGGCCCGCCCCCCGCGGGCTTGGGCGTCCTCGCAACCGGACAGATGGAGAATAGCCATACCGTCCGGACGAGTCGGGATTGACCGGGGTCAGGTGGCGTCTGCGTCGAACGGCGGGCGCTCGGGCGGAGCCGGCGACGGGGTCTTCTTCAGCAGGTCAGGAGCGGTGTCGCCGGTCTTCGTGAGACTGGTGGACGAGCCACCGGCCGACGCGCCCGCAGAGCCGTTCGCCGCACTGTTGGCGGTATCGGAGGCGGCCGGGGTACGCCCGTTGACCGCGTCGGTGACGTCGGCCAGGTCCTTGCGCAGGTCGAAGCTCTCGCGGATCTCCTTCAGCCCCAGGTCGTCGTTGCCGTCCATCAGCTGCTTGCGGACGAACGTCTTGGGGTTGAGGTCCTCGAACTCGAAGTCCTTGAACTGCGGGCCCAGCTCGGAGCGGATGTCTTCCTTCGCGCTGTCCGAGAACTCGCGGATCTTACGGATGGTGCGCGTGACGTCCTGGATGAGCTTGGGCAGCTTGTCGGGGCCGAAGACCAGCACGGCCAGCACCCCGAGCGTCAGCAGCTCCAGTGCGCCTATGTCATTGAACACCTTGTTGCTCCTCGTGTTCTCCGCGTGTTCTCCGTGCGATCGCGGCCCGGGTCCGCCTGCTGCCCGGACCGGTCAAAGGTACCTGTCGAAGGTGTCCGGGCGGTACCTCGCGGTGGCGCCCACGTGCCGGATGCCGTGCCGGATCGCGTACCTGATCATGTGCCGCTCGCCGAGCCGAGCTTCAGGGTCACGGTCCGTTCTTCGCCGCCGCGGGTCAGCTTGAGGTCGAGATCGTCGCCGGGACGGTGGGCCCGGATCTTCACGATCAGCTCCTCGCCGCTGTGCACGCGCTGGCCCTCGACCTGGGTGATGATGTCGCCGGACTTGATGCCCGCCTTGTCCGCGGGGCCGTCCTTGGTGACGGCGGGCCCGCCGTCGGCGCCCTTGGTGCCGACCTTGGCCCCGTCGCCGGTGTACTTCATGTCCAGCGTGACGCCGATCACCGGGTGGGTGGCCTTGCCGGTGGTGATCAGCTCCTCGGCGACGCGCTTGCCCTGGTTGATGGGTATCGCGAAGCCGAGGCCGATGGAGCCGGACTGGCCGCCGGCCTCGGGGCCCCCGCCGCTGTCGGCCGCGCGGATGGCGCTGTTGATGCCGATGACGTGGGCCTGGGAGTCGACGAGGGGGCCGCCGGAGTTGCCCGGGTTGATCGGCGCGTCGGTCTGGAGGGCGTCGACATAGCTGATGTCGCTGCCGTCGCCCTTCTCGCCACCCGCGGTGATCGGCCGCTGCTTGGCGCTGATGATGCCCGAGGTCACCGTGTTGGACAGGTCGAAGGGGGCGCCGATGGCTACCACGGGGTCGCCGACCTGGACGTTGTCGGAGTTGCCGAGCGGCAGGGGCTTGAGTCCGGAGACCCCGCGGACCCGGACGACCGCGAGGTCGTAGCCGCTGTCCTTGCCGACGAGTTCGGCGGAGGCCGTCTCGCCGGTGCTGAACGTGACGGTGATGTCGCCGCTGGATCCGGCCGGGGCGACGACGTGGTTGTTGGTGAGGATGTGGCCCTGGCCGTCGAGGACGAAGCCGGTGCCGGTGCCGGATTCGGCGGTGCCGCTGACGTGCAGGGTGACCACGCTGGGCAGGGCGCTGGCGGCGATGCCGGCGACGCTGTCGGGGGCCCGGTCGCCGTTGTCGCGGCCCGCCTGGGGCAGTTCGACGGTGGTCAGCCCGCCGTTGCGCTCGATGTACGCGCCGACTCCGCCGCCGATACCGCTGGCGACCAGGGCCAGCAGGAGCACCCCCAGGAACGCCCCGCCCCGGCGCTTCTTCTTCCGGCCGGGCTCGGCGCCCTCGGGGGGACCTGGCCGGGTGAGCGGCTGCCCCGGGGCGCCCCACGGGTCGTACTGGAGCCACTGCGTCTGCTGGTGCTGCTGGCCGGGGGCCGGGTGGCCTCCGGCCCCGGGGAACGTCGCCCCGACGCGGGTGCCGGGGCGTACGGCCGCCAGCGCCGCGACGGCGTCCACAGG
>NZ_JAFEUF010000597.1 GCF_016901035.1 Streptomyces durocortorensis
CCCTATTTTATTTAAATAACACCCCCACCCCCCACATAAACCCCTTTTCTGCGGCGGCCTGCTGATGTTGTTTATACCCCACAGTCACCCCTCCTATTGGGCCACGCCGGGGCCGCCGGGCACGACCGGGAGCCGGCCGACGGTGCGGCGGCGCTGCCCGGGCCCGGGGCTGTCGTCCACCGCCCCGCCACCGGGGACCGCGCGCCCGCCACCCGGCGGCCCCCCGTGCCGCGTTCGCCGCAGACGCGGGTGCGGCCCTCCACCC
>NZ_JAFEUF010000072.1:0-26565 GCF_016901035.1 Streptomyces durocortorensis
CCCCCCCCCCCCGGGGGCGCCCGCCCCCCCCCCGCGGGGGGGGGGGGGCCCCGGCGGCCCCGCGGGCCCGGAGCCCCGGCCCCCCGCCGGGCCGGGCCCGGACGGCGCGTCGCTCACGCGGGCGGTCCGCATGGCTCCCCCGGGCCTCACGGCTTCGCGAAACCGGGCCTCCGCGCGGGGCCGGTGTGCTGTCGGTGGGTGCCGATACGCTCGCCCGTATGGCTCTCAACACGTCCGCGGAAGCGCCGCTGCCCGTCGGTGAGGTGTCCCGGCTCATCGGGGGGTGGATCGACCGGCTCGGCGCCATCTGGGTGGAGGGGCAGATCACCCAGCTGTCGCGGCGGCCGGGGGCCGGGGTCGTCTTTCTGACGTTGCGCGATCCGTCCCACGACATCTCGGTGAGCGTGACCTGTTTCCGGCAGGTCTTCGACCGGATCGCCGATGTGGTGACGGAGGGCGCGCGCGTCGTGGTCCTCGCCAAGCCGGAGTGGTACGCGCCCCGGGGGCAACTGTCGCTGCGGGCCACCGACATACGGCCGGTCGGCATCGGCGAGCTGCTCGTGCGGCTGGAGCAGCTCAAGAAGTCGCTCGCCGCCGAGGGACTCTTCGCGCTGGACCGGAAGAAGCCGCTCCCCTTCCTGCCGCAGTTGATCGGGCTGGTCTGCGGGCGGGCCTCCGCCGCCGAGCGCGATGTCCTGGAGAACGCCCGCCGCCGCTGGCCCGCCGTGCGCTTCGAGGTCCGTAACACCGCCGTCCAGGGCGTGAACGCGGTCGCCCAGGTGGTGCAGGCGGTCGAGGAGCTGGACGCGCTGGACGAGGTGGACGTGATCGTGGTGGCCCGGGGCGGCGGCAGCGTCGAGGATCTGCTGCCGTTCTCCGACGAGCAGTTGATCCGGGCCGTGGCCTCCTGCCGTACGCCGGTGGTCTCCGCGATCGGCCACGAACCGGACTCCCCGCTGCTGGACCTCGTCGCCGATCTGCGCGCCTCCACACCCACGGACGCGGCCAAGAAGGTCGTCCCGGACGTGGGCGAGGAGCTGGACCGGGTGCAGCAGTTGCGGGACCGGGCGCTGCGCACCGTACGGGGGCTGCTGGACCGCGAGGAGCGGGGGCTCGCGCACGCGCTGGGCCGCCCGGCGATGGAGCGGCCCCAGCGGCTGGTGGACGAGCGCGAGGCCGAGGTGGACGCGCTCCTCGGGCGCAGCCGCCGGGTGCTGGGCCATCTGCTGGACCGCGCCGACTCCGAGCTGTCGCACACGCTCGCCCGGGTCGTCTCGCTGTCGCCCGCCGCGACCCTGGAGCGGGGGTACGCGGTGCTCCAGCGGCCCGACGGCCATGTGGTGCGCTCCCCCGAGGAGGCCGGTGCGCCCGGCGAGCCGCTGCGGGCGCGGGTGTCGGAGGGCGAGTTCACGGTGCGGGTGGACCAGGGCGGGGACGGGGACGGGGACGGGGACGGGGACGGATGAGTCTGCCGACCGGTGGCCGGGGCCGTGCCCACGATGACGTAGCAGCTCACATTTAGGGTGGATCACATGACGGACGACGGTACGGCGGCGGCTGCCGCCACGGGCACGCTCGGGTACGAGCAGGCGCGGGACGAGCTGATCGAGGTCGTGCGCCGGCTGGAGGCGGGCGGCACGACGCTGGAGGAGTCGCTGGCCCTGTGGGAACGGGGCGAGGAGCTGGCGAAGGTCTGCCGGCACTGGCTGGAGGGTGCCCGCGCCCGGCTGGACGCGGCCCTGGCCCGCCCGCAGGACGGCGGCGGCGACGAGGGCTGAGCCCGGCCCCGGGAAGACCCCCCGACCGGGTCCGCACCAACTAGCTGCATCATGCAAGGGTGTGCAATGGATCACTCGACTCCGGCTTTAGTTGAAAGTTAACCTATCCCTGGCGTACCTTCGAGCTCTCCCCACCGCGTTCGTTCGGAAGGTTTGCACCAGATGTCTCTCGTTCTCGACCCCGCCGCTCAGGACCTCCTCTTCCGCGAGGCCCGCACCGCCAACACCTTCACCGACGAGCCGGTGACCGACGAGCAGGTCCAGGCGATCTACGACCTGGTCAAGTTCGGCCCCACCGCCTTCAACCAGTCGCCGCTGCGCATCGTCCTGGTCCGCTCCGCCGAGGGTCGCGAGCGCCTGGTGCAGCACATGGCCGAGGGCAACCGCCCGAAGACCGCCACCGCCCCGCTGGTCGCGATCCTGGCCGCCGACAACGAGTTCCACGAGGAGCTCCCGGCACTGCTCCCGCACTTCCCGCAGGCCAAGGACATGTTCTTCTCCGAGCGCCCGGCCCGTGAGTCGGCCGCCGGTCTCAACGCCGCGCTCCAGGCCGCCTACTTCATCATCGGTGTCCGCGCCGCCGGCCTGGCCGCGGGCCCGATGACCGGCTACGACCCCGCCGGCATCCAGAAGGAGTTCCTGGACGGCGACCACACCCCGCTGATGGTCGTCAACATCGGCAAGCCGGGCGAGGACGCCTGGTTCCCGCGCAGCCCGCGCCTCTCCTTCGACGAGGTCGTCACGACCGTCTGAGCCTCCGGCGCACGGTCACCGTCACGCGCGAAGGGCCCCGGAACACCATCACCTGGCGTTCCGGGGCCCTTCACGTACGTTCGGGGGCCCTTCGCATGAGGGAGTCGGCGCGGGCCGCGTGTCAGGAAGCCGGCGCGGCAGGCGGCGTCGTCTTCAGGGCCTCAACCATCTCGACCAGGCTTGCCTTCGGCGCCGAGCCGGTGACCACCGTGGTGTGACCCTTGCCGGGCAGCACGAGGGCGTCGTACTTCTCGCCCTCCCAGACCTGCCACTCCTTGCCCGCCACCGTCTCGGTCCGGCCGGTGTCCTTCGCCTTCTGGGTGACCTCGGGGACGTACGTACGCGCGGCGGCGGTGGACTGCTCGACCGCGACGTACCTGCGGTCCGGGTCGAGGAAGCCCAGGTGCCAGGCCTTGCCCGCGACGTCGTCGTACCGGACGGAGGTCGCCTTCCACTTCTCCGGCAGGCCCTCCGGCGCGGCGACCGGGTAGGGGGCGGCGGTCCGTACCGTCGCCAGTTCCACGGTGAAGTCGACCGCCTTGATCGGGTCGGCGTGCTCGTCCTTCGGGATGAAGAGGTATATGACCCCCGCGCAGGCGGCGATCACCAAAGTCGACAGGAACATGTCCCGGACCGTCTGCTTGCCTCGCTTGCTTGCCACGGGTCCATGGTGGCACGCGGCCTGACACGCCCGGCCGCAGGGTGCCGGGTCGGAGACTCCGACGCCGGGGTGCTCATGCGTGACCCGCACTGCTCATTTTATCGACCTACCGATAGAGTCGCAGCACCCTCATATCCGGTCGTCGCCGTACAGAAAGGTGCGCTCCGATGTCCGAGCATCATCTGCCGTCCCAACTGGAGGTCTCCCCGGAGGCCCCCGACCGCAACCTGGCCCTGGAGTTGGTCCGGGTCACCGAGGCCGCTGCCATGGCGGCCGGGCGCTGGGTGGGCCGCGGCGACAAGATCGGCGCCGACGGCGCCGCCGTGAAGGCCATGCGGACCCTCGTCTCGACCGTCTCGATGAACGGCGTCGTCGTCATCGGTGAGGGCGAGAAGGACGAAGCCCCCATGCTGTTCAACGGCGAGCGGGTCGGCGACGGCACCGGCGCCGAGGTCGACATCGCGGTCGACCCGATCGACGGCACCACGCTCAACGCCAAGGGCATGCCGAACGCCATCGCCGTGCTCGCGGCCGCCGACCGCGGCGCGATGTTCGACCCGTCCGCGGTCTTCTACATGGACAAGCTGGTCACGGGGCCCGAGGCGGCGGACTTCGTCGACATCAACGCGCCCGTGGCGGTGAACATCCGGCGCGTGGCCCGGGCGAAGAACTCCACGCCCGAGGACGTCACCGTCGTCATCCTCGACCGGCCCCGCCACGAGGGCATCGTCAAGGAGATCCGGGAGACCGGCGCGCGGATCAAGTTCATCTCCGACGGCGATGTCGCGGGCTCGATCATGGCGGCCCGCGAGGGCACCGGCGTCGACCTGCTGATGGGCATCGGCGGGACGCCCGAGGGCATCATCTCGGCGTGCGCCATAAAGTGCCTCGGCGGCGTCATCCAGGGCAAGCTCTGGCCCAAGGACGAGGCGGAGCGGCAGAAGGCGCTGGACGCGGGCCACGACCTGGACCGGGTGCTGTCGACCGACGACCTGGTCAGCGGCGACAACGTGTTCTTCGTGGCGACGGGGATCACCGACGGTGAGCTGATGCGCGGTGTGCGGTACCGCGCGGAGACGGCGACCACCGAGTCGATCGTGATGCGCTCCAAGTCCGGCACGATCCGGTCGATCTCCTCGACCCACCGGCTGTCGAAGCTGCGCGCCTACAGCGCCATCGACTTCGACCGCGCGAAGTAGCCGACGCCCGGGGCGCGTAGAGCGCACGAAGGGGGTGCGGGGAGCCTGTTCACTCCCCGCACCCCCTTCGTGTACGCGTTCAGCCTGCCGCGGCTATGTGCTCGGCCGTCGTCGCGGCCTTGATCTCGATGTCCCGCCGTCGCCGCCGGGCCAGCGCCACCCGGCGCTCCGCAGCGGTGAGCCCGCCCCACACCCCGTACGGCTCGGGCTGCATCAGCGCGTGCTCCCGGCACTCCACCATGACCGGACATCCGCCGCACACCCGCTTGGCGGCCTCTTCACGGGCCAGCCGGGCGGCGGTCGGTTCCTTCGACGGGGCGAAGAAGAGGCCCGCCTCGTCCCGGCGGCAGGCCGCCTCGGAATGCCAGGGGCCCGCATCGTCCTCCCGGGCGGGGATCCGCTGGGCCGGAACGGCGGCGACCTGCAGAGGCTGATGCGGCGGTTGCAGCACGGGCTACTCCTGACGACGGCTACGGCTTCGCGAGCGAGAGTCGATGCAGCACTCCCTACCCGCTGTGCGTACGCCTATGCACTGAGTGGCACCGGCGCGCGACTCACCGCAATGCGCGCCCGCGGCATTCTGGCCGATTAACGGAGGGCGTCCGTGGTGCCGTATTCAGTGGCCCAGGTGTTTACGCAGCTGCCTGTGGAGATCCGCGACGAACTTTCCCCGCTTCGGCTTCGCCTCCACACCCCCGAACACGGCATAGCCGTTCACGACGACGACCGGGGCTTCCGGGTCGGCGGATTCGAGCGACTTCACGTCGAAACCACCGAACACACCGGTGCCGTTGCCGCGCAGGGAGATGTTCTCCGGCACGCGGATCTCGATGCTGCCGAAGATGGCCGTCGCATTGATGACGGTGAAGCGTTGGCCGAAAAGCGCCTCGGTCAGATCGATCTCCACGCTGCCGAAGAGCGCGAAGGCGTTCGTCCGGCCGCCGACCCGCCAACGCCCCTTGCGGACGGAGCTGCTGAAGACCGCGACGAGATTGTCCGCGGGACCTTCCGGGGTCTCGGGGCCGTAGCTGTACGGGCGCGGGCCCGGGCCCCGGTCGGTGGAACCGGAGGCGGCGGGCAGATCCCGGACCAGCGGCTGGAGTTCGCCGACGGTCTTGGCCCGGTAGACCAGGTCGATCCGCTCCGCGTGCTCGTCCGCCGTCAGCCGGCCCTCGGCCATCGCCTCCCGCAGGATGTCCGCGATCCGGTCGCGGTCGGCGTCGGAGGCGCGGATGCCGTCGCCGTTCACGACGTCGGCGGGCGGTGGGACGGCCCGCGCGAGGGGCTGCTGGGGCTGCTTCTCTAGGTCCACCGGCCCAGCGTACCCAAACGCGATAGATCGCGACTACCCCTCCAACCGGCGCGCCCCGGCCTCCGGGCCCCGGTCCCAGGGCCCCGCGTCCAGGTGAGCCTTACCTCACAGGATCCGGCCGAAGGCGGCGTTCTACCCTGGTGGATGCGCTGCCCGAGGGAGGTCAGCCGCTGTCGCCGAGTGAGGAATGGCCGTCATGGCAGAGTTTGCGTACTCCGATCTGCTCCCCCTGGGGGAGGACACCACGCCGTACCGTCTGGTGACCGCCGAGGGTGTCTCCACCTTCGAGGCCGACGGGCGTACGTTCCTCAAGGTCGAGCCGGAGGCGCTGCGCACGCTGGCCGCCGAGGCGATGCACGACATCTCGCACTACCTGCGCCCCGCCCACCTGGCGCAGCTGCGGCGGATCGTCGACGACCCGGAGGCCTCCTCCAACGACAAGTTCGTCGCGTTGGACCTCCTGAAGAACGCGAACATCGCCGCCGCGGGCGTCCTGCCGATGTGCCAGGACACCGGCACGGCGATCGTCATGGGCAAGCGCGGCCAGAACGTGCTGACCGAGGGCGGTGACGAGGAGGCCCTGTCGCACGGGATCTACGACGCGTACACCAAGCTCAACCTGCGCTACTCGCAGATGGCCCCGCTGACCATGTGGGACGAGAAGAACACCGGCTCCAACCTCCCGGCCCAGATCGAGCTGTACGCCACCGACGGCGGCGCGTACAAGTTCCTGTTCATGGCGAAGGGCGGCGGCTCGGCCAACAAGTCGTTCCTCTACCAGGAGACGAAGGCCGTCCTGAACGAGTCCTCCATGATGAAGTTCCTGGAGGAGAAGATCCGTTCGCTCGGGACCGCGGCCTGCCCGCCGTACCACCTGGCGATCGTGGTCGGCGGTACGTCGGCGGAGTTCGCGCTGAAGACCGCGAAGTACGCCTCCGCGCACTACCTCGACGAGCTGCCCGCCGAGGGCTCCCCCACCGGGCACGGCTTCCGGGACAAGGAGCTGGAGGAGAAGGTCTTCGAGCTGACGCAGAAGATCGGGATCGGCGCGCAGTTCGGCGGCAAGTACTTCTGCCACGACGTGCGCGTGGTGCGCCTGCCCCGGCACGGCGCCTCGCTGCCCGTCGCCATCGCCGTCTCCTGCTCGGCGGACCGCCAGGCCACCGCGAAGATCACCGCCGAGGGCGTCTTCCTGGAGCAGTTGGAGAAGGACCCGGCGCGCTTCCTCCCGGACACCACCGACGAGCACCTCGACGAGGCCGGCGGGGACGTCGTGGAGATCGACCTCAACCGGCCGATGGACGAGGTGCTGGCCGAGCTGACGAAGTACCCGGTCAAGACCCGGCTCTCACTGACCGGCCCGCTGGTCGTGGCCCGTGACATCGCGCACGCCAAGATCAAGGAGCGGCTGGACGCGGGCGAGGAGATGCCGCAGTACCTGAAGGACCACCCGGTGTACTACGCCGGTCCGGCGAAGACGCCCGAGGGGTACGCCTCCGGTTCGTTCGGCCCGACGACGGCCGGCCGGATGGACAGTTACGTGGAGCAGTTCCAGGCGGCGGGCGGCTCGAAGGTGATGCTCGCGAAGGGCAACCGCAGCAAACAGGTCACCGACGCCTGCGGCTCCCACGGCGGCTTCTACCTCGGCTCGATCGGCGGCCCGGCGGCCCGGCTCGCCCAGGACTGCATCAAGAAGGTCGAGGTCGTCGAGTACGAGGAGCTCGGCATGGAGGCGGTCTGGAAGATCGAGGTCGAGGACTTCCCCGCGTTCATCGTCGTCGACGACAAGGGCAACGACTTCTTCACCGAGCCCGCCCCGGCTCCGACGTTCACCAGCATTCCGGTGCGGGGCCCGGGCCTGGCCTGACCCGTGACACGTCAGTAAGAAGGGGCCCCCCCGCGCGGGGGGCCCCCTTCGGCGTTTCAGTCGTCCAGCAGGCCCGATGTCGCCACCAGGTAGCCGAGTTGGGCCCGGCTGTTGCTGCCGAGCTGCTCGGAGACCTTGCGCACGTGCTCGGCGACGCTGCGGCGGCTCATGCCGATCCGGCGGGCGATCGCGGCGTCCGTCTCGCCGTTGACGACGGCCTGGAGGATGGTGCGCTGGAGGTCGGAGGTGACGACGGGGGTGCGCAGCGGGGCGCGTTCGGGGCGGACCGGGACCGCGCGGGACCACGCCTCGTCGAAGTGGCGGACCAGGAAGCGGACCAGCGACGGGTGCCGGACGCGCAGCGCGGTGTGCGGTTCGTCGGAGAACGGAACGAAGGCGAGGTCCCGGTCGAAGACGATGAACCGGTCCATGACCTCCGGCAGCGTCCTGATCTCGGCTCCTTCGGCGGTCACCTGCTCGATGTAGGCGAGCGTGGTGCGGTCCGAGCGGGCGGTGTGCTGGTAGAGGGTGCGCTGCCGGATGCCGCGCCGCAGGTTGTTCAGATCGCGCGGGAGCGACTGCTCCAGGACGTGGGCGGGGCGTCCGCCGCCGGGGTGGGCGGTGCGGACCTCGGAGCGGCAGCCGCTGACCCCGGCGTCCAGGGCCTTGCTGATGACGGCCTCGCCGGAGAGCCGGGTGAGGGCGGGGCGTTCGGCCCGGTGCACCTCGGCGTAGAGGCCCTCGAAGGCGGCGAGGGTGGCGCGGGCGGAGCGCAGGGTGCGGCGCTGCTGGAGGATCGCCTCCTCGATCGGGGCGAGCGCGGCGAACGAGGCGGTCTCCGGCGGTACGGGGATGAGGTGGCCGGGCGAGTCCCGGTCGGCGACCAGCAGGTGCAGGGAGCGCAGGCAGGGGGGTGCGGCGGCGGCCGGGAGGCTGCCCTGCGTCAGCGCACGGCGATAGGTCGCGAGCGCCGCCTCGCAGGGTTGTTCCGGTATCGACCGGTCCGAGGGTGATTCACGGCAATCACATACCGGTGAGGGGGAATGATCGTCCTTCACAAGGATGCAGATTACCTTTGTGCAATCGGGAGCACTCCGCCCGGCACCCGCGCTCGACGAGTATGTGTCGGTGACATCTGAAATCGGGAGCGCGGACGGGCCGAAGGCGGACGAGCCGGACGGCGGATCTCAAAAGACCCGGGAGACCGCGGTCTCCGAGCGCCGTTTCCGATTCCTCGTGGCCGGATACGCGGTCTCTTCGTACGGCACATTCCTGAATATGGTGGCGCTCAATCTCTTCGTCTACGAGACGACGGGCCGGGCGCTGGCCATGGGGCTGTTCATGGCGGTGCGGCTGGCCTCCGGATTTGTCGCCGGTCTGGTCGTGGGCGGTCTGCTCGCGCGGTTCAGCGCGAAAAGCATCATGCTGTGGGCGAATGTCGGCCAGGGCGCCGTGATGCTGCTGCTCATCCTGGCGCCGGAATCTCTGGTGACCGGGGCGCTGATGGCCGTCTCGGTGGTGATCGGGGCCTGCGGAACGCTGTTCATGGTCGCGTTGCGCAGTTCGATCCCGGAGATGGTCGGCGAGGACCGCAGGGCCTGGGCGAACTCCCTGTCGATCACCGGCCGTTCGCTGGCCATGGTGGCGGGCTTCGCCTCGGCGGGTGTGGTGGTGTCCCTCGTCGGGTACACCGCCGCCTTCCTGCTCGACATGGCGACGTTCGTGGTGTGCGCGGTGACGGTGGCCCTGCTGCCGATCGCCGGCGGCAAGGAGGCCGGTGCCGACGCGGGGAAGCCCGAGAAGTCAGGGAAGGCGGAGAAGTCCGGGAAGAGCGGGCCGCGGTGGCGGCCCGTGGCCTTCCTCGCGCTCGCCGCCGCCCCCGGTCTGGGGCTGATGGTGGCCCTGCGCGGGGTCGACGCGTTCGGCTCCTCGTCCCACAACGCGGCGCTGCCGATCTACTCCACCTCGCTGGACGCATCGAATCCGGCGGTGTTCGTCAGTGCGTTCTGGTGCGTGTGGGCGCTCGGCAACATCGGTGCCCAGCAGGTGATCCAGCGGTACGCCCAGCGCACCGGCCGCTCCGTGGGAGCGCTCGGATTCGGCTACGGCACGGTGGTGATGTCGGCGGCGTTCATCGCGGCGTTCGCCGGGTTCCCGCTGGCGGTCACGGCGGTGATCGCGCTGATCGCGGGGGCCGCGGACGGCCTCACCGAGGTCGCGTACACCTCGCATCTGCAGACACTTCCGGCCACGTTGCGCGGTCACGCCTTCGGTCTTTCGGCCACTTTCGAGAACCTCGGTTTCGGCGTCGGCATGATCCTGGTGGCGGCGGCCCTCGACCGGTTCTCCCCGCTGGCCGTGGTGGGCTGGTCCCACGGTGCCGCCATCGTCGTCGCCGTGGTGTTCCTGCTGAGGGTGGCGGCGCTGCGGCGGGCGGAGCCTGCGGGGCCGATGGGACGCGCGGGGCGGGCGGGCCAGGCGGGAGACACGGGGCGTGCGGGGCGGGGAAAGGAAGAAGCCGTTGAGGGACGACCGGATCGCGGTGATCGGGACGGCGCTGAGGTTTCCCGGGGCTGACACCCCCGAGGCGTACTGGCGCGACATCCGGGCGGGCACGAGCCGCGTACGGCGGTTCACCAGGGCCGAGTTCGCCGCGGCGGGAGTTCCGGCGGCGGCGTACGAGCAGCCGGGGTTCGGCGGGGCGAGCGCACTCCTGGCCGATGTGGACGGTTTCGACGCCGGGTTCTTCCAGATGAGCGGGCGGGAGGCGGAACTCACCGATCCGCAGCAGCGGCTGTTCCTGGAGTGCTGCTTCCACGCCCTGGAGGACGGGGGGTACGCGGGTGGCGAGGGCCGCGGCGAGGACTCCGTACCGTACGCGGGCGGCGACGGCGGCTCCGTACGGATCGGGGTGTACGGCAGTTCCGGCTACCGCCTGTACTCGCTCCACAGCTATCTCGCGGCGAACCTGGCGGCGGAGGCCGCCTCGGGCGACTGGATGACCGCCAAGCAGGTCCAGGTCGGCAACTACACCGACTTCACCGCCACCCGGGCCGCCTTCCGGCTCGGTCTGACCGGGCCCGCGCTCACCGTGTCCACGGCCTGCTCCAGCGCCCTGGTCTCGGTGCATCTGGCCTGCCAGGCGCTGCGCGCCGGGGACGCGGACCTGATGCTGGTGGGCTCCGCCGCCCTGCATCTGCCGCAGGTCACCGGCCACGTCCCGGTGAAGGGCTCCACGCTCTCCCCCACCGGCACGGTCCGGGCGTTCGACGCGGACGCGGACGGCACGGTCGGCGGGAACGGGGCCGCCGCCGTCCTCCTGAAGCCGCTGGAGCGGGCGCTGGCCGACGGCGACACCGTGCACGCGGTGATCCTGGGCTCGGCGGTCACCAACGACGGCGCGGACAAGGCGGCCAACGGCCTTTCCGGCAGAGGCGGGTTCGCCGCTCCCGGGGTGGCCGGGCAGCGGGACGCGGTGCTCGGGGCGCTGCGCGCGGCGGGCGTGGACGCGGCGTCGATCGGTTATGTGGAGGCGCACGGTACGGGCACGCTGAAGGGCGACCCGATCGAATTCGCCGCTCTGACCGAGGCGTTCCGCGCGCACACGGACCGGACCGGGTTCTGCGCGCTCGGCTCGACGAAACCGGCCATCGGCCACCTGGACAGTGCGGCCGGGCTTGCGGGGCTGATCAAGGCCGTCGAGGTGCTGCGGCACGGGATCGTCCCGCCACTGGTGAACTTCGCCCGGCCCAACCCGGCGCTGGCGGTGTCCGACAGCCCGTTCCTGCTGCCGGTACGGGAGGGGACCTGGCCGCTGGCGGGGGTGCGGCGAGCCGGTGTGCACTCCATCGGCATGGGCGGTACGAACGCTCATGTGATCCTGGAACAGGCACCGGAGGCCGTGCCCGTACCCGTATCCGCCGTACAGGCGGCGGCTCCCGTGCCCGCGCTGCTGCCCCTGTCGGCCGCCGACGGGGAGGCGCTGCGGGCGTCCGCCACCGCCCTGCGGGACCGTCTGGCGAGCGGGGCCCGCCCCTCCCCCGCCGATCTGCTGACCACCACCGCGCTCGGGCGGCGGCTCCTGCCGCACCGGCTGGTGGTCACGTCCGCGGACCCGGTGGCCGGGCTGGAGGCGTTCCTGTCCGGGGCTCCGGCGGGCGAGGCGTACACGACCGGGGTCGTCGGAGCCGTACGGCAGCCGGTGTTCCTGTTCAGCGGGCAGGGCGGCGGGCATCCGGGCATGGGCGCCGAACTCGCCGCGCGCTTCCCGGTGGCGGCCGAGGTGCTGGAGGCCTGCGCCCGGGTGTACGCGGAGGAGACCGGCCGGAACGACTTCCTGGACCGGGTCGTCGGCGGGCAGGGCCCCGCACGGTGGGACACCGCCTTCGCGCAGCCCGCCCTGTTCGCCCTCCAGCTCGCCCAGGCCCGGCTGTGGGAGCGGCTCGGGGTCACGCCCGCCCGGGTCGCCGGGCACAGCGTCGGCGCGTACGCGGCGCTCTACGTGGCCGGGGCGCTGGACACCGAGGACGCGATGCGGCTGGTCTGCGGGCGCGGGCGGCTGATGCAGGAACGATCCGCTCCCGGTGCGATGGTCTCCGTGTTCGTCCCCCGGGCCGGGGTGCGGGAGCTGCTGGCCGCCGTCCCCGGTCTTGAGCTCGCCGTGGTCAACGGGGCCACGCACCATGTGCTCGGCGGCTCCCCGGAGGCGGTGGACGCGGCACGGGCGCTGCTGGCGGCGCGCGGTGAGGCGTACGAAGTGCTGGCGGTGGACCGGGCGTTCCACACGGCGCTGCTCGACCCGGCGCTGGAGGAGTTCCGGGTGCTGGCCGACAAGGTGGAACCGCGCCCGCTGCACACGGAGTTCGTCGACGGGATCGACGGCACGGTCCGCCCCGCCGGGTGGCGGCCGGACGCCGCGTACCTGGTCGCGCAGGCCCGCCGTACGGCCGACTTCGCCTCCGTTCTGCGGGAGTTGACCCCGTACCCGCTGCTGCTGGAGCTGGGTCCTTCCGCCGTACTGACGGGGCTGGTGCGGCGGTCGCTGCCGGACGCGGTCTGCGTGCCGACGCGCGACTGGGAGCGGGCGGTGGCCACGCTGCACTGCTCCGGGGCGGGCGTGGACTGGGCCGCGCTGCTCGACGGCTGCGGCGGCCGGCGCGTCCGGCTGCCCACGTACCCCTTCCAGCGCCGCCCCCACTGGCGGGGCCCCGCACCCCACGCTCACCCATCCCCACGCTCCACGGAGGACCGCATGACCGAACAGGCCGTACTGGACAGGGTGCTGGAGCTGACCGCACGCCATCTCGGCCACCGGCCCGACGAGGTCGCCGCCGACCGCACGTTCGTCGGGCTCGGCGCGGACTCGCTCCAGCTCATCGGGATGGTGCGGCAGTTGGAGGCCGAGTTCGGCACGGAGATCAGCATGCGGGAGGTCCTGGAGGAGGCGGGCACGCCCCGGCTCACGGCCGCGCTGATAGCCGGGCGGAAGGCTCCCTCGGTGACGGCCCCGCCTCCGGCGACCCTGAAAGTCCCGGCGCCCCCGGAGGTCGCGGCGGCGGCGCCGGTGGCCGACGAGCCCGCCTACGCCACCCGGGCCGAGGTCGCCGCCCTGTCGGAGCAGATACGTCAACTGGCGGAGACCCAGGCGGCGATGCTCACGCAGCTCTCCGATGCCGTCGCGCTGCTGACCGCCCGCACCGCCGGGACGGACGCGCGATGAGCGCCGGGACACCCGCACCCGCCGAGGCCGCATCCGACACCACCGCCGGGGCCGCCGCCGACGCCGTGGCCAGGGCGGCGGAGCTGTCGCGTGCGCTCACCGCCCAGCTCGCGGCAGCCCGCGACCGGCTTCCGGCACACGACGCGAAGCCCGCCGCCGGGGAGAGCGCACACGGCCCCCGGCTCGTCGTGGACGCGACGGGCGGGATGGCCGGGGCGGGGGCCGACGAGCCCCAGCGGACGCACACGGCCTCCCTGATCCGGCGGTTCACCGAGCGCACCCGCACCTCCAAGGAGCTGGCCCAGCAGCACCGTTCGGTGCTGGCCGACAGCCGGGCCGTCGTGGGCTTCCGGAACGCCACCAAGGAGATGCTGTACCCGGTCGCGGCCCGCTCGGCGCACGGCTCCCGGCTGGTCGACGTGGACGGCAACGCGTACACCGACATCACCATGGGCTTCGGCGCGCTGCTCCTGGGCCATGAGGCGGAGCCGGTCACCGAGGCCGTACGCCGCCACCTCGCCGACGGGCTGCGCTTCGGCCCCCGGTCCCCCGACACCGGGGAGGCCGCGGCCCTGCTCGCTTCGCTGACCGGCATGGAGCGGGTCGCCTTCGCCTCGTCCGGTACGGAGGCGAACTCGGCGGCGATCCGGCTGGCCCGGGCCGCGACCGGGCGCGAGAAGATCGTCATGTTCCGGGGCTCGTACCACGGGCACATCGACTCCGTCCTCGGCCGCCCCGGCGGTCCCGGCCAGCACGCCGTGCCCGTCTCGCGGGGCATCCCCGCCAGCGCGGTGGCGGAGCTGATCGTGCTGGAGTACGGCAGCCAGGAGGCCCTGGAGACGATCGACGCCCTCGGCGACACGATCGCGGCCGTGCTCGTCGAGCCCGTGCAGTGCCGCAATCCGGGCCTGCGGCCAGTGGAGTTCGTGCGCTCGCTGCGTGAACTCACGGCGCGCCGGGGCATCGTGCTGCTCTTCGACGAGATGCTGACCGGGCTGCGGCCCCACCAGCGCGGCGCGCAGGCGCACTTCGGCGTGGTGCCGGACCTCGCCACGTACGGCAAGGCGCTCGGCGGGGGCTTCCCGATCGGCGCGGTGGCCGGGCGGGCGGATCTGCTCGACGGGGTGGACGGCGGGTTCTGGCGGTACGGGGAGCCCGGCGGGCCCGCGCGCGAGACCACGTTCATCGGCGGCACGTACATGCAGCACCCGCTGTCGATGGCGGCGGCCCGCGCGGTGCTCAACCACCTCACCGAGGAGGGCCCCGGGCTCCAGAGCGGACTGAACACCCGCACGCAGGCGCTCGCGGACCGGCTCAACGCCTTCTTCCGCGACGAGGAATTCCCGCTGGATCTGGCCCACTTCGGGTCGATGTTCCGCTTCAGGCACCGCGCCGACCTGGAGTTGCTCTACCACCACCTCCAACTGCGCGGTGTGTACGTGTGGGAGTGGCGCAGCTTCTACCTCTCCACCGCCCACACGGAGGAGGACGTGAACCGGGTGGCGGAGGCGGTGGAGGGGTCGCTGCGCGAGCTGCGCGACGGCGGGTTCTTTCCCCGGTCCACTCCGCGCCCGGCTGCGGCCGTGAAGCCGGTCGACGCCCCGCGCCCGGCCCCCGACTTCGGCGTCTACTTCTTCGGCGACTACCCGGAGTCGGAGAAAGCCGCCGAGGCCGGCGGAACCGGCACTCCGGAGGCGTACGACGCGCTCTTCGAGACCGCGCGCTTCGCCGACGAGCACGGGTTCTCCTCCGTCTGGCTGCCCGAGCGGCACTTCGACTCCTTCGGCGGGCTCTTCCCGAACCCCGCCGTGCTCGCCTCCGCCGTGGCCCGGGAGACCGAACGCGTCCGGATCAACGCGGGCTCGGTGGTCCTGCCGCTGCACGATCCGGTGCGGGTCGCCGAGGAGTGGTCGGTGGTCGACAACCTCTCCGGCGGCCGGGTCGGCATCGGCTGCGCGACGGGCTGGCACGCCCGGGACTTCGCCCTGCACCCGGACCGGTTCGCGGACCGGCGGCGGATCGCCTTCGACCACCTCGACGAGGTGCGCCGGCTGTGGCGCGGGGAGGCGGTGCGGCGGCGCACGGGCGAGGGTACGGAGGCGGAGATCCGGATCCGGCCGCGTCCGGTGCAGGAGGAACCGCCGTTCTTCCTGGCGACCTCCGGTCAGCGGGCGTCGTACGAGGAGGCGGCCCGGCGTGGTCTCGGGGTCGTCACCAACCTGATGAGCCAGACCGTGGACGAGTTGGCCGCGAACATCGCGCACTACCGGCGTACGCGGGCGGCGTGCGGGCTCGACCCGGACGCCGGGCGGGTGACGGTGCTGGTGCACACGTATCTCGGCGACGACCACGCCACCGCCCGGGCGGATGCGCTGGAGCCGATGGTGCGCTACCTGCGGTCCTCGCTGCTGATGCGCTCGGCGGCGACGGCGGCGGGACAGCGGCGCGAGGACGTGGCGGCGGCGGGCGAGGAGGACCTGGACTACCTGTTCCGCCGGGCCTACGACCGCTACTGCGACCAGCGGGCCCTGATCGGCACGCCGGACAGCGTCGCCCCCTTCGTGGCCGCGCTCCAGGGGGCCGGGGTGGACGAGATCGCCGCACTGGTCGACTTCGGGATGGACCGGGAGCGGCTGCGGTCGGGGCTTGAGAGGCTGGACGTGCTGCGCCGCCGTACGCGGGAGCGGGCAGCGGCCGCGAACCACGCCGTACGGGAGACCGTCGCGCCCGCCACCTCCGCCCAGCGACGGCTGTGGCTGGCCGCGCAGTTGATGGAGAACCCGGCGGCGTACAACGAGACCCAGGCCGTACGGCTGCGCGGTCCGCTGGACGTGGCGGCGCTGCGGGCGGCGGTCGACGGTCTGGTCGAGCGGCACGCCGGGCTCCGGACGGTGTTCCGGGGCGAGGACGAGGCGGGCGTCGTCCAGGTCGTACGCGACGGACTCCGCATCCCGTTGGCGGTGACCGACGCCCGGGCGCAGGACCCGGACGAGGCGATCGAGGCGCTGCTGTCCGAGGAGAGCCACCGGGCCTACGACCTCGCCGAGGGGCCGCTGTTCACGCCCCGGCTGCTCCGGCTGGCGGAGGACGACCACGTCCTGGCCCTCGGGATGCACCACATCATCACGGACGCGCACTCGGCCGCGCTGATCGCCGGAGACCTCCGGGAGCTGTACGCGGCGGCCCTCGACGGGCGCCCGCCGGTCTTCGAACGGCCCGCCGGGACGACCGTCGCGGCGGCCGAGCCGCCGCACGACCCGGCCGACCTGGCCTGGTGGCGCGAGCTGCTGGGCGAGAAGCCCCCGGTGCTGACCCTGCCGACGGACCGGCCGCGCGGTGGGGCGGTGGCCGGGACCGTGGGCCGGGAGCGGGCGGACCGGCTGCGGGAGTGGAGCGGGCAGCAGGGCGTGACCCTGTTCGCCACGCTGTGCACGGCCTGGCAGTCGGTGCTGCGGCGGCGGTCGGGGCAGGACGCGTTCCTGCTGGGCACGACGTTCGGGCGACGACGCCCGGAGACGGCGGACACGGTGGGCTTCCATGTGGCGCTGCTGCCGCTGTCGCTGTCCGCGACGGACGACACCCCGCTGCCGGAGGCCGTACGGGCTGCCGGTCGGGCGCTGTTCGCGGCGGAGGAGCACAGCGGGGTGGACCTGGACGCGCTGCTCGCCGCCGTCCGTCCGGACCCGGGGAACCCGCGGCCGATGGTGACCGTTTCGGTCGATCTGGACCGCACGGCGCTGGCCGGAATCGATCTGCCCGGGCTGCGGGCGGAGGCGGTGGCGGCCGGGACGGAGTCGGCGCCGCTGGAGCTGGCGCTGATGGCCACCCACGCCCCGGACGGGAGCCTGCGACTGCGGCTGCGCTACGACGCGGACCTGTTCGACGCGGCGACGGCGGAGGGGTATCTCGCGGAGCTGAGGCAGCAGTTGGACGCGGTGACGGACCCGACGCCCGGGGTGACCAGCGTGCCCGGGGTGACCGGGGTGACCGGGATGCCTGAGGCTCCCGGGGTGCCTGCCGCAGATGTCGCCACCGCCCTGCGCGAGGTCTGGGAGTCCGTCCTCGATCTGCGCGGCTTCCCGGCCGACAGCAACTTCTTCGACCTGGGCGGCAACTCGATCGCCGCCATCCGACTCGTCAACCGGGTCCGGGACACCCTCGGCGTCGACTACCCGCTGGCGGACTTCTTCGCCGACGCCACTCTGGGGGCCATGACCGAGCAGCTGGCGGGCGACGAAAGGCCCGAGACAGCGGCCGCCGCAGCCACAGCGCCGGCCGCGGCGGCCGAGGACACCGCCGTCGTCGACCGCGCCCCCGTCAGCGACCAGCAGGCCCGGATGATCGCCGGGCACCACGCCATGCCCGACCCCGCCGTGTGGAACGTCCCCACCCGGATCACCTTCACCGGGGCGCTGGATCCGGCGGCCCTGCGGTCCGCCGTGTCCGAGGTGATCGCCCGGCACGACGCGCTGCGCACCCGGTTCGTCCAGGAGGACGCGCCGGACGGGCCCTGGTGGCAGGAGGTGGTGGCGGCCGAGCCGGTGGCGCTGCCGGTGGAGGACCTGACGGCGCTGCCGACCGGTGAACGGCGGCCCCGGGCGGACGCCCTGTGCCGGGCGGACGCGGCGGCCCCCTTCGAGCTGGGGCGGCCCCTGGTGCCCCGGGTGCGGCTGCTGCGGGTCGAGGACGACCGCTGGGAGCTGATGTTCGTCCTGCACCACGTGTCCGCCGACGGCTGGTCGCTGTCCGTGCTGCTCGCGGAGATCGCCGCGCTGTACACGGCGGCCGCCGCGGGCGTCCCGCACGGGCTGCCCGATCCGGCAATGCAGGCGCCCGGGTACGCCCGGTGGCAGCGCGAGCACCACGATCCCGAGGCCGAAGCGGAGCGGGCCGCGTTCTGTGCCGCCTATCTGGACGGGGTGCCGTCCGCCGTCCCCGTACCGACCGACCGGCCGCGCCCGCAGAAGCTGAGCGGACACGGGGACACCGTGCGCGGGGTCGCGTCGGGCGACGTGCGGGCGGCGGTGGAGAAGCTCGCCGCCGAACGGCGCACCACCCCGTTCGCCGTCGCCGCGGCCGCGCTCGGGGTGTTCCTGACCCGGCTGTCGGGCGAGGAGGACACCCTGCTGAGCGTCCCGTACGCCAACCGCGAGGGCACCGCGTCGGAGTCGCTCGTGGCGATGACGTCCACCGCGGTGATGGTCCGCGTACGACTGGATTCAGCCAATCTTGAGGAGACGTGCGCGGAGCTCGCGGTCCGTACGGGCGCGGGTGCGCTCGGCGCCATGGCGCATGTGCTGCCCACGGCGCGCATCATGCAGGCGATGCGGGACGCGGGCGCTGTCAGCGTCCCCGACCGGGTGCCGCACGTCCTGGCGTTCCAGAACTCCGTCGACACCGACATCGAGATCCCCGGGCTGCGGGTCGAGGTGGCCGATCTCGCACCGCCGCTTTCCCGCAGCGAACTGTGCTTCGGGCTTGCGCCGCGCCGGGACGCCGCGAAGGGTTATCGAACGTTCCTGGAATTCTCCACCGACCTGTGGGACCACACGACCGCCCACGACCTTCTCGCGTCGTACACCGACCTGCTCGCGGAGTTCTGCGCCCGGCCCGACCGGCCGGTGCGGGAACTCCTCGGGGAGCGCCCTTCGCAGGGGTCCTCGGGCCAAGGCTCCGGGGGCGCCGCAGGGGGCGCCAGCGCCGGGCCCGACCAGCCCGGCGGACCGTCACCCTCCCTGTCATTGCCGAACACCGGAAAGGCGGACGCCGTATGACTCCGGCCCCCCACCGCAGCCACACCGACGACCTGCTCTCCTTCATTGCCGCCAGCCCGTCCCCGTACCACGTGGTGGCCAGTGCGGCCCAGCGTCTGGAGAAGGCCGGGTTCCGTGAACTGCGCGGCACGGACGACTGGACCGGGGCGACCGGCGGCCTGTTCGTCAGCCGCGCCGGTGCGCTGATCGCCTGGTACGTCCCCGAGGGCGCGCCCGCCCACACCCCGTTCCGGATCGTCGGCACGCACACCGACTCCCCGAACCTGCGGATCAAACCGGCCCCGGACACCGGGACTTCGGGGTGGCGGCAGATCGGGGTGGAGATCTACGGCGGGGTGCCGCTGAACACCTGGCTCGACCGGGACCTGGGCATCTCCGGCCGGCTCGCGCTGCGCGGCCCCGGCGGCGTCCCGCGCAGCCGACTCGTCCAGATCGACGAACCCCTGCTGCGAGTACCGCAGTTGGCGATCCATCTGGACCGTTCGGTGAACGAGGGCGTGGCGCTGGACCGGCAGCGGCACATCGCGCCGATCTGGGCGCTGGGCGACCCGCAGGAGGGCGAGCTGCTGCGCCGGGTCGCGGCGGCCGCCGGGGAGGACCCGGCCGACGTACTGGCCTGGGACCTGAGCCTCCACGACATCCAGCCGCCCGGATACCTGGGCGTGGACCGGGAGTTCGTGGTGGCGTCACGGCTGGACAACCAGGTCTCGGTGCACGCCGGGGTGACCGCGCTGGTGGACGCGGCGACGGGGCCCACGCAGCCCGCGTTCGTCCCCGTGCTGGCCGCCTTCGACCACGAGGAGGTCGGCAGCGGCTCCGAGACGGGTGCGCAGAGCCCGCTGCTGGAGCGGATCCTGTCCCGGTCGGTGTCGGCGCGCGGCGGCAGCGAGGAGGACTGGTCGCGGGCGCTGGCGGGCGCGTTCTGCGTCTCCGCCGACATGGCGCACGCGGTCCACCCGAACTACTCCGAGCGGCACGACCCCGACCACCGCCCGCTGCCCAACGGCGGCCCGACGGTGAAGGTGAACGTGAACCAGCGGTACGCCACCGACTCCACCGGCATCGCGGTGTTCACGGCCGCCGCCGAGCGGGCCGGGGCCCCCTGGCAGCCGTTCGTCTCCAACAACGCGATGCCCTGCGGCACGTCGATCGGCCCGCTCACGGCGGCCCGCCTCGGCGTCACCACGGTGGACGTCGGGGTGCCCGGCCTGTCGATGCACTCGGCGCGCGAGCTGTGCGGGGTGCGCGACCCGGGCTACCTCGCCGCGATCCTCACGACGATCATGGTCGGGGACTGACCGGACTGCGGTCGGGGAGTCCGGTCGAAGAGTCCGGCGAAAGGGCCGGCAGAAGAGCCGGTAGAAGAGAAAGAGAACAGGAACGATCGTGGCCGACGAAGACACCGTGCTCATCTGCCTGCCCTTCGCCGGGGCGGGCCCCTCCTTCTTCACGCCCTGGCAGAAACGGGCGCCGGAGGGGATGCGGATTCTCCCGGTCTCCCTGCCGGGCCGCGAGAAGCGGTTCCCCGAGCCCGCGTACACCTCCGCGGCCCCGGCCGTCGACGACGCGTACGCGCAGGTGACGGCGGCGCTCGGCGGGGAGAACGGAGCCGGGGGCGGCGGCCCGGTCGTCCTGTTCGGGCACAGCATGGGCGCGGTCCTCGCGTACGAGCTGGCGCACCGGTTCGAGCGGTCGGGCGGGCCGGTCCGCCTCGCCGCGCTCGTCGTCAGCGGCGCGCCCGGGCCCTGGACGCCGCGCACGGACCGGGCGGACGGGCTGCCCGACGAGGAGTTCACCGCCCGGGTCCGGGCGTTCGCCGGATACGACCACCCGGCGCTGGCCGACCCGGAGATGCGGGAGCTGCTGCTGCCGGCGCTCCGGGCGGACGTCCGGCTCCACGAGACGTACACCCCGTCCACGGATCGGCCCCTGAGCGTGCCCGTCATCTCGGTACGGGGGCGGGAGGACACCCTGGTCGGGGCGGCCGAGGCGGCCGAATGGGACCGGGCGACGACGGGGAAGCTGACGGTGGCCGAACCGGCCGGCGGGCACATGTATCTCGCCGAACGGCCGGACGCGGTACTGGAGCTGGTGGCCGCCGAGATACACGCGGCGAGGGGCCGGTGACGGGCAGCGGTGGCCCGGAACAGATGAACGGTCACGGTGCGGGGCGGCTGGCCGGACGTACGGCGCTGATCACCGGGGCGGCGCGCGGTCTCGGCCGGGCCTGCGCCCTGGCGTTCGCGCGCGAGGGCGCGGACCTGGTGCTGCTGGACGTGGCGGGCGAACTCCCCGGCGTGCCGTATCCGCTCGGCTCGGCCTCGCAGCTCGCGCACACCGCGGACCTCTGCCGCGAGGCCGGGTCCGCCGTGCTGACCCGGCAGGCCGACGTGCGGGATCTGGCGGCGCTCCAGGAGGCGGCGGAGGCGGCCGAGGAGCGGTTCGGGCGGATCGACGTCCTGGTCAACAACGCGGGGATCGCCGCCCCTTCGGGCCGTCCTGCGCACGAGATCACCGAGGCCGAGTGGCAGCTGATGATCGATGTGGATCTGGGCGGCGCGTGGCGGGCGATCCGCGCGGTGGGGGCCCGGATGGTCGCCCAGGGGTCCGGCTCGATCGTCAACGTCGCCTCGACGGCGGGTCTGGTGGGCTACCGGCACTTCGCGGGGTACGTCGCGGCCAAGCACGGCCTGGTCGGCCTGACGAAAGCGGTGGCGCTGGACTACGCGCCCCGCAAGGTCCGGGTCAACGCGGTCTGCCCCGGCTCGGTGCGGGACGACGAGGCGATGGAGGGCCGGATGCTCGCGGAGATCGCCCGCTCCCTGGAGGTGCCGGTCGCCGAGCACGAGACGGCCTTCGTCCGGGACCAGCCGATGAACGCGCTGGTGGAGCCGGAGGACGTGGCGGAGGCGGTGCTCTGGCTGGCCACGGACGCGTCCCGGCAGGTGACCGGCAGCGTGGTCACGGTGGACGGCGGGTTCACCGCCCGCTGACCGCCGTTTTCCCTTTCGTGTACGAGGAGTTGCGCACGTGCAGCCTGCCCATCACACCCTGACGGTGAGCCTGCCGCCGGCCGTCACCGACACCGCGCTCGCCGCCGCCCTCACCACGGCGGCCGAGCTGTGGTGGCCCGGGGACCGCCGCCGCCCCCGGCTGTGGACGGAGTCCGTACCGGCTCCCGCCGCATCCGACGCGGCGGCCCGGCGGCGCGCGGCCGAGGCCCGCCGCCCGCTCGCCCCCGGCCACCGGCTGCGCGCGGTGCTGCTGCGGTACGCGGACGAGGGCCACCGGGCCGATGTCGTCCTGACCGCCGACGCGTCCGCGCTCGACGCCCGCTCGCTGCGGCTCGTCGCCCGGGTGCTGCGGGGCGATCTGGCCCCGGCCGCGGTGACACCGCTCGCCGGACCGCTCCCGCTGGACCTGCGCCTCGACGGGGAGACCCGCCGCCTGGCCTCGGCGTTCGCGCTCGCCGTCGGGCGGTACGAGGGGGCGTCAGCGGTGCGCGTCGCCGTCCCCGTACCGGCGCGGGACCGGCCGCCGTACGCGCTGGGGGCGCTCGACGGGCACGCGGTGTTCACTGCGGACCTGTCACCCGGCCGTACGGTCGCGGAGCTGCTGGCCACCGAGCCGGCCGCCCCGGCCGAGGGGGACGATCCACCGCTGCTGGAGCTGATGGCGAGCGATGGGCCCGCCGTCCTGCCGACCGGACCGGGCGCCCTTCCCGTACCGTCCCACCAAGTGGAGCGCATAAGGCAGCAGTTGCTGACCAGCCCGCCCAACACCTGCCTGTCCCGGCTGAATCCGCTGAGCGAGGCGGAGTCGGCGGAGCAACTGGTCCTCGGAGCCGGCCCCAAGGACCCAAAAGCCCTCCGTATCGACGAAGCCTTCGCCGCCCAGGTCGCCTCCCGCCCCGACGCCCCCGCCCTCACCGCCGGGCCCACCACGCTCTCGTACGCCGAACTGGACCGCCGCGCCGAGGTGTTGGCCGACGGCCTGTGCGCCCACGGTGTCCGCCCCGGTGACCTCGTCGGCCTCTGCCTGCCCCGCTCGACGGACCTCGTGGCGGCGATGCTCGCCGTGCTGAAGGCGGACGCCGTCCACGTACCGCTGGATCCGGAGCATCCGGCGGACCGGCGGGAGCGCACCGCGCGGGACGCCGGGGTCCGGCTGACGGTCACGGACCCGGCCGCCCTCACCGGCCACCCGCCCCGGCCCACCGCACCACGCCGGAAGCCCGGCTCCCCGGCCTACGTCATCCACACCTCGGGCTCGACCGGCCGCCCCAAGGGGGTCCTCGTCCCGCACCTCAACGTGACCGCCCTGGTCGACGCCGTCCGCGACGACTTCGGCCTCTCCCCCGACGACACCTGGACGTGCTTCCACTCGGCGGCGTTCGACTTCTCGGTGTGGGAGATCTGGGGCGCACTCCTGACGGGCGGCCGGCTGGTGGTCGTGGACCACTGGACCACGCGCTCGCCGGAGGACTTCCACGCCCTGCTGGTACGGGAGCGGGTGAGCGTGCTGAGCCAGACCCCCTCGGCGTTCACCCAGCTCGCGGCGGCCGACCGGGGCGCCCAGGACGCCGTGGGCGTCCGGCTGGTGGTGCTGGGCGGCGAACCGCTGGACGCCCGTCCGCTGCTGGACTGGTTCGACCTGCACCCGGAGGACCGCTGCCGGCTGGTCAACATGTACGGGATCACCGAGACGACCGTCCATGTCACCGCCACCACGGTCACCCGCCGCCAGGCGCTCGCCGGTTCCCGGTCGGTGGGGCGGCCGCTGCCCGGCTGGTCGGTGCGGGTCCTGGACGCGCACGGGAGGCCGGTGCCGCCGGGTGCGCCCGGGGAGATCGTGGTGGGCGGGGCGGGCGTGGCGCTCGGCTACCTGAACCGCCCCGGCCTCACCGCCGAACGCTTCGTCCCGGACCCCCTGGACCCGGCGGGGCGGCGGCTCTACCGCAGCGGCGATCTGGGGCGGCTGCTCCCCGACGGAACGTTGGAACACCTCGGCCGGGTCGACGACCAGGTCAAGGTGCGGGGCTTCCGTATCGAGCTCGGCGAGATCCGGCACGTCCTGCTGGAGGACCCGGCGGTCTCGGCGGCGGCGGTCACCGTGACGGGCGGCGGGGGCGGGGACGCGGCGGCCGTGCGGATCGACGCGTACGTGGTCCCGGCCCCGGGGGCGGGCGAGGACCCCGGCCCCGTACGGGAACGGGCGGCCCGGCTGCTGCCCGCGCACATGGTGCCCGCGACGGTGACCGTGCTGCCGGCCCTCCCCCTCACCGCGAACGGCAAGCTGGACCCGGCCGGGCTGCCCCCGCCCGGGGCACGGCGGGCCCCGGTGACGGCTCCCGCTCCTGCCCCGGCCGCGGCGGCTCACGGCACCGCCCCGGGCGCCGTCCTCGCCTCCATCTGGCGGGACGTGCTCGGCGTCGAGGCGGTCGGCCCGGACGACGACTTCTGGGACCTGGGCGGCAATTCGCTGTACGCGATCCGGATCGGCACGCTGGCCCGGGAGCGCGGGCTGCCCGAGGTTCCGCTGCGCCAGCTGTATCTGACCCCGACGCTGGGGGCGCTGTCCGAGGCGCTGTCCCTGGAGACCTGACGAGGGGGCGGCCGGGGATCACCGCGCCCCCCCCCTCCCTGCCGTCGGCTAGGCGAAGCGCTGCTTCGCGCTGCCGTCGCACGTCTGGAGCCTGAGCGGGTCCTTCGCCCCCGCCAGGGTCAGGCACAGGCCCGTCGCGGCGGCCGGGCGGATCGTGCCCGCCTGCCGGACGAACTTCTGGTTGGCCGCGCCCGCGCAGTTCCACACGATGAGCGTGGCGCCCGGGGTGTACTTGGCGCCGGACACGTCCAGGCAGCGGTCGTGGCTGAGCGCGGTGCGCAGGGTCTGCGTACCGGTGTCGTACCACCAGTTCTGGTTGCGCCCGCCGTGGCAGTCCCAGCCACCGATCGCGGTGCCGTTACGGGTGACCGAGCCGGGCACGTCCGCACAGGTGCCGGTGGCCTCGTTCTTCAGCGGGGTGAACACGTCGTCCCAGGCCGCCCTGGTCAGGACCGGGTTTCCCGTGCTCGCCGGGTCGGCGCAGCTCGCCTCGCGGAGCCCGGAGTCGTACAGCTGGGTGAGGCAGGAGGCGAAGGCCCGGTGGCCGGCCGCGTTGGGGTGGAAGGACTGCCGGACCGAGTTCTCGTCGGGCAGGCCGGGCTTGCTCAGGTCGATGTAGAGGCCGCGCGCCCAGGGGGCCTCGCTGCACACCTCGTGGCCGTGGAAGAGCCGGGAGTTGTCGAGGTAGGAGGCCCCGGTGGCGGTGGCCGCCTTGCGCATGCCGGTCTCGAAGGCGGGCACGGCGGTGTTGCGGCCCCAGACGGTGTCGGAGTCGTAGCCGAGCCCGCCGCAGATGAGCTTGCCGGGGAAGTTCGGGTTGTCGCGGAAGTCCGGGCCGATGGGGCTCGGGTAGCCCATCAGGACGAGCTTGTAGTCGTCGTTGGCGTACCCGGCGTCGGTCATCACCGTCCGCAGGTCGCGGACCGTCGCCTCGACCTTGGGGACCAGCGCGTCGACGCGGGCCTGCCAGCCGCCCGCGTACTTCGGCTCGCAGGGGCCCTGGAGGCTGATGTAGCGGACCACGCAGTCGGTCATGACCGGGCCGAACTGGAGGTCGTCGTTGGCCCCGGCGACCAGGACGACCATCTTGATCCGGGTGTTGCGGGCCTTGATCGCGAGGCTGTCGCTCTGCACGAGCTCGTCGGCGTACTGCTTGTTTCCGCCGATTTTGATGTTCCCGGTATAGGCGCCGGAGCACGAGACGTTGTACGTGACGTCCGCCGCGATGCCCGTCCGGTGGATGGCGGCCTCCGGCGAGCGGTGGCACCAGTTGTCCGGCCCGTTGGTGCCGGGGTCGTAGGTGCCGACGCCCTCGCCGGAGATCTCGCTGTCGCCGAGCGAGATCAGCCCGGTCTTGCGTTCGGCGAGCGGCCGCTCGGCGGGGCTGCCGTACAGCCGGGTGGCCTCGGCGGCCCGGACGGCTTCCAGCGCGGGCGGGAGAGGGGTGGATGCGATAGAGCTGGTACCCGACTCCGTCGCGCCCGCGGGTCCGGCGGCGGCCATACCGCCGACGGCTGCCGCGAGAGCCACGGTGGCGGCGACCGTACAGCGGAGCCGGCGAAGGCTTCGGAGCCCTCGAAGTCTGGTGCTGGTGCGCCTCATTGCGCCTCCCGGTAAGTGGTTACCCCCGGTATTTACTGGCCGGTAGGCGACTTGGGAATACGTAGAACAAGACAAGTGCTCATCTTTTTCAGGAGGTTTAAACACCATGGGCGACACGTCGGGCGAGACGCCCCGTAACAGCGGTTTCCGGATCGAGCACGACTCGATGGGCGAGGTGAAGGTTCCCGGGGCCCCCCCCCGGGGGGGGGCCCCCCCCCCCGGGGGGGGGGGGGGGGCGGCCACCGCGGCCCCCCCGCGGCGGGGGCCGCGCCACGGGCCCGGGGGGGCGGGAAGCG